>CALFRR010000177.1 GCA_937919435.1 uncultured Alphaproteobacteria bacterium | reverse complement strand
GAATCATCCTCCTTCCGCAATTCTTTGTAAAGTCATTTGCGGGACGGGATACTAGGGCCCGCAGCGAAGTGATCTGGTCCTGTCTCGGAAACTATCGGCGGGCGAGTGTGCTTCACGGTGTGGCCGCGAATGCGAGGAAGTCGAAGGTGCCGCTGGTGATCGCGATGTTCTTCGGCACAACGGACGCCGAGTCTTCGGCTCGACGTTTCGGTGCGAGATACGGTTCGAACCGACAGTGACATGGTCGGCCGCGAGGGAGGGCAGACCGTCCGGGTTCGGAACGACCGGATGACCGATGAGCCGAGCCTGCCTCCGATCGCCCTCGACGCCGTCGCGTCGTACCGCATCAGCCGGCTCGGTGCTCCCGGATGGCCGACCGGATCCCAGCCTCTCCGGTCAACACCCATAGTTCGACCAGCGGATCGATGCCGTGGGCGGCGAGGAAGGTGTAGTAGGCGCCGCCCTCTCGATCGACCGGGGTCAGGTGCTCGCCGACCACCTCGTCGACGATCGCCACCGTCTCGCCGAAACGCTCGCGGACCGCCAGGCCGATCCGCAGGTCGACGCCATAGCCGCTGACGCCCATGTCGAAGATCGGTGCGGCGACTTCCAGCGCCCGCCGAGACAACGCCGGCATCATGATCTCGACCGCGTCGAGATGGCGCAGCCGGCTGCCGTCGACCCGGGCGAGCACCGGGAAAGCGGTGGTCGATCGTTCGCTCAGCGCCGGCTGGGCGAGGTCGAGACCGTCCTCGGCCATGATCTCGAAGAACCGGCCGATCCTCACTGCATCGATGTCGATGTCGTCGTCGAGGAACAGCACCCGCTCGTAACGCAACAGGAGATCCGGGCATCGACGCAGGATCTCGGCGATCGCCGTCACCTTGGTGCCGTTCTGGCGCACCACGTGGTCGGCCGGCGGCGGCGGTTCGATCGGAGCGCAGTAGTAGTCGAGCAACAGGTCGTAGGTGCGGTCTTCGGCGTGCAGCGCCTTCGGATGCCGGCCCGAGGTCTGCACGAAGACGAGGTCGGTGTGGCCGCGGCCTTCGCGGCTCGCCACGACCTCGAAGGCGATCGACGCCTTGAAGGCGTCCCGGTTGGCGACGTGCTCGGCAAGGCTCAGGGGCGGGCGGCGGCCGTTCCGGCCGCGGCGGCGCTCGAACAGTTCGAGCAGGCTGCGCATCAGCCGCTTCGGCTTCTTGTGGTAGGCGGTCAACACGAAGGCGATCGAGAGGTCCGGGCCGGGATCCCGCAGCGCCCGCCGTCCGATCCGGTGCCAGTGCCACCACGCCGACAGGCCGGACGTCTTCACGTCGGGATCGGCCGCCCGATACCAGGCGGCGTCGAACTCGGCACAGGCGCCGACGTCGTCGTCGCGGGCGAGGAAATCGGCGAAGAGGTTGCCGACCGCCCGATTGCCGATCGCCCGGCGCCGATGCTCCGGGTCGAAGAACGGCGTCGGCCGCAGCCCCGCCGCTTCGCCGCGGGCGAGATAGTGGAGGATGGCGACGGGCGCGAGGAGGCGGCTGCCGAGGTGCAGTCGGGCGTATTCCGCGTGTTCGAAGACACCCGAGCGCAGGATCCTCAGATAGTCGCCGATGGCCGCCATGATCGCTCGTTCCCGCCCCGCGGCGTCAGGTCGTTTCCGTCCGGAAATGGACGTCGTGCAGCCGCCGATAGCGGCCGCCGAGTGCCAGCAGCTCCTCGTGCCGGCCGGCTTCGGCGACGACGCCGTGTTCGATCACGCAGATCTTGTCGGCCCGCTGGATCGTCTGCAGCCGATGCGCGATCACCAGCGTGGTGCGGCCGTGCGACAGGCGCTCCAGCGCATCCTGGATCGCCCGCTCGCTCTCGGTGTCGAGCGCCGCGGTCGCCTCGTCGAGCAGCAGGATCGGCGCGTCCTTGAGGATCGCCCGGGCGATCGCGATCCGCTGGCGCTGCCCGCCCGAGAGTTGCATGCCGTTTTCGCCGACCGTCGAGCGATAGCCGTCCTGGAACCCGCAGATGAAGTCGTGGGCATAGGCCGCCTTCGCCGCCTCGATCACCTCGGCCTCGGTCGCACCGGGCCGCCCGAGGGCGATGTTGTCGTAGATCGTCCCCTTGAACAGCACCACGTCCTGACTGACGAAGGCGATCGACGACCGCAGGGAGCGCCGGGTCACCCGGTCGATCGACTGGTCGTCGACGGTGATGGTGCCCTCGGTCGGCTCCCAGAAGCGCAGCAACAGAGCCAGGATCGTCGACTTGCCGCCGCCCGAGGCGCCGACCAGCGCCGTCGTCCGGCCGGCCTCGGCGACCAGATCGAGGCCGCGCAGCACCTCTTCCTCCGGCCGGTAGTGGAAGCGCACGCCGGAATAGGCGATCCGGCCGGCCCCGACCCGCAGGTCGGGCGTCTCCGGCGGTTCGCGCTCGCGGGCCGGTTCGTCGAGGAAGTCGTAGAAGATGCCGACGCCGACCATCGCGCCGGTCAGATCGACGTGCACCCGGGCCAGCCGCTTCGCCGGTTCGTAGAGCAGCAGCAGCGCGGTGATGAACGAGAAGAAGGTGCCGGGCGTCGAACCGTCGACGCCGACCCGCCAGCCGCCGTAGAGGATCACGCCGGCGATCGCGAAGCCGCCGAGGCTCTCCATCAGCGGGGTCGACCGGGCACCGACCCGGGCGAGCTTGTTGGAGGTCTCCTCGACCTGCCGGATCGAGGATTCGGCGCGCTTGCGCATGTGGTCCTCGAGCGCGAAGGCCTTGACCAGCCGGAAGCCCTGGACCGTCTCCTGGGTCGCCTCGACGACTTCCAGCGCCCGGTCGTAGCCGGTCATCATGATCTTCTTCGCGCGGCGGCCGAGCTTCTGCACCCCGACCACCGAGAACGGCATCACCGCCAGACCGATCAGCGACATCACCGGATCCTGGGCGACCATCACGCCGAGCAGGCCGATCACCGAGAGGAGATCGCGGCCGACCGTGGTGATCAGGGTGTTCAACACCTGACCGCAGGACGAGGCGACGAAGCTCTGGCGGGCGATGAACTCCGAGGAATGCCGCGCCGACACGTAGGGCACGTCCATCTCCAGGACGTGACGGAAGATCCGGCGCTGGACGTCGGCGACGATCGCATTGGCGATCCTGGACAGCAGCACCTGCTGGCCGTAGGTCGACAGACCCTTGACCACGTAGATCCCGAGGACCGCCGCCGACAGCCACCACACCGCCCCCGGGGTGCGGTCCATGAAGACCTTGTTGATGACGTCCCGCATCAGCCAGGCGGAGAGCGAGGTCGTCGCCGCGATCGCCGCCATGCAGCCGAAGGCGGCGGCATAACCGCGCCAGTGGCGGGGACCCTGTTCCTGGATCAGGCGCCGGAGGAGTCCGCCCTGCTTTCCGGACAGCAGCGACGTCAGTGTGTCGAACAAGGCGGCCATGGTCTCACGTGTCGATGGAGCGGCGGATGTCGCGTGCCGGCCCTATCATTTCCTGGCGTCGGAACCAAGCCCGATCGCGTCGGAGACGCCGAGCCTCGCGGTCGCCGCACCGAGCCGTGGCCGGTCGTCGTCCCTCGTCTCCCGATCGCCGGAGCGCCCGGCGGGCCGTCCGTCCGCCGCCGGCGCCCCACGAGGGGCGGCCGGTCGTCGCGGGGGGCACGGCAGGCGTGGGGCAGGAAGGGCAGGGGAAGGGGGAGGCGAACCCGCCTCACCCCTTGGCTTCGCTGAGCGCCAGCGACAGGGCGATGATCGCGCCCTTGGCGATCAGCTGGATGTCGATCGGCACGTTCAGGATGTTCATCCCGTTGTTCATGATGCCGAGGAACATCACCCCGAGGATCGTCCGGGCGATCGAACCGTTGCCGCCCATCAGGCTGGTGCCGCCGAGCACCACCGAGGCGATCACGTCGAGTTCGGTGCCGAATTCGCCGTAGGTCGCCGAAGCGGTGTGCACCTGCGACGACTGGACGATCCCGGCGATCGCCGCGCCCACGCCACAGATCGCGTAGAGCGCCGTCTTGGTCAGCCGCGTGCGGTGGCCGGAGAGTCGCGCCGCCCGCTCGTTCTCGCCGATCGCCGCCACCAGCAGGCCGAGCGGCGTCGCCTTCTGGACGAAGATCATCAGGAGCGTCACCAGCGCGAACAGATGCACCGAGATCGGCAGGCCGAGGAAGTTCCCCGAGCCGATCGCCGCATAGGCTTCCTGGCCGCGGATCTGGTGCAGGTCGGGGCCGCCGATGATCAGCGCCGCGCCGCGCACCATCGACAGCATCGCGAGCGTCACGATGATCGGCGGCAGCTCGATCCGGGCGATGATCAGGCCGTTCAGCACCCCGACGACGAGACCGACCGACAGGCCGGCGGCGATGCCGACCAGGAGCGGTGCGCCGGCATCGAGACTGAACCAGGCGATCACCCCGGACAGCGCCAGCACCGGGCCGACCGACAGATCGATGCCGCCGGTCATGATCACGAAGGTCATGCCGACCGCCATGATCCCGGTGATCGCCACCTGCCGGACGATGCCGATCAGGTTGTCCGGCTTCAGGAAGGCCGGTTCGGAGATCGCGAAGGCGACGACGATCGCGAACATCGCCAGCGGCAGCGCGTGAGGTGCGAGGCGACGCCCGAGCGTCGGGACGAGAGCGGTCATGCCGCACCTCCGATTTCTTCGATGAGACGGGTCCGGTCGATCGCGTCGGCGTCGTGGATCGCCACCATCCGCCCCGACACCATCACCGCGATCCGGTCGGCGACGGTCACCACCTCCTCGAGGTCGGAGGAGACCACCAGGATCGCCGCGCCGGCATCGCGCTGGGCGCGTAGGATCGCGTAGATCTCGGCCTTGGCGCCGACGTCGACGCCGACCGTCGGCTCGTCGAGGATCAGGATCTTCGGCCCGAGGTTCAGCCACTTGCCGACCAGGATCTTCTGCTGGTTGCCGCCGGAGAACAGGCGCGCCGCCTTGTCGGTGTCCGGCGGCTGGATGGCGAGGTCCGAGACCAGCCGCTTCGCCGTCGCCGCGACCTTGGTGCGGTCGAGGAACACCGAGCGGCAGACCCGGGGAATCGTCGACATGATCAGGTTGTCGGTCATCGACAGGCCGAGCATCAGTCCGTCGCGGTGGCGGTCCTCCGGCACGAAGCCGATCCCCGCCGCCATCGCCTCGCCCGGCGAGCGGAAGGCGACCGCACGTCCGTCGACTTCGACGGAGCCGGCGTCGGCCCGGTCGGCGCCGAAGATCACCCGCATCAGTTCGGTCCGCTTCGAGCCGATCAGTCCGGTGACGCAGAGGATCTCACCGGCATGGAGATCGAAGGAGACGTCGCGGAACACGCCGGTCTTGCCGAGACCGTCGACCGCCAGCCGCACTTCGCCGGTGCCGCGCGGCCGCCGCGCCTCGTGCGCCGCCGCCGCGCTGTCGCGGGCGAGCTTCTCGCCGACCATCAGCTCGACGAGTTTCGGACGGGTGGTCTCGGCGATGTCGCGCTCGGCGATCACCCGGCCGTCGCGCATCACGGTCAGCGTGTCGCAGACCGCGAAGATCTCGTCGAGCATGTGCGAGATGTAGACGATGCCGACGCCCGACGCCTTCAGCGTGCGGATCGTCCGGTGCAGACGGGTGACGTCGGCGGCCGACAGCCAGCCGGTCGGCTCGTCCATCAGCAGCACGCGGGCGTCGAGGGCCAGCGCCTTGAGGATCTCGACCTCCTTCTGCTTCACCGTCGGCAGGTTGCCGACGGTCGCCAGCGGATCGATCTCCATGCCGTGCCTGGCCATCAATGCGCGGGTGTCGGCCTCGAGCCTCGTCCGGTTGACCCGACCGAAGCGGCCGGTCGGCTGGCGGCCGAGGTAGACGTTGTCCATCACGCTCATCGCCGGAGCGAGGTTCGAATGCTGGTAGATGCAGGCGACGCCGCGGCGGATCATCTCGCTGGGGTCGCCGAGCCTCACCTCTTCGCCCATCACCGAGACGGTGCCGGAGGTCGGCGCGACGGCGCCGGTCAGGATCTTGATCAGCGTCGACTTGCCGGCGCCGTTCGATCCGACGAGACCGCGGACCTCGCCCGGCATCACCCGGAAATCGGCATCGGCGAGCGCCGTCAGCGTGCCGTAGATGCGGCCGAGGCCACGGCCCTCGATCAGTGGCGTGGTCATGCGCGCGTCTCCTCGGCGAGATTGGCTTCGAGCCGCCGGCGGCGGCGCACGACGAGGATCCGGTCGTAACCGACCGCGGCGAGCAGGATGGCGCCGGTCAGGATCTGCTGGACGTATTGGGAGATGCCGAGCAGGGTCAGGCCGATCAGGATCGTGCCGAGCAGGAAGGCGCCGATCACCGGGCCGATCACCGAGCCGATGCCGCCGGCCAGACTGACGCCGCCGATCACCGCCGCGGCGATCGCCGACATCTCCATGCCTGTCCCCAGAGCTTCGGTGGCGGTGGTCAGGCGGGCGACCAGCAGCAGCGCGGCGAGGCCGGCACAGAAGCCCGACATCGCATAGGCGGCGAGGGTCACCCGCCCCGTGTCGATGCCGGCGAGGCGGGCGGCTTCCGGATTGCCGCCGACCGTGTAGAGGCTGCGGCCGAAGCGGGTCGACCCGAGCAGAAAGTGGAACGCCGCGAGCACCGCGAGCATCACGAAGAAGCCGAGCGGGAACCACGGCAGCGTCACCCAGTCGGAGAGGCCGAGAGTGGTGCCGAGGTCGAAATAGGTCTCGAGCCCGGTGATCCAGGGATTGCGGATCGGGGTCGTCGACAGGCCCGGCACCAGCTGGCGCCCGGAGATCGAATAGACGAGGCCGCGATAGGCGGCGAGCGTGGCGAGCGTCGCGATGAACGGCTGCAGCTTCAGGCGGACCACCATCCAGCCGTTCAGCGCCCCGGCGAGCGTCGCGGCGGCGAGTGCCGCCACCAGGATCACCGGCCCCGGAAGATGGAAGATCAGTTCCAGGTCGAAGACGATCATCCCGGCGAGCGCGACGATCGCGCCGACCGACAGGTCGATGCCTCTGAGCAGGATCGGGAACGACTGGCCGATCGCCAGGATCGCCACGAAGGAGAACCCGCTCATCAGGTTCTCCATGTTGGAGGCGGTGGCGAAGCGGGGGGCGGCGACGCAGAAGAAGGCGAAGGTCGCCGCGAAGAAGGCCAGGAGGGCGAATGTGGCTGATCGGGCTGTCATCGCGTCGTCGCAGCTCTCGAGGAACGGGAGGCCGCGGCGGGAGCCGCCGCGGCCTTCGTGACCTTGTGGACCGAACTCACCAGCGCTGCGACGGCTGGATCGTGCCGACGGTCTCCTTGGTGGCGATCACGTAGGGCATCAGGAGCTTGCCCTGCTGCTTGAACGCGGTCGCAGGCACCAGGCCGGTGGCCAGGACCGTCGCGGCGGCGGCGGCGAAACGGCCCTGCTGGAACACGTCGGTGTACTGGGTGCCGGTCAGTTCGCCCTTCTCGATCGACTCGAGCGCGTCCTTCTCGCCGTCGTTGCCGAAGATCACCAGCTTGCCGATCAGGCCCTTGGCCTTGGCGACGTCGACCGCGCCGAGCGCCATCGAGTCGTTGACGCCGTAGACGCCGGCGAGGTTCGGGTTGGCGGCGAGCAGGGTGGTGATGACGTCCTGCGCCTTCTTGCGCGACCAGTCGGCCGACTGGTCGGCGACGATCTTGATCCCCGGGTGATGCTTCTTCAGGCCGTCGACGAAGCCGTTGGTGCGCTGGTCGCGGATGATGATGCCGGGAGGCGCGTTGAGGATCGCCACCTCGCCCTTGCCGCCGAGCTTGTCGCCGAACACCTTGGCGATGTCCATGGCGCCGTAATAGTGGTTCATCTCGACGTGGGCGGCGTGGGCTTCGGTCGCGTCGATGTTGAGGGTGATGACGGCGATGCCGGCCCGCTTGGCCTTGGCGATCGAGGGGGCGAGGGCGACGCTGTCGATCGGCTGCAGGAAGATCGTGGCGACGCCTTCGTTGATCAGCGTGTCCATCAGGCTGACCTGGACCTCGACCTTGTTCTGGCCGTCGAGCAGACGGTAGTCGATGGTCTGCTGGGTCTTCAGCACTTCCTCGATGCCCTTCGACCAGGCCGAGGAGACGGTGTGCGGCTGCCACTGGATGAAGGCCATCTTGGTCGGGCCGGCGGCCTTGGCGGCGGTCGTGCCGATCGTGCCGGTGCGGGTGTCGACGTCGGCGAAGAGGCCGGCGCCGGCCGCGCCGAGCGCCGCCGAACCGAGCGCGATGCCCTTGAGGAAGTCTCTGCGGGCGCCGCCGCGGATCGTCTCGTCGTTGCTCATGTCTCGCTCCCTTTTGATGTCGTTGGAGTTTCTTCGCTTCCGGCGGGGTGGTTTCAGACCGCCCCGCGAACCGCCGTGTGGACGGCGTAGACGGAGGTCGTCGCCGTGATGAACAGTCGGTTGTTCTTGGCGCCTCCGAAGGTCAGGTTGGCGACGGTTTCCGGCACGTGCAGGAAACCGAGATGGGTGCCGTCGGTGGCGTAGATTTCGACGCCGCGGGCCGAACTCACCCAGACGTTGCCGAACTCGTCGACCCGGAGGCCGTCCGGCACGCCTGCTTCGATCACCGCGAACACCCGCGGACTGCCGAGCGCGGCGTTCGCGCCGACCGGGAAGGCCAGCACGTGGTGGAAGCCGTCGTCGTCGTGGCTGAGAGAACTGTCGGCGACGTAGAGGACCGTCTCGTCGGGCGAGAAGGCGAGGCCGTTCGGCTTCTTCATGGTGCGGATCTTCGCCTCGACCGCGCCCGTCTCCGGATCGATCCGGTAGACGAAACAGCCGTCCTGCTCCGGATCCGAGCGTTTGCCCTCGTAGTCGGAGAGGATGCCGTAGGTCGGATCGGTGAACCAGACGCCGCCGTCGGAGGCGACCACCACGTCGTTCGGCGAGTTGAGCCGGCGTCCCTCGTGGGCATCGGCCAGCGTGGTGACCGAGCCGTCCGGCTCGAAGCGGACCACCGAGCGGCTGAGGTGGCGGCAGGCGATGCGCCGGCCCTGAGGATCGCGGGTGTTGCCGTTGGCGTTCATCGAGCGGTGATCGTAGACCCTGACCCCGAGTTCCGGCACCCACTGATAGGTGCGGGCGGTGGGAATGTCGGACCACAGCAGGTAATCGCCGGCCGGGAACCAGACCGGCCCCTCCGCCCACAACGAACCGGTGTGCAGTCGCTCGAGATGGGCGCCGGGCAGAACGAGCCCGCGCATCCTCGGATCGAGAATGGTGTATTCGGCGACGGCCATGTTTCCCCCGGCCCCTCGTTGATCTCGGTTCTTGGTGAGCCTGTCCCGACTGTCCCATGGCCGGAGGGGGGCGCCAACGTCGAAGAGCGAAACGGAATTGCGGGTTCCCGCAACGGCGTCGGGGAATATCCGCTTCCGCCCTCTCCGCGAGCGTGCGACCTTCGCCCTTCGGAGGACGGGACGCGATGCCGGGGCCCAACCGATTCATCGATCTGGCGCAGATCCTGGCGATCCTCCGGGCGGTTGCCGGACAGCTCGAGTTCCGCGCGGTGATTCAGGCGGCGTCCTCGGTGGTGCGCGACCTGGTGCCGCACGACCATCTCGACGTCGCCCTGCTCAATCCCGACCACGACACGGTGACCGCCTACGAGACCGGGCTGCACACCGAATGGGACGCCTCGACCACCGCCACCAAGCCGGTCGACGTCAGCCCGATCCGCGACCTCTTCACCTCCACCGTCGACCACATCGTCACCGACGACGCCCAGACCGATCCGCGCTTCCACTTCGACGGCGCCTTCTCCACCCCGATCTTCGCCGCGGGCCTTCATTCGCGTCTGCACGTCGGGCTGAAGGTCGAGGGCCGGCTGATCGGCGCGCTGTCGTTCTCCACCCAGGAGATCGGCTCCTACGGCGCCACGCATCTGGAGAACGCCCGGATCGTCGCCGACATCCTCTCCTCCTACATCTTCGCCCTCCAACAGGGTGAACTGGCCAAGGAGCGCGAGCTGCGCCAGGTCGAGGCCGAGGCCCGCGCCGAGGGCCTCCGGATCGGCGCGCTGCGGCTCACCGAGGAGCTCGAATACGCCCGTCAGGCGATCGGCATGGACCTGCACGACCAGACGCTGGCCGATCTCACCCGCATCGCCCGTCATCTGAAGCGGCTCGGCGGCCGCGCCGCGCTGCGCGGCGACGAGTTGCAGCCGCTGCAGGAGGACGTCGACCACTGCGTGCGCGAGCTCCGAGTGATCATCGACGACGCCAAGCCGTCGGTGCTGCAGCTGTTCGGCTTCTGTCAGGCGGTCGAATCGCTGCTCGAGCGCTCGGTCGGGGCGGCGACGCCGCCGATCGGCTTCCGCCTCGTCGAGGACGGCAGCGCCCATGTCGACGAACTGCCCCAGGCGATCGTCGTGGCGCTCTACCGGATCGTTCAGGAAGCGGTGAACAACGCGCTGCGCCATGCCGAGGCCTCGCGCATCGAAGTCCGGCTGTGGAAGGACGAGGAGGACGATCGGGTCCGCATCGTCGTCGAGGACGACGGCTGCGGCCTGCCCAAGAGTGGTGGTCGTCGCATGGGCGGGCTCGGCAACATGCGCACCCGCGCCTCGTTGATCCGCGCCGAGCTGAAGACCGGTCCGGGCACCGGTGGAGTCGGCACGCGGCTCGAACTGATCCTGCCGGAGGACGCCGCCGCCTCCGATCCGCGGAGAGCCCCCGAGAGATGAGCAACCTCCGATGAGCACCTTCCTGATCGTCGAGGACGACGCGCTGCACCGCTCCTTCCTCCGCGAGGTCATCACCCGCTCCGACCTCGGCTGTACCCGGCTGGTCGAGGCGGAGGACGGCGAGCAGGCGATCCGGTTGGCCCGCGAGGTCGAGCCGAAGGGCATCGTCCTCGATCTGCAGATGCCGAAGAAGACCGGCGTCCAGGCGGCCAAGGCGATCTGGGCCGACGACCCGACCATGCCGATCCTGTTCTGGTCGAACTACGCCGACGAGGCCTATGTCCGCGGCATCACCAAGATCGTGCCTGCCTGCGCCACCTACGGCTATCTCCTGAAGACCTCGTCGAAGGAGCGGCTGCTCCGCTCGATCCAGTGCGTCTTCGTCGAGGGCCAGAACATCGTCGACCGCGAGATCCGCGGCGTCCAGCAGCGCGGTGCCGGCCAGACCGAGGGACTTTCGGAAGCCGAGTACGAGGTGCTGCTCGACATCGCCATCGGGCTCACCGATCAGGCGATCGCCAACCACCGCGGCATCTCGCTCAGGTCGGTGCAGGGCCGGCTGCAACAGCTCTACGCCAAGCTCGGCCTCGACGAGATCCCGCTGATCGCCGGCCGTACCGCCGAGTTCAACTCGCGCTCGCGCGCCGTGGCGGTGGCCCTGATGTCGCGGCTGATCAACGGCCGTTCGATCGAGGCGGCCGATTCCGACTATCGCCGTGCGATGACCGACCTCGGCCGGAACGGCGAAGCGGCGAAGTGAGGAGAGGGCCGCGCAGGAGGCGTTTCGGTCCGTGGCATCTCCATCCCGCCCTCTGCATCGGCCGGATCTCGTGGGGCTGGTTCCGAGAAAGGCGTTGCCGCTCTTCCGTTCTCCCGTGAGGGGAGAAGGGAAGAGGCGGTGTCTCCTCGGACGACACCGGCGCCATCGTCGATGCGGTCGGCCCGCGGTTTCCTTCCCTCGCCCTCGCCCCCGTCACCAAAAAAGTCGCCCCTCGAGCATCGGCGCGAGGGGCGGGAGGCATGCGAGAAGGAAGAGAGCCCGCGGCGAGGAGCCTCACCGCGGTGGTCGTCAGCCCCGCTCGATCGCGGCGAACTCTTCCGCGGTCGCATAGGACGTCTGGGTCCCGGGCTTGGTGATCGAATCCGCCGCGTAACGCGCCGCCCGGACGAGCGAAGCCTTGACGTCGCGGCTCTCGGCGTAGAACCGGGCGAACGAGCCGATGAAGGCGTCGCCGGCCCCCGTCGTGTCCTTCGGCGTCACCTTGACCGGGGTGATGTGGTCGACCGCGTCGGCGGTGACCAGGAGCGCGCCGCGCGAGCCCAGCGTGACGATCACCGTCTTCACCCCGCGGGCGATCAGGGTGCGCGCCGCGGTGACCGCCTCCGCCTCGTCGCCGACCGGCATCCCGGTGAGCAGGGCGAGTTCGGTCTGATTCGGGGTGAGGAAGGTCAGGGTGGAGATCTTCTCGAGATCGAGCGGCACCGCCGGCGCCGGGTTGAGGATCGTCTCGATGCCGTTCGCCGCGGCGAAGGCGATGGTGTGGTAGACGGTCTCCAGCGGCACCTCGAGCTGCATCAGGATCAGGTCGCAGCGCTTCAGGTCCTCGGCGGCGCGGTCCACTTCGGCCGGGGTCAGATGGGCGTTGGCGCCCTTGATGATCAGGATCGAGTTCTCGCCCGACGGCTCGACGAAGATCGGCGCGACGCCGGAGGAGCAGCCCGGCACCTTCTCGACATGCTTCGTGTCGATGCCGAGGCGGCGGAAGTTGGCGATCGTATTGTCGGCGAAGGCGTCGTCGCCGACCCGGGTGACCATCATCACGTCGGCGCCGAGCTTGGCCGCCGCCACCGCCTGATTGGCCCCCTTGCCGCCGCAGCCCATCCGGAAGTCGGGCGCCTCGACCGTCTCGCCCCGATCGGGCATGCGGATCACGTAGGAAATGAGGTCGACCATGTTGGAGCCGACCACCGCGATTCTGCCGGACATGACCGGTCCTCCCTGTCAGCGGAACTTTCCGATTTCGGCTTCGGCCTTCGCCGCTTCGCCCGCGTCGACATGGCCGAGGCGGACCGAGAAGTGGGCGCGCTCGCCCGGCGCCAGACTGCGGACGTGGCCCTTCGCCTTTTCGGCCAGATAGCCTTCCGGCTCGCAGGTCGACGGCAGGGCGAAGGCGGCGACCTGCTGATCGCCGTTGTAGAGGATCCAGCGGACGCAGTGCGGCTGGTCGTCCGGGTTCCAGGCGATCGACAGCGCGTCGCCCTGCGGCCGGACCAGCAGCGACCGGGTCAGTCCGTCGGCGCCGCGCTTCGAACCGCGGACGTAGAACACCTGCTCCGGATCGTAGCGCTCCGGCTGGTCGAGCACCGCGGAGGACGACGGATCGCGGGCCAGTTCGTCGATGAAGGCGAGATAGTCGGGGTTCGGCCGGACGTGCCCCGGCACCACCGACCGCACCACCACGTGCGCCGCGTCGAACGGCGCCGCCTGGACGATCCGCCCGCCCGCCACGAAGGCGAAGTTGACGTGGCTCATGTACATCAGGTTCATCGGCGCCGAGGCGAGGTTCTTCACGCCCATCTGCATGTCGAACAGTGCGGTGCCCGGCCGGATCACCACCCGCGGTTCGGCGAGATAGTGGTCGCCGAAGCCCATCACCCATTCGCGGGTGCCGCCGATCGCCAGATAGGCGCCTTCGGCGTCCTCGCCGATCTCCAGACGGGCGCTCTGCATCGGCGCGCAGGGCATCTCGCCGTGCAGCGGATGGCGGTCGGCCGGCGACGGGCAGCCGTTGGAGAGCAGGCCCGAATGGAAGGCGAAACAGCCGTAGGTGCCGGCGATGTCGGAAGCCGCCCGCGGCTCGGAGAACATGTCCTTCATGCCGAGATCGACGCCGTCGAACACCGCGTCCCAGATCATCTGGCCGTAGAACGGCAGCACCACGAGGTGGCCGCGGTCGTTCGCGAGCTTCACCGCCGCGATCCCCGAGGGGAAACGGAAGAGCGAGGCGCAGAGCGATCCGGAGCGGACGATCTCGTACTCGGCTTCGCCGAAATGGGCCTCGCGCAGGCTGACGATGGTTGCGGACATCGGGCGGTCCCCCTCAACGGGTTCGGTTCTTGTAGGTGTTGACGACGATCACCAGGAGCAGGAAGGCGCCCCAGATGAAGTCGATCAGGTGATTGGAGAAACGCAGGATCTGGAAGCCGGAGGAGAGCAGCATCAGAGCCACGACGGCGATCGAGACGCCGAGCACCGTACCCTTGCCGCCGGCCGGGTTGGTCCCGCCGAGCACCGCGATCAGGATCGCCTGGAGGAGGTAGGAGGTGCCGTAGTCCGACTTCGCCGCGTTGGTCCGCCCCGACAGCATGATCCCGGCGATCGAGGCGAGCGTCCCGGTCAGCACGTAGGAGAGGAACACCATCTTCGCCCGGTCGAGCCCGGCGTAGACCGCGGCCTTCGGGTTGGTGCCGATCAGTTGCAGGTCGACGCCGAAGGTTGTCCGGGTCAGCAGGAAGGCCATGCCGAGAGCGATCGCCACGAACAGCAGGAACGGCACCGCCAATCCGAACAGCTTGCCGTTGCCGATGTAGTCCCACGCCTCGGGAAAGCCGACGATCGCCGGCCCGCCGGTCAGCACCAGCGCGATACCGGTGTAGATCTGGCCCGAGCCGAGGGTGGCGAGGATCGGCGTCACCCTGAGGCGGGTGATCAGGAAGCCGTTGAAGGCTCCGGCCAGCGCGCCGATGGCGATCGACATGAAGACGCCGACCACCACCCAGCCGGTGCCGCCGCCCGCCGAGAGCGCCGCCCGGTCGATCACCTGATGGAAGAACAGGCCGGCGAGGATCGCCGAAAGGTTGGCGACGCCGATGATCGACAGGTCGATGCCGCCGGTCATCATCGCCACCAGCATGGCGATCGACAGCACGCCGAGTTCCGGGAACAGGTAGGTGAGGCTCTCGAAGTTGTAGTAGCGCAGGAACTTGTCCGGCGACAGCGCCGACATGACGGCGATGATCAGCACCACCATCACCAAGAGCTGGCCGATGTTGTTGTCGCGGCCGATCAGGCGGCGGAAGTCGAAGCCGAGCTTTTCCATGGGTTCCGCCCCCTCACGCCTTGCGTCCACGATCGCGCCAGGCACTCGCCGCGGTCGCGATGACGATGATCGATCCGACGACCACCAGCTGCCAGGTGGTGTCGACCTTCATGATGATCAGGCTGTTCTTGACCATCACCAGCATGAAGACGCCGAGCATGGTGCCGATCACGCTGCCCCGTCCGCCGAAGATCGAGGCGCCGCCGAGCACCACCGCGGCGATCACCTCGAGGTCGGTGCCGACGAAGTCGCGCGGGTTGGCCAGCCAGATCATCGAGCAGTGGAGCATCCCGGCGAAGCCGGCGAGCGCGCCCGCGAGGCAGTAGATGAAGAAGATCGTCTTCTTCAGATCGAAGCCGACGCGGGTCGCGGCTTCCGCTCCGCCGCCGAGCGCATAGATCGAACGGCCGATCATCGTGTGCCGCAGCATCAGATGGACGCCGAGGGCGAGGGCGAAATACACGAGCACCATCGCGGTCAGCCCCGAATGGGTGCCGTCCGCCTTGGTCAGGGTGAATACCTCGGCCTTGGCGAAATCGATCAGCACCGGCGGGAAGCGATCGATGTTGATCATCGAGGTGCCGACCACGCCGAGCAGCAGGCCGCGCACCACGGCGCCGGTGCCGAGCGTGACGATCAGCGGGATCATCTTGAACTTCCAGACGAAGAACCCGTTGATCGAGCCGCAGACCGCGCCGATCAGGATCGCCACCGCGAACGGCAGCACCACCCCGACGTAGCCGGTCAGCAGCATGCCGTGGACGGTCAGATACATCGCGGCGACCGCGAAGGCGGGGAACGAGACGTCGAAGCCGCCGGACAGCATGACCAGCAGCACGCCGAGCGCCATGATCCCGATGACCACGTTGGAGCGCAGCAGCGAGAACAGGTTGTCGACCTGCCAGAAGGCCGGGTTGACGAGGCCGATCAGGATCATCGCGGTGAACAGAATGGCCGCGATGACGACCTCCGATCTGCGGAACAGGGTCATGGGCCACCTCACCGGAAGGACGTGAGCATGTCGGAGACGCGGTGCTCCGACGTCTCGGCGGTTTCGAGCGTTTCGACGAAGCGGCCGCGATGCATCACGACGATGCGGTTGCAGTTCTGCACCAGCTCCAGGATGTCGTCGGAGATCATCAGGACGGCGACGTCCTTCTCCATCGCGAGCCGGCGGATGATCTTGTGGATCTCCGCCTTCGAACCGACGTCGACGCCGACCGTCGGACCGTTGAGGACCAGGACGCGCGCCTCGGTGAGCAGCCAGCGCGCCAGCACGACCCGTTGCTGGTTGCCGCCGGAGAGTTGGCCGACCGGCTTCTCGCCCGACGGCGTGGCGATCTGCATCGCCCTGATCGACGACGCGGCGAGCTCGGCCGCCTTCGTGCGGTCGATCACCGTCGCCGTGGCGATCTTCGCATAGGTGGTGGCGAGGATGTTGCGGTCGATCGACTGGCCGAGGAACAGGCCCTCGCTCAGCCGGTCCTCCGGCACATAGGCGATGCCCGCCGCGATCGCCGTCTCGACCCGGTCGATCACGACCGGCTTCCCGTCGACCTTCACCGTCCCGGTGCAGCCGGACTCGAGCCCGAACAGCGCCTTGGCGAATTCGGTGCGCCCCGATCCGAGCAGGCCGGAAAGCCCGACGATCTCGCCCGGCCGGAGCGCGAGCGACAGATCCTCGAATTTGCCGGGCAGCGTCAGCTTCTCCACCTCGAGCCGCGGCGGCACGTCACCGGCCGGTGCCTGCCAGTGATAGGTTTCGCTGGAGATGTCGTGGCCGGTCATGTGGCGCACGATCTTCGGCTCGTCGAACTCCGAGGTCGGTCCTTCCGCCACCTTGCGGCCGTTGCGGATGACCGAGATCCGTTCGGAGATCTCCAGCATCTCCCGCATCTTGTGGGAGACGAACAGCACCGCGATGCCGCGGGCCTGGATGTCCCGGACGATCCGGAACAGCGTCTCGACCTCCTTGCGGGTGAGCGCGGTGGTCGGCTCGTCCATGATCAGCAGGCGCGGATCGGACATCAGGGCGCGGGCGATGGCGACCAGCTGGCGCCCGGCGGTCGACAGGTCGTCGACCTCGGAAGCGGGATCGATGTCGACCCCGAGCCGTTCGAGCGCGGTGGCGGCGATCGCGTGCACGCGCTTCCAGTTGACCAGCGCGCGTTTCTCCTGGAGCTCGGTGTTGAGCGCCAGATTCTCGGCGACCGACAGGTTCCCGAACAGCGAGAAGTCCTGATAGATCACCTGGATGCCGTGGCGGATGGCCCCGATCGGGGTGAGGTGCGGCACGGTCCGGCCGTCGATCGCGATCGACCCGGCGTCGGGGCGGTAGACCCCCGAGATCACCTTGATCAGCGTCGACTTGCCCGAACCGTTTTCGCCGGCGAGGCAGTGGATTTCGCCCGACCGGATGGTGAGCGAGATGTCGTCGAGAGCGCGGACGCCGGAGAACTGCTTCACGACGTTGCGCAGGTCGAGGAAGACGTCGGACATGGGGCTCTGATCCGCTTGCCGGTAACGGGACTCGCGAGGACGGAAGGCGCCTCGGCGAGGCGCCTTCCGCGGGGAGTTCGGATCAGAAGTTGTATTCGCCCATGTTGGCCTTGGTCACGCCGACCCAGCCGGCGCCGTAGAGCAGGTTCGGCTGTCCGGCGACCGGGGTGATCAGCTTGGTGTAGCCGGGCAGGCCGAGGTCGAGGCCGGCCTTGATCTCGCCGCCCTTCTTCGACAGCGCCATGGTCGCGACGACGTTCATCGCATAGCCGGCGACCGCCGGATCCCAGAACTGGATGTACTGGATGTTGTCGTTCTTCAGGTACTGACCGGCGACCGAGACGAGGCCGGTACCGGCGAAGAACAGCTTGCCGTTGAGGCCGCGCTCGGCGATCAGACGGCCGGCGCCGGCCGAGGTCGGCATCGGTCCACCGAGGATGCCCTTGAGGTCCGGATAGGTGGTCAGGACTTCCTTGAGCTTGGTGTAGTCGGTGTTGGCGTCGTCATAGGTCTCGAGCCGGGTCGTGACCTGCTGCATCTTCGGGAAGTGGGCCTTCTGATACTCGACGCCGCCGTCGATCCACTCGTTCTGCGACTTCGAGGTCAGCGAGCCGACGGTGGTGACGTACTTGCCTTCGCCGCCCATCGCCTTGCCGAGGACTTCCATCAGCTTGGCGCCGTAGGCCTTGTTGTCGAAGGCTTCGAGCACGTAGTCGGCGTTCTTGATGTTCGAGGCCTCGTGGGCGACGACGACGATGCCGCGGTCGCGGGCCTTCTTCAGCACCGGCTCGACCGCTTCGACCGAGAACGGCACGATGCAGATGGCGTCGACGCCCTGGGCGATCAGGCTCTCGACGATCTGCACCTGGGCGGCGGCGTCGGCCTGGCTCGGTCCGAGCATCCAGGTGTCGTGGCCGGTGTCGGCCTTGTACTGCTTGACCCCGTCGCGCATGCGGTCGAACCAGGCGATGCCGTCGACCTTGACCACGGTGGCGATGGTGAATTTCTTGCCCGTGGCGCTCGAGACGATGTCCTTGCGCACCTTCGAGGTGTCGACCGGGCCGTTGGAGGCGGCGAGGGCCGATCCCGAGATCAAGGCGGCAGCCGTCGCGAGAGCGACGAAGAGCTTCTTCATGGCGTTTTCCTCGTTTGGTTCGTTGACCATCGTTTCTTGTCGGGTACCGCGTTCTGGACTGGGGGTGTCGCCTCCTGTCGAGAGTGAGAGGGATCGCGGCTCAGGCCGCGATGATCTTCAGGCCGGCGCTGGCGCCGATCCGCGAGGCTCCGGCGGCGAGCATCTTCAGCGCATCCTCGCGGGTGCGGATGCCGCCGGATGCCTTGACGCCGAGGGCGTCGCCGACCGTGCGGCGCATCAGCGCGACGTCGTCGGCGGTGGCACCCCCGGTCGAGAAGCCGGTCGAGGTCTTGACGTAGTCGGCGCCGGCCTCCGCCGCGAGCCGGCAGGCGGCGACCTTCTCGTCGTCGGTGAGCAGGCAGGTCTCGATGATCACCTTGAGCAGCGACTTGCCGCAGGCGGCCTTGACCGCGGCGATGTCGGCCCGCACGTGGTCGAGCGCGCCGTCCTTCATCGCACCGACGTCGATCACCATGTCGACCTCGGTCGCGCCGTGGGCGACCACCCAGGCGGCTTCCGCGGCCTTGACCTCGGTCGGGATCGCGCCGAGCGGGAAACCGATCACCGAGCATGTGGCGACGTCGGACCCGGCGAGCGCCTCGGCGACCGTCGGGACCCAGCGGGGATTGACACAGACCGAGTAGAACCGGTGTTCTCGCGCCTCACGGCAGAAGCGGAGAACCTCGTCCCGGCGCGCGTCGGGCTTCAGGATGGTGTGGTCGATGACTCGGGCGAGGTCGGCGGCGGCGATGTCCATGAGAAACTCCGGAGACTGCGATGACGCGCGCGTGTTTCGTTTGTCACGATGTGTGTTATCATAATAACATTCGACTGTGAAGCCGATCCGGCGTGTCGGGGGCGCCGGAACGGACGACACGGGGGGAGGCGCCGGCCTGCGGCGCGAAGGCTCCCGCCCTGGTGCACGACACCGGCGACGGGCGGAAACGGTCAATGCGACGGATCTCGACGGCCATGACTCTCAGCCGGGTACAGCGAATCGACCGGATCGCGGAGGTGTTGGAAACCGCCGCCTCGCTCCGTCTGAGCGACGCCGCGGGGCTCCTCGACGTCTCCGAAATGACGATAAGACGGGATGTTGCGGCGCATCCCGAGCGATTTCTCTGCCACGGCGGCCACATCCTGGCGGCCCGCTCCGGAGCGGAGGCCGCCGGCTACGTCTTCGATCGCGAGCGCGAGACCCACACCGTCGGCAAGCGCGCCGCCTGTGAGCTGGCGCTGACCCTGATCGAACCGGGCGACAGCATCTTCATCGACTGCGGCACCACCACGCCGCATCTGGCGCGACGTCTCGCGAATGTGAAGGACGTCACGGTCGTCTGTTATTCCATAAACATCGCCGAGATCATCCGACGGTTCGATTCGATCGGGCTGGTGTTGCTCGGCGGCGTCTTCCAGCGCTCGAGCGCGTCCTTCGACAGTCCGGAGGCGCTGGACATCCTGAAACGCATCGGGATCAACAAGGCGTTCCTGTCGGCCGGCGGGCTCCACCCGGTCCACGGTGCGTCCTGTTCGAATTTTCACGAGGTGTCGATCAAGCAGGACGTCATCCGCCGCTCCGTCGAGACCTATCTGGTGGTCGATTCCAGTAAGTTCGGCCGGGTCCGTTCGGCCTGGTTCGCCGGGCTCGACGCCTTCGACGCGGTGCTGACCGATTCGGCGGTCGACGATCGGCTGAGGGCCGAGGTCGAGGCCGCCGGCCCGAGGGTGATCTCCGCCGACGACTGACGGCCCGCCCGCGCATCCGTGCCTCGACTCGGTTGCGCGCCCTTGACGCGGCGGCGGGATACCGCCAACACCGAGCGAGCCGGCGCGTCTTCCGACTCCCGATCGGAGGGGAGGGCGCGGGGCGCCCGGGAGAGAGTCTCGTGCAGCGCGTCACCCTGACCTTCGACGACGATCTGATGGCCGAGATCGACCGGTTCATGGAATCGCGCGGCTACTCCAACCGGTCCGAGGCGGTTCGCGACCTGACCCGCTCCGGTCTCGCCCACGGCATCGAGGCGATCGGCGAGACCCGCGACTGCGTCGCCTCGCTCACCTACGTCTTCGAGCCCGAGACCCGGGAGCTCGCCCGTCGGCTCGCCGCCGCCTTCGCCGAGGCGACCGCCTTCCGCGCCACCCGCCTCGCGCGTCCGCTTCCCGGCGGCGAGGTGTTGGAGGTCGCCCTGCTGGAGGGGTCGACCACCGCGATCCGGGCCTTCGCCGAGGCGATCCGGGCCGAACGCGGGGTGAGGAACGGCGAACTGGTGATCGTTCCCGCATCCGCTCCCGAGGCCCCATGACCACCGTCGCGCCGCCGCCGTCCGGCATCGCCGCCGCTCTCGCCGGCCACGGCGCCCGCTTCCTCGGCGAAGGCACCCCGCTCGACCGGGCGATCGGCCGTGCCGCCGCCACCACCGCCGTCGCGGCCGCCTTTCCGGTCTTCGAACGGGTCCGCGACGTCGCGATCGGTCGCCTGAACGACCCGCTCGCCGATCCGGCGGCGTGCGAGATGGTGGCGGTCCTGGCTGCCGCCGCGCTTCTCGGGCGCGGTTCCGCCGGTCTCTTCGCGCCCTCGGCGGATGCCGATCGCTGGCTGCGCGGCGGCTGGCTCGAGGAACACGTCGGGCTTTCGGCCCTGGCGGCCGGCGCCGACGAGGTCCGCATCGGCCAGAAGATCGTCTGGGAGGCCGGCGGCTTCCATGGCGAGAACGAGATCGACACCATCGCCCGTTTCGCGGAGCGTCTGGTCTTCGTCTCCGCCAAGGCGTTCCGGTCGCGGCTCGAAGGCGGCGACGCCCGCCATCGCGAGCGCCTGATGGAGGCGCTCCACGAGGCCGACGACCTGATCGATCATTTCGGCGATGCCGGCTCGGTGGTGGCTCTGGTCGTTTCCACCGACCTCTGGGACGAGCGTCGGCATCGGCCGCGGTACGAACAGCTCTACGGCAAGGCCGCCGCGCTCGGCGTCGCTCTGGTGACGCTCGAGGGGCTCGCGCGTACCACCCTCGTCGGCCGGCTGCGCGAGCTGGGTGCCGGCCCGCGCGGCTGACCGGCGGTCGAAGCCCGCATTTCCGCGGGAAAATTTCGATTTCCGTCGAATTGTCGCGATCCGCTCTGCGGTTCCTTCACGGTGCGCGGACAAGATGTCGCAGCGGCCGTGGGGGATGCGAGGAGCAGCGGGATGCCGGAGGGCGAAGCGCGATCGGGCTCGAGATTTGTCGGGAAACGGCGGCTTCGGCTGTCGACCTGGCTGTCGCTGGCGCTCCTCGTCCTCATCTGGGCCGGCACGCTCACCCATCTGCGTCTCGACGAGTCGAGCACGATCCGGGCCGCCGGGGAAAAGGAGCGGAACATCGCCCGCATCTTCGGCGGTCACGTCTCCGCGGTGATCAAGGACATCGACAAGAATCTCCTCTTCCTGCGCCATGCCTGGGAGAGCGATCCTGCGGACTTCGATCTTCCGGCCTGGACCACCAACCGCTACCTGCTGCGCGACGTCACCATACAGATGGCGATGATCGGCGCCGACGGTCGTCTGGTCTCCACCAACGTGCAACGCGACGCGCCGCCGATCGATCTCTCCGATCGCGAACACTTCCGCGTCCATCGCGACCGCACCGCCGACGAGCTCTTCATCTCCGCGCCGATCTTCGGCCGGACGACGGGGAAGTGGACGATCCAGCTGACCCGCCGGATGGCCGATCCCGACGGCCGCTTCGCCGGCGTCCTCGTCGCGTCGCTGGATCCCTACTATCTCTCGCGCTTCTTCGAACAGATCGACCTCGGCGGCGAAGGTGCGATCACTCTGATCGGTCTCGATGGTCTGATCCGCGCCCGCGGCGGCCTCAATCCGTCGATGCTCGGTCGTTCGATCGTCGGGACGTCGCTCTATGACGAGTTGACCCGGAACGAATCCGGGCTGCGCAGAGCCGAGGGCACGATGAGCCCCGGCCGGCGGATCTTCGCCTTCGAGCGTCTGAAGGACTTTCCGCTGACGGTGACCGTCGGCATGGCCGAATCGGAAGTCCTCGCCGGTCACATGGAGAAGCGGCGGGTGTTTCTGATCGCCGCCGGCGGCCTGTCGGTGCTGGTCCTGGTGGTGATGGTGATCGGCATCGGTCACGAGCGCCGGCTGGACCAGGCCTGGCTCGCCCAGGCCCGGAGCGAAGCGCGCGTCACCAGCAAGTCTCTGGAACTCGAGGCGATCCTGGCGCGGACCGACCAGGGCATCGTGATGGTCGCCGCCGACGGCCTGCTGCGGGTGGTCAACCGGCGCGCCGCGGAGTTGTTGGGGGACGACGCCGATCTCGTCGTCGGCCGTCCGCTCTCCGCGGTTCACCAGGCGCTCCTCGGCATCGGCGCCGACGCGGCAGGGCCACGATCGATCGAGGTCGGCCCGCGCAGTCTCGAACTCGTCGTCACTGCGATGCCGGACGGTGGGCGCCTCTACACCGTCGCCGACATCACCGTCCATCGACGGGCAGAGACGGTGCTCGCCGAAGCGCGCGACCGCGCGGAGGCCGCGATCCGCACCCGGACCGCCTTTCTGGCGACGGTCAGCCACGAACTGCGAACGCCGCTCAACGGTGTCGTCGGCGCCACCCGACTGCTCGAGGACTGCGACGATCCGCGGGAGCGGGCGCTGTGGGTCGCCACGATGCGCTCCTCCGCCGAGCACCTCCTCCAGATCATCGACGACATTCTCGACTTCACTCGGCTGGAAGCCGACCGGATGGTGTTCGAGGCCCGGCCCTTCGACCTCGATCCGGTGATCGCCGGGGTCTGCGAGATCGTCCGCCCGCGGGCCGCCGAGAAGGGGCTCGAGCTGACCGTCGAGACCGCCGCCGAACTGCCGTGCCGTTTCGTCGGCGACGCCGGGCGGATCCGTCAGGTGCTGTTCAATCTGGTCGGCAACGCGGTGAAGTTCACCGAGACCGGCTCGGTCCGCGTCCGCGTCGACGGGGAACCGCCGCTCGGCGAGGGGGGCGCGCCGACGCTGCGCTTCGACGTCGAGGACACCGGCATCGGCATCGCCCCCGAACACGTCGGCGATCTCTTCGTCGAATTCTCGCAGCTCGACGGATCGATCACCCGCCGTTTCGGCGGTACCGGCCTCGGACTGGCGATCAGCCGCGAGATCGTCCGTCGGATGGGCGGGGAGATCACGGTCGCCAGCCGGCTCGGCGAGGGTTCGGTCTTCACCGTGCGTCTGCCGCTCGCCGTCGCCGCCGCACCGGAAGCCGCACCGGCTCCGGTCGCCGACGACGTCGGCCCCGGTCTCGAGATCCTGCTCGCCGAGGACAATCCGACCAACACGCTGGTGGCGACCCGCCTGCTCGCCCGGCTGGGGCATCGGGTGGCGACCGCGGTCGACGGCGTCGCCGCGCTCGCCGCGCTGGCCGAGCGGCGGTTCGACGTGGTGCTGATGGACGTGATGATGCCGCGGATGGACGGACTGACGGCGATCCGGAAGATCCGGGCCGGCGAGACGCCGGAACCGGGAGTGCCGATCGTCGCGCTGACCGCCAATGCTCTCGCCGAAGATCGTGAAGCCGCCCTCGCGGCGGGCGCCGATGCCTTCGCCACCAAGCCGGTGTCGGCGGAGAAACTGGCCGCGGCGATCACCGAGGCCCGCGTCCGGTCAGCGAGTTCCACCCGCTCCGCGGCCTGAACGGCGGCGCTCCGCGCGGCGCCGACGCCGGCCGAGGCCGGAAGCCGGCGGCGGGAGGAGGGCCACACCCCGGGCGGGATCTGTCCTATCCGGCCCCTTCCCCCTCCCACCGTCGCACCCCGGACCTCGTCCGGCGTACCGGCTCAGCGCGGCAGGTGACCGCGGAAGGCGGTCTCGGCGAGCGGCCGGCGGTTGCTCGGCTTCTCGCGCGCCTTGAACGGATCCGGCAGCGTCGCCGGATCGCCGATCTTGCCGACCACCGCCATCACCTGGATGTGCATGTCGTCGGCGAGCGACAGGACGCGCCGGGCACTCTCGCGGTCGAAACCGCCGATGCCGTGGGCGTGCCAGCCGGCGGCGGTGGCCTGCAGGGCGAAACTCACCCAGGCCGCACCGGTGTCGAAGGCGTGACTGCCGATCTGGACGGCCGATCCGTCCGGCGCCTTGAAGGTCGGGGTCGACAGGATCAGCACGATCGCGCCGGCCTTGCGGGCCCAGACCTTGTTGGAATCGGAGAGCAGATCGAACAGCGTGTTCCAGTCGGCGGTCCCGGCGACCGCGTAGACGAAGCGCCAGGGCTGCGAATTGTAGGACGACGGTGCCCAGCGGGCCGCCTCGAAGAACGAGAGCAGCGTCGCTTCGTCGATCTTCTCGCCGGTGAAGGCGCGCGGCGACCAGCGCTCGGTGAAGATCTTCTCGATCGGGACGGTCGGATTCCGGGGGGTGGGTGTGGACATGGACGGTGTCCTCTCGGCTGACCATGGGACGTGCGTCCGAGCCCTGCCGATGGTCGGGCGCGGACGATCCCGCGTCGGACGTTGCGCACCGTTCGTCGGGGACGAGCGGGACGACGACCGTCCGGTCGGCGGGTCGCCGGGAGGATGGCACTTCCCGGCCCGTCGAAAAAGACCCGGAATTCCACCCCGAGGCCGAGATCTACGTTTTTTCCCGTCCGGACCGGATCGGCGGGGCTCCCGGGCGCGTGTCCGCCCGGGCCGATACGACGGTGGCGGGTCTTCCGCCCCCGGACGCGGCACCGCCCCCGGCCTCACACGCCCGGTGCGTAGGCCGCCGGGTCGACCGTGCGTTCCGTGTCGGCGAGGCTCAGCCGGGCGACCCTGGCCGGCGTCTCGGCGATCACCCGTCCGCGGCGGACGACGAACAGCCGGGTGGCGCGGGTGCGGATCGCCTCGATCGGGTCGGCCGCCTGGAGGACGACGAGATCACCCGACTTTCCGACCTCGAGCCCGTAGTCGGGAAGCCGCATCGCCCTGGCCGCGTTCACCGTGACCGCGTCGAAGCACCAGCGGATCGCCTCGCGTGCGGTCATCTGGCCGACGTGCAGCCCCATGTGGGCGACGTCGAGCATGTCGGCGCCGCCGAGCCCATACCACGGGTCCATGCAGCAGTCCTGACCGAAGGCGACGTTGATCCCCGCCGCGCGCATCTCCGGCACCCGGGTCTGGCCGCGGCGCTTCGGATAGGTGTCGTGGCGGCCCTGCAGGACGATGTTGATCAGCGGATTGGCGACCGCGTGGAGCTCCGCTTCCGCCATCAGCGCGAGGAGCTTCGACACGTAGTAGTTGTCCATCGAGTGCATCGAGGTCAGGTGCGAGCCGGTCACCCGACCTTCCAGCCCGAGCCGGGTGGTCTCGTAGGCGAGCGCCTCGACGTGGCGCGACAGCGGATCGTCGCTCTCGTCGCAGTGCATGTCGACCAGCAGGCCGCGCTCCGCCGCGATCTCGCACAGCGCCTTCACCGAAGCCGCGCCGTCGGCCATCGTCCGCTCGAAGTGCGGGATGCCGCCGACCACGTCGACGCCCATGTCGAGGGCACGCACCAGATTGGCCGCCGCCGTCTTCGACCGGAGGAAGCCGTCCTGCGGGAAGGCGACCAGTTGCAGGTCGATGTACGGCGCCACCCGCTTCTTCACGTCGATGAGCGCGTCGACCGCGAGCAGCCGGTCGTCGCAGACGTCGACATGCGTGCGGATGGCGAGCAGCCCCTGGGCGATCGCCAGATCGCAGTAGCGCAACGCCCGTTCGGCCACCGCCTCGACGGTCAGGATCGGCTTCAGCTCGCCCCACAGCGCGATCCCCTCGAGCAGAGTACCCGACTGGTTGAGCCGCGGCAGGCCGAGGGAGAGGGTGGCGTCCATGTGGAAGTGGACGTCGACGAAGGGCGGCGCCACCAGCCGGCCCGCGGCGTCGATCTCGCGCCGCCCGGTCCCGGCGAAACCCGGCTCGATCGCCGCGATCCGGCCGTCGCGGACGGCGATGTCGAGCCCCTTGCGGCCGTCGGGCAGGGTGGCGTTGCGGACGACGAGTTCGATCTCGGACATGTTCGCCTCTTGTCGATCAGATCAGCGCTGGCCGCGCACGAAGGGGACCATCAGCGCCTTGGGATAGCCGGCCGAGCGCGACCAGACCACCAGCGCCAGGATGGACAGGAGATAGGGCAGCATCAGGAACACCTGTCCCGGCACGACGCCGCCCATCGCCTGTTGCAGGCGCACCTGGAAGGCGTCGAAGGCGCCGAACAGGATCGCCCCGACGAGCGCCTTGCCCGGCCGCCACGAGGCGAAGACGGTCAGCGCGATGCAGATCCAGCCGCGTCCCGCCACCATCTCGAAGAAGAAGGCGTTGAACGCCGACATGGTGAGGAACGCCCCGCCGAGCGCCATGATCGCCGATCCGACGACCACCGCGCCGATCCGGACGTGATGGACGTCGAGCCCCTGGGCCTCGACCGCCGCCGGGTTCTCGCCGACCGCGCGCACCGCGAGGCCGACCGGCGTATGGGCGAGCACCCACCAGACGACGACGACCAGGACGATCGCCAACAGGGTCAGCGGCGTCTGCTGGAACAGGATCGGTCCGACGATCGGCAGATCGGAGAGGACCGGAATGTTCATCGCCTGGAACGGCTCGATCCGCGGGGGGGTGGTCACCCCCGGCAGGATCACCCGGTATCCGAAGTAGCAGGCGGAGGTGGCGAGCATCGTCACCCCGAGCCCGGCGACGTGCTGGGAGAGGCCGAGCTTGACCGTCAGCAGCGCCACGACGAGACCGAACACCGCCCCGCTCAGCGCCGCGACCAGCACCCCGGTCCACAGCCCCGCACCGAAATGGACGGCCAGCCAGCCGGTCATCGCGCCGGCGGTCATGATCCCCTCGATGCCGAGATTGAGCACGCCGGAGCGCTCGCAGATCAGCGCGCCGGTCACCCCGAAGATCAGCGGTGTGGCGATTCTGAGCGCGGCCACCCAGAACTGCAGCGTCAGGACGATGTCGAGGACCTCGCTCATGGCGCGCTCCGCTTCCTGGTGGTTCGGGTCCACACCAGCCGGAACCGGACGAACACGCCCGACACCAGCACGGCCAGCAGCGCCAGCGCCACGACCAGATTGGCGATGTAGCTCGACACGTTGATCGCCCGGCTCATCGAATCGGCACCGACGAACACCGCCGCCACGTAGAGCGCCGCGGCGATCACCCCGAGCGGCGACAGTCCGGCGAGCATCGCCACGACGATGCCGGCATAGCCGTAGCCGGGCGACAGATCGGCGGTCAGGTAGCCCTTGAGCCCGGCGACCTCGCCGACCCCGGCGAGCCCGGCGAGCGCCCCGGACAGCGCCCCGACGGTCAACATCGCGGCGCCGACGTTCATTCCGGCGAAGCGGGCGGCCTTCGGCCCGGCACCGACCGCACGGATCTCGAAACCGACCGTCGTCCGTTTCAAGAGCAGATGGACGCCGACCGCGGCGACCAGCGCGACGATCAGGCCGGCGTGCACCCGGGTCTTGGCGATCAGCTTGGGCAGAGTGGCGGAATCGAGGATCGCCTCGGTCTGCGGCCAGCCGAGGCTCATCGGGTCCTTCATCGGCCCTTCGATCATCATCTGGACGAACAGTGCCACGACGAAGTTGAGGAGCAGGGTGACCACCACCTCGTCGGCGCCGAGCTTCGTCTTCAGAAGCGTCGGCACCAGCATCATCAGCGCGCCGGCGATCGCCCCGGCGGTGAGCACCGCGGCGATCATCACCGGCATCGGCCCGTCGAACCGGCCGGAGCCGACCCACACCGCGGCGAGCGCGCCCATGTAGAGCTGGCCCTCGGCACCGATGTTGTAGAGCTTGGCGCGGAAGGCGACGGCGACAGCGAGGCCGGTCAGCATCAGCGGCGTCGCCCGGGCGATCACCTCGGTCAGCGCGAACCGCGAGCCGAGTGCCCCTTCGAACATCACCCGATAGGCGTCGAGCACCGGCGCACCGGCGGCGGCGATCGGGATCGCCGCCAGGGCCAGCGCGACGAGGGCGGCGACGATCGGCACGATCGCCGCGAGACGCGGGGCGGCTTCGACGCGCGGGACGAGACGCAACATCACGCGGCCTCCGCCGGATCGTGGCCGGCCATCATCAGGCCGAGCCGCTTCATCGTCAGGCTCTCCGTCGGATGCGCCGCGCCGAGCCGCGAACGGAACATCACCGCGATCCGGTCGGAGAGTTCGAACAACTCGTCGAGGTCTTCCGAGACAAGCAGCACCGCCGCGCCGCGCATCCGCGCATCGAGCAGCCGCCGATGCACCTCGGCGACGGCGCCGACGTCGAGCCCGCGGGTCGGCTGATTGGCGAGGATCACCTTCGGTTCGCCGTCGAGGGCGCGGGCCAGGATCGCCTTCTGCATGTTGCCGCCGGAGAGCCGGCCGATCGGCGCCGCCGGGCCGGGGCAGCGGATGTCGTAGGCCTCGATCGACGCCGCCGCATGCGCCCGGATCTCGCCGAAACGCAGGAACCCGAAGCGCTGGAAGCGCGGCGAGCGGATCCGCTCGAGCGCGATGTTCTCCTCGATCGACATCGAGCCGATCGCGCCTTCGCTGTGTCGGTCCTCCGGGATCCGGCCGACCCCGAGCGCCACCACCTGCTGCGGATCGTGCGGATCGATCGCCTCGCCGTCGACGATCACCTTGCCGTCGAGCGGCGTCACCAGCCCGGAGAGCAACCCGGCGAGCACCGTCTGGCCGTTTCCGGAGACCCCGGCGATGCCGAAGATCTCGCCGGCCCGGACCACCAGCGACAGGTTGTCCAGTCGGTTGCGGACGTCGGCACCGGGAACCTTGACCCGGTCGACCACCAGCATCGGCCGGCCGGGGGTGCGCGGTTCGCGGCGCGAAGCGGCGACCGTACGTCCGACCATCAGCTCGGCGAGCAGGCCGCGATCGGCGCCCTCGGTCGGCCGTTCGGCGACCTTGGCACCGGCCCTGAGCACCGCCACCCGCGACGAGACGGCGATCACCTCGTGGAGCTTGTGCGAGATGAAGATCACCGCCAGCCCGTCGTCGGCGAGCACCCGCAGGGTGGCGAACAGGCCGTCGGCCTCCTGCGGGGTCAGCACCGCGGTCGGCTCGTCGAGGACGAGGATGCGGACGTCGCGATAGAGCGCCTTGAGGATCTCGATCCGCTGCCGCTCACCGACGGTGAGATCGCCGACGGTGGCGTCGAGGTCGATGGTCAGCCCCGACCGCTCCATCAGCCCGGCGAGCTTGGCCCGGGCCGCCCCGGTCGAACGGAACGGCCGCCACAGCGGTTCGGTGCCGATCAGGATGTTGTCGAGGACGGTGAGGTTCTCGGCCAGCGTGAAGTGCTGGTGGACCATGCCGATCCCGGCGGCCAGCGCGGCATGCGGGCGGCCCGGCTCGAGCGGCACCAGGCGCCCCTCGGCGCCGGCGACCAGCACGTCGCCCTCGTCGGCGACGTAGTGGCCGAACAGGATGTTCATCAGGGTGGTCTTGCCGGCCCCGTTCTCGCCGAGCAGTGC
>CALFRR010000176.1 GCA_937919435.1 uncultured Alphaproteobacteria bacterium | reverse complement strand
CGACGTCGAACTGCTGCTCGCCCGCCAGACCGCCCGACTGAAGGACATCGGCTGAGGAGGGCCGCGCTCCGCCGATCGGTCCGGTCCCCGCCCCCGACGGCCGTGCCCGCCCCCGTACCCTCGGGAGCGGAACGACGAGCCGTTCCGCGGCTCCGGATCGGACAGGATCGCGCGATCAGAGGTCGGTGTCGGTTCCGATCCGGTCGGCGAGGAAGGCGAAGTGCTCCGATCCCGACTGGACCAGTTCGCGCAGATGCGTGCCGACGCGGCCGTTGTGATTGCGCCGCCAGACGAGCGACAACGGCGACGGCGAGCGACCCTGGGCGACCCGGCGCTCGACGAGGCGACCGGCGCGGATGTGCTCGCGGGCCAGGGTGACCGGCAGGAAGCCGACCCCGGCGCCCTGTATGTGGGCGACGATCTTGGTCTGGAGATCCGGGACCAGCATCTCCTTCTGGCCGGCGAGCTTCCAGGCGACGCGCTTGACCAGACGGGTCGCCGTGTCCTGAACGTTGATCGCCGGGAAGCGGCGCAACTCGTCGTTGGAGAGCGGCTCGGTGTGGTCGGCGAGCGGATGGTCCGGCGCCACGACGAAGACCCAGTGGATCGCTCCGAGGGGATGGGTGTCGAAGTCGTCGTTGATGGTGTGGAATCCGGGCGCGCCGAGCGCCATGTGGACGCCCTCGTGCAGCATTTCGTCCCACACGCCCATGTACACGGCACACCGGATTTCGATCTCGGTGTGCGGGAACGCGCGGTTGAGATGGGCGAGAAGGTGGGCGGCGGCGGTGGATTCGTAGAGAAGATTGTTGACCACCAGCGTGAACCGCGGCTCGACGTTCTCGCCGACCTGGCGCAGTTCCTCCGGCAGACCCTGCAGCCATTCGAAGATCTGCCCCGCCTTGTCGAGCAGCACGTGCCCGGCCGGGGTCAGCGTGACGTTGCGGGTGGTGCGCACGAACAGCGGCGTGCCGATGCCGTCCTCGAGCGCCTTGATGCGATAGCTGACCGCCGAGGTGGTGCGGTGCAGTTGCTGGGCGGCGGCCGAGAAGCTCTTCAGACGCGCCACCGCGACGAAGGTGCGGACCGCTTCCAGGTCCAGATTGGGAAGGCGTGGTTCCATCACGACGAGCTCTGTTCGCCTCGCCTCGGCGATCCCGGGGAGCCGGCGAAGGAAGGGGCGGGCGCCGGCCAAACTAGCGCAGCACTCGCGAGGCGGCAAAGCAATCCGGGCGAGGTTTCCGACGTCCGGTCGGCGTCCGATCCGCGGGCATCCGGCTCGGGCCGGCCGATCACCGCGGCGGCGGCTGCGACCATGCCGGCGAGGCAGTCCCAGCCCGAGGTGTGACCGATCGTCTCGACCCGGTCGAGGAGCGCTTCGGCGTCGCCGCCGGCGGCGATCCGGTCGAGGACCTCGATCAGCCGCGCCGAGATCTCGCCCGCGGCGGCATGGGCGAGGAGCGCAGCGGCGATCGCGTTGGTCGCCCGGGCGGCGCGCGGCACGACCGAAGCGGCGAGCGCCTCGGCATGGTCGCCGCGGCCGAGCCGTCGCAGAGCGATCAGGAAGCCGGCGAGGAAGTCGTCGCCGGACGGCGTCAGCCCCGGCCCGAGCCCGATCAGTCCGTGCGGGTCGGGTACCGCGAACGGCGCGTCCGGCGCGGCGTGCCGGATGCGCTCGCCGAGAGCGGCGATCATCGCTGCGGCCGGCGCCAGGAACGGATCGAGCGCCGTCGCCACCGGCCTCGCGCCGCGACAGAGGTCGCCGACCAGCACGCCGAGGCCGACCGGGCGGCGCCGCGCGACGGCCCGTGCCAGCCGATCGAGACCGGTGGCGAGATCCGCCGGGCGGAGAGGAGCCGGCGGCGCGGCGCGCCAGGGCACGAGGCCGGAGAAATCGAGCCCGAGGCCGGCGACGGCCAGCACGCCGCCCTGCGTCGTCGCCGGATCACCCGGCTCCAACCGGTCGGTCCAGGCCGCGACGTCGTCGAACGCCGCCAGGAGATGCGACGGGCCCGGACCGAAGTCCGGCGGGCCGACGCAGATCAGGCCGCCGCCGAAATCGACGTAGAAACTCCGGCCGAAGACCGCGAACACCCGCCCCTCGCCGGTTCCGGCGAGAATCCGGGCGGCCGCATCGCCGATCGTCGTCACCGGTCGTGGATTCATCGAACGGTTCGCGTCCTCTCGGTTCGCGGCGGCGGCGGCCGGGGGCTTCCGGCACGCCACCACCGGCGTCGAATCCCGCGTCACACCGCTTCGGCGAGCCGCGGGGCCTCGATCGGTTCGGCGAGGATCTGCGTTCCCGTTTCGCCGCGCAACATCGGCACGGCGTCTTCCAGGCGGCCGATCAGGACGCGCCTGCCGCCGCCTTCGAGGAACTGGATCGCCGCATCGATCTTCGGCCCCATGCTGCCGGGCGGGAACTGCCCTTCGGCGTGATGCCGCCGGATCTCGGCGAGGCTCACCCGATCGAGCGCGCGCTGGGTCGGCTTGCCGAAGTCGACGGCGACCCGCGGCACCGAGGTCAGGATCATCAGATCCTCGATGCCGAGGAGATTGGCCATCAGCGCCGAGGTGCGGTCCTTGTCGATCACCGCCTCGACGCCATGGCGGCGGCCCATCTCGTCGCGCACCACCGGAATGCCGCCACCGCCACCGGCGATGACCACGGCGCCGGAGGCCGCCGCGGTGGCGATCAGCGCGGTCTCGACGATGTGGCGCGGCAGCGGCGAGGGCACGACGTGGCGCCAGCCGCGGCCGGAATCCTCGCGCATCTCCCAGCCCAGTTCGTCGCGCAGCGCGGCGGCCTCGGCTTCGCCGTAGAAGTAGCCGATCGGCTTCGTCGGATTCCGGAAGGCCGGATCGTCCGGATCGACCTCGACCTGGGTCAGCATGCAGACCACCTCGCGCGGATTGCCGGCGGCGCGCAGGGTGTTCTCCAGCGCCTGCAACAGCACGTAGGCGACGCCGCCCTGGCTGTGGGCGACGCAGATGTCGAGGGTCATCGGCGTCACCCGGTGGCGGGCCAGGGTGTTGCGCATCAGGATCTTGCCGACCACCGGACCGTTGCCGTGGGTGATGATCAGCTCGGTGCCGAGTTCCATCAGCGGCAGCAGCGAGCGCCCCAGAGCGGCGGCGACCTCCGCCTGCTCGGCCGGCGTGCCGCGGATGCCTTCGGGATGGATGGCGTTGCCGCCGATGGCGATCAGCAGGCGGGCAGGAATGTCCGCGGTCATGTCGACCTCCCAGGGGTAGCGAGTTTCTTGTTTCTGAGCGAGCACCACCGTCCGTCGACCGTGTCGGGTCGTCGGGGCGGGCGGGAGCGGTGGCGGGACGGTCACCGTCGGACCGTCCCGCCGTCGGTCGGGATGGATCAGGCCGCGCGGGTGCGGCTCTCGGCGAGCGCCGTCAGAGCCTGTTCGAAACAGGCGAGCGGCGGACGGACGGTGCCGGCGCCGACCTGTCCGATGCCGGGCAGGCGATGGGCGATGCCGGTGTTGATCACCGGGGTGATGCCGGTCTCCACGACGCGCCGCACGTCGAGGCCGAGGCAGGCGCCCTGGAAGTCCCAGGTCGGGATCTGTAGGGTGGTGTTGGCCTCGACGTAGATCTCGCGCATCTCCTCGGAGATCTCGAGCGCGTCGTTGAAGCCGCCGGAGCCGACGAAGCGGGTGACGCCGGGCGCCGCGATCATCGCCGCACCGCCGATGCCGAAGGTCTCGGTGATGGCGCTGTCGCCGATGTCGGGATTGGCATCGGCCTGCGAATAGCCGGTGAAGAACAGGCCGACCGGGGTGTTGACCGGCGCGATGAACCAGCGGTTCCCGAGACCGGCGACGCGGATGCCGAAGTCGCGGCCGTTGCGGGTCATCGCGGTGACGATCGAACCCTCGCCGACGGCATGGCCGGCATCCATGACGCACTTGCAGTGCGCCATCGCGACGTTGAGGAAGAACTGGTCGGTCCGCTCGAGGAAGCGCAGGACCGCCTGTTTCTCTTCGCTGCTCGCCTCGTCGGCGGCGATGTCGGCGGCGAGCGACCTGAGGAGCAGTGCCGAGGCGGCGATGTTCCTCTGGTGGAACTCGTCGCCCATGGTGATCGCCTGGGCCATCAGAGCGGTGAGATCGAGCCCGTCGGGCTTGCGCTTCAGCGCCCGGGAGAGCATCGGGGCGAGCACGTCGCGCATCCAGGCGAGCCGGGTCTGCACCTCGCCCTCGTAGGCGCCGAAGCGCATCACCTTGCCGATGCCTTCGTTGAGGTTGCAGTGGGCGACGTTGCCCTGGGCGGCGTTGCGGACGACCAGCACCGGCATGTGGGCCGAGGTGATGCCGCCCATCGGACCGACCGAGGCGTTGTCGTGGCAGGGGACGAAGCGGATCTTCGCGGCGGCGAAGGCCTCGGCGTCCGCCACGGTCTTCGCCCAGCCCTCGAACAGGCAGGCTCCGATCACCGCACCCTTCATCGGGCCGGTCATCGCCGCCCATTCGATCGGCGGGCCGGCATGCATCAGCACCGGGCCCTCGGCGAGGGCCGGAATGCACTCGCCGGCCGGCCGGACGTCGACGAGATGCGGACGGGCCTTGCGGATCTCCGCGATCACCGCGGCATTGGCTTCGTTGATGGTGGCGTACATTTGCAAAACTCCGGATCAGGCGAGGGAGGCGGCCAGACGGCGCAGGCGATCGGCGCCCTCCGCTTCCGGTTCCCATTGCAGGTGAACGACCTCGACCCCGTTGGTGGAGAGGTCGTCGGCGAAGCCGCGCAGGCCGATGTTGACGACCGCCGGGGTCCGCGAGAGCAACGCCGGCTCCGCTGCCGACACCTCGCGGCGGGGCGCGATGAGGCGCAGGGCGAGGAGGACCGCGGCCCGTACGCTGGCGGCGATGTGGATGCCGGCATCTTCGAGCTTCTGGGCCTGGACGGCGTAGTCCTGGGGATCGTCGGCGACGCCGGTGAGCGTGGCGACGACGGTGATCGGAGCCGCGTCGCCGCGTGCGGCCCGCATCTCCTCGACCGCCCGGACCAGTTCGCCGGCCGGATCGGCGTGACTGCCGAAACCGAGCACCACGTCGGCCAGCAGCACGCCGGCCTCGGCGTCCTTCGCCAGGGCGGCGATCATCTGGTTGCGGCCGAACGGATCGATCATCGGATGCGGCCGGCCGCGGGTGTAGACGTCGTCGCCGAGATCGATGATCCGGTGACGGTCGGTGTGCAGCATGAAGCCTTCGGCATGGGCCGCGTCGGGGGTGAGATCGAGGCTCTCGGCGATCAGCAGCGCCGCCTCGCCGGCGAGCGTGCCGCCGGTGTAGAGGCCGCGGATGCCGCGTCCCGAGGGCGCCGCGACGGTCGCCGCGGTCGCTTCGATCTCGGCGAGTTCGACCGCCAGGGCGGCCGCGTCGTCGAGGGTGCGGGCCAGATGGACGTCGCCGAAGTCGCGGCGGGCGGGCCGGTCGCCGAGGAAGAGGGCGACGACCGGCTTGCCGAGCCGTTCCATCTTCTCGATCAGCTTCGCCCGGACCGACGCGGCCGGCGGCTTGGAGACGAAGGTGACGACGCGCGTCGCCTCGTCGGCGGCGACGAGATCCAGGGCGGTCTCGGCGGAGATGCCGCCGATCGCCTCGGAGAGGTCGCGTCCGCCGAGACCCAGGGCATGAGAGATGCCCATGCCGCGCCGGGCGATCTGGCAGGTCAGTTCCTGGATGCCGGTGCCGGAGGCGCCGACCACCGCGATCGGACCGGTTGGAACCCGGTTGGCGAAGGCGAGCGGAGCGCCGCCGACGATCGCCGTTCCGCAGTCCGGACCCATCACCAGAAGACCGCGGTCGCGGGCGAAGGTCTTGAGATCGCGTTCCTGATCGATCCCGACGTTGTCGGAGAAGATCATCACGTTCATCCCGCCGTCGAGCGCTTCCCGGGCCAGCCCGTGGGCGTATTGGCCGGCGACCGAGATCAGCGTGACGTTGGCCTTCGGGTTCAGATCCCGGGCGCGCCGCCAGCTGCGGGCGATCGGGTAACGGGCCTTGCGGGCGCCCTTGGCGAGGTTCGCCAGACGCTCGCGGACCTGGTCGGCGATGCGCGCGACCACGGCGGGATCGCCGTCGTCGGTGTCGACGACGATGCACAGGTCGTTGGGGGTGGCGTCCGCGAGGAGGTCGTGCCAGAGGCCGGTCTCACGGAAGACGTCCTTGTTGGCCGGGGTTCCCATCATCACCGAGACACGGTCCACCTCGGGCAGCGCCGAGAGGTCGCGCGAGAGGATCATCAGGGTGACGGAGTCCTGGAAGTTCCCCTTGATCAGTTGAGCGTGGAGCATTTCAGGCGGCCTTCTCGGTCGCGGTCGGGCGGGCGTCCTGGAGGAACATCATGCCGACCATGCCGACGACCAGGATCGCGGCGGAGATGTAGAAGTTGGCGGCGAGGCTGCCGGTGGCGTCGGCGATCATGCCGGCGATCACCGGAGCGACGATCGACGAGGACATGCCGACGAAGTTGAAGATGCCGAAGGCGGTGCCGTAGGATTCCTTGGAAGCGTTGTCGGCGACCGCCGCGACCAGCACCGGATCGAGCGCCAGCTTGCCGAAGAAGCCGTAGACGCAGATCGCCGCGATCACCTGATTGACGTCCTGGAGGAAGGCGATCGAGATCAGGCTCAGCGCGGCGATCGGCACCAGGACCATCACCAGCGGACGGCGCTTGCCGAGCTTGTCGGAGATGCGGGCGAACAGCAGGCCGCCGGGGATCGACACCCACGCCACCAGCGAGGAGATGTTGCCGATGTCCTTGACCGGAATGCCGCGCTCGGTCTGCAGGTAGTAGGGCAGCCAGGTCAGGATCATGAAGAAGCCGAACAGCGAGCAGAACACCATCATGTAGGTGAGCAGCAGGTTGCGGTTCTTGACGAGCGCCATGAACGACGACTTCTGCGACTGGCCGGCGGCCGGTGCCGGGCGCGGCTGTTCCTTGACCAGCCACCAGATCAACAGACCGGTGACGATGGTCGGGATCGCCATGAAGTAGAACGGGGTGCGCCAGCCCATGCCGAGGGTGTAGGCGATCCAGCTCGACGCCATCAGGCCGAGCGCGATGCCGAAGGCCATGCCCGAATTGATGATGGCGCTGCCGAGCGAGCGGTACTGCTGCGGAATCTGTTCCGACGAGATGCCGTACTGCGGGCCGTAGTAGGTGCCTTCACCGGCGCCGGTGACGATGCGCGAGGTGAGCAGCATGGCGAAGCTCTTCACCGAGCCGGTCACCGCGGTGAACACGCCGAACAGGATGAAGCCGGGGACCAGAACCTTCTTGCGGCCGATCCGGTCGCCGAGGATTCCGGCGGGAATCTGAAGGATCGCGTAGGAGAAGAAGAACACGCTGGAGATCAGGCCGAGCTGGGTGCCGGAGAGACCGAACTCGCTCTGGATGTCCTTCATGACCGGATTGAGGACCGTCCGGTCCGCGTACATGAAGACCCAGCCGAGCCAGAACAGGAAGATGGTGATCCACCAGCCGGGAATCCCCGCACGTTCGGTCGCGGCGGCCTCGGTCGCGCCGGACGTCGGCGCCGAACCGGTTGCAGGCTTTCCACCCTGAATCGCGTATTGATTGCTCATGTCCTTCTCCTTCGGGGGAGTGCGATGACTCACTCATAACCCCGCCGGGCACTGGGATTTTTCCGAAACTTCGCGACAATCCGGGCCCCGAGGGGCGCCCGAACCCCGGCCGGAGAGCGCGTGAAAATGCCCGCTGCGATGCGGCAACCCGCTCGGGAACAAACGATTTCGCCTTCGCGGCCGATCACCGCCCCGCCAACCGGATTGTTGAAGACCGGCGGCGGGGGCCCCGCGTCCCGCGGCGATTTCGATCAACGGGGGCTAGACTGTTGAATTTTGCGGATATTCAGGATTTCACGTAGATCGCGCCGACGCCGCGCGCGGCGAACCGATGTTCGCCCGCACGGAACGGACGACGGCCGAGGCGGGGCCTCGTCGGGCGTGCAGGTGTGGCTCTGCGCCGTCGCGGCCAAGGCGCGGGGGGCGATCCCGAAGAGCGAGCCGGAGGAGAGGTCGGCCGAGGTGCGTCGGCCGGAGCCGCGGCACGAGCGAGCGCCCGTCGTCGCGACGGGCGCGGCCGTGGGTCGGCGGAGCCGGGCCGCCACCCGCGGGAGCTCGGGATCGGCTGCTCGCCGGCGATCGTCCGAGCGCCGGCGGCGGGTCCGACGCGCCGTCGCGCTCAGCTGCGACCGAAGGAAACGGCCGACCCACCGTCCGGTGTGGGAGAGGCGGCGAGGCCGATCCCGCGGGTCCGGTCGCGGGCGGGACAGGAACGCGCGGTCGACCGCCCTCGGACCTCAGAAGCCGTGCAGCGCGCCCCCGTCGACGACGAGGATGTGGCCGGTGACGTAGCGCGCGGCATCGGCGGCGAGATAGGTCATGGCCCAGCCGATGTCCTCCGGCTCGCCGGTCCGGTTCATCGGGATGCGCCCCATGATCTTGGCGAGCCGTGCCGGATCCTTCGACGTCGCCAGCCGGAACAGCGGCGTGTCGATCCAGCCGGGGGCGACGCCGTTGACCCTGACGCCGCTCGGCGCCAGTTCGGTCGCCAGCGCCCGGATCAGCCCGACGTAGGCGGCCTTCGACGCGGAATAGCCGGTGACGTTGGGAACGCCGAGGAAGGAACTCATCGAAGCGGTGAACAGCACCGAACCGCGGCCGCCCCGCTTCAGTTGCGGCAGAAAGGCCCGGGTCATGGCGAAGCCGCCGGTGACGTGGACGTCGAAGACCGACCGGAAGTCGGCGACCGACATCTCCTCGATCGGCTTCTTGCAGGTGCCGCCGGCGTTGTTGAGGAGGATCGAGACCGGACCGGCCTCGGCCTCGACCCGGGCGGCGAAGGCCTCGGCGGCCTCCGCCTCGGCGACGTCGTGGACGAGCCAGCGGGCCGCCGGTCCGAGGCCGGCCGCCGCCGCCGCGAGCCTGTCGGCATCGCGGCCGACCAGCACCACCTCGGCGCCGGCATCGACGAAACAGGCGGCGGTGGCGAGGCCGAGACCGCTGCCGCCGCCGGTGATCAGGGCGCGATGACCGGCGAGGGTGAAGGCACGAGCGAACTCCATGGTGGATCTCCTAGACCGCACTGACGCGATGCGAGACGCAGAGCCGGTCGACCTCGTCCCAGTCGACTTCGACACCGAGGCCGGGGGCGTTCGGCGCCATCGCCCATCCGCGCGCGTCGATCGGCAACCGCCCCTTGAGCGGGAAGCGGAAGGCCTCCTCCGGCACGAACAGCTCGAAGTACTCGCAGTTGCGCACCGCACAGGAGACGTGGAGGTTGGCCACGTCCATGAAGGCCATGGTGGTGGTGTGGATCTCGCAGTTCATGCCGAAGGCCTCGGCGAGATGGCAGATCTTCATCGTTCCGGTGACGCCGGCCTTCCACGAGACGTCGGCGCGGACGATGTCGGCGGCGCGTTGGGCGATCGTCTGGGCGACCCCCCAGTGCGCCCCACGGGTGGTCTCGGTCGCCGCCACGGCGATGTCGAGCGCCCGGCAGAGCTCGGTGTACTTCGCCAACTCGAAATCGCGGAACGGCTCTTCGAACCACTCGTAGCCGAGTTCCTCGAGGCCGCGGCCGACCTTGATCGCCTGATCGAGCGTGTAGTCGCCGACCGGATCGCAGAACAGCAGGAAGTCGTCACCGACCGCCTCGCGTACCGCCCGATGGACCTCGATGTCGCGCCGCCAGGGCGACGGCGAATGGACCTTGTAGCCGGGGAACCCCGCCTTCTTGTAGGCGAGCGCCTCCGCCACGTAGTCGTCGTCGTGGTCGTGGAAGAGGCCGCTGGCGTAGGCCGGCAGCCCGTCCCGCATCGAGCCGAGATAGCGGTGCAGCGGCAGGTTCGCCGCCTTGGCGGCGGCGTCCCACAGCGCCACGTCGACCGGACCGGGCAGATAGACCGGGAAGAACGTCAGGTGACGATCGAGAGTCCAGAGATCCTGCCAGATCTTCTCGCGTTCCTCGACTTGCCGGCCGAGGACGACGGGGGCGATGTTCTCGTGGAGATAGGCTTCGGTGATGCGGCCGGAGCGGGCGGCGAGCGCCGAAGCGAGGCCCTCGACGCCGGCATCGGTGACGAGGCGCAGAACGACGACGTCCCAGGGCATGTTCCTGCCCGCCCGCGACTCCGGGAAGAGCGACAGTTCGCGGCGGCAGTGCCAGGTTTCCAGTTGTGTGACCTTCATCGATCTCGCTCGATCTGGTTCGGATGCGGGGCGCACCCTCGAGCGCGCCCCGAGGAACGACGGCGCCGGTTCAGCGGATCAGCGCCAGGGACAGCCAGGGAACGAAGGTGACCAACGCGAGGCAGACGAGCAGCGCCGCGAAGAGCAGCATCGCCTGCCTGACCACGTCGGAGATGCTCACCTTCGAGAGATTGCAGACCAGCAGCGTCACCGTGCCGACCGGCGGGGTCAGACTGCCGAGCGCCAGATTGACGATGATGACGATGCCGAAGTGGACCGGGTCGATGCCGAGCTGGTGCACCGTCGGCATGAGCAGCGGGACCATGACGATCAGGATGGCGTTGCCCTCGATCAGCATGCCGAGGAACAGCAGCGCGACGTTGAGGACGATCAGGAAGACCCACTTGTCGTCGGTCACCGAGGTGATCAACTGCGCCAGCTGCGGAGCGGCCCGTTCCAGGCTGAGGATCCAGGCGAGCGCCGAGCAGGCCATGATCACCAGCATCACCGACGCGGTCGACTTGAACGTGTCCTCGAGCGCCGAGATCACGTGGGAGATCTTCATCTCGCGATAGATCACGAAGCCGATGGCGAGCACGATGGCGACGGCGACCGCACCCGCCTCGGTCGGGGTGAAGATGCTCATCCGGATGCCACCGACGATGGCGACGACCAGGACCAGCACCGGCCAGGCCCCGGCGAGCGTCGAACCGGTCTCCTTCCAGGTCGGCCAGTCGCTGCGGGCGGGACGATAGCCGCGCTTCTTCGAGACGACGTAGGCGGCCCCCATCAGCAGTCCGGCCATGGTGACGCCCGGCAGGATGCCGGCGATGAACATGTCGCCGATCGAGACGTCGGCGACGAGGCCGTAGATGATCAGAGCGATGCCGGGCGGGATGATCGGGGTGATCAGCGAGCCGCAGGCGGTGACCGCGGCGGCGAAGGCACGGTCGTATCCCTGCTTCTCCATCTCCGGAACCAACATGCGGGTCAGCATCGCGCTGTCGGCGAGCGCCGATGCGCTGACGCCGCCGAGCAGGGTCGACAGCATGAGGTTGGTCAGCGCCAGACCACCGGTGAACTTGCCCACCATCAGGTCGGCGACCCTGAGCAACCGGCGCGCGACACCGGTGTGGTCCATCAACGTCCCGAGCAGGATGAAGAAGGGAATGGCGAGGAGCGACATGTTCTGCGAGGCGCCGATCAGCCGCTGGACCGCCACCTGGTCCGGCACCCGGCTGAAGAACACGAAGTAGACGAGCACAGCCGTGATCACGGCCAGGTACATCCGCATGTTCAGCGCGAAGAGGCAGAGCATGACGAGAACGATGATCGGCCAGCTCATGGCTTGCCTCCCTCGGCGGGCGTGGACGTGGTCTGTTCGGCCTCTTCGGCGCCGAAGAGAACGGCGACCGATCGCCGGAGCGGGATGGCCATGTAGAGGACGACACCCACCGCTCCGACCGGGACGGCGACGTCGATCCAGAACCAGGAGATCTCGAGAATGTCGGTGAGCTTGTCGCGCGCGCCGATCGCCAGCTTCGCGCCGAGCCAGGCGACGTAGACGAGCACGACGAGCGACAGGAGGCCGATCGCCACCTCGACGGCGGCGCGCAGCCGCCGCGGCAGGGCATCGGTCAACATCGGAATGGTGAGATGCTGGCCGTCGCGTTCGGTGACGATCGCACCGACCATGATGATCCAGATCATCAGGAGGCCGGAGACCTCCTCGAGCCAGTGCAACGGTGCGTCGAACACGTAACGTGCGACCACCGACAGGACGGTCACGCTCACCAGGAACGTCAACGCGCCCCCGGCGATCGCCGTCGGAATCTTCAGCAGGACCTTCATACCTTTCTCCCCTCGCGACCTGCCGCATCGGCGGCCGTCGACACCGAGGACGGCCGTCCGCCGGCGAACCGGTCCGGGTCTCCCCGTTCCGGTTCGCCGGCGCGCGTCACTTCAGTTCCTTCTGGATGGTCTCGTAGAGACCCGGGGTCCACTTCGGGAACTGGGTGTAGACGACCTTGGTCGCCTCACGGAACGCCGCCACGTCCGGCTGGACGACGGTGACGCCGGCCGCCTTCATCTTCTCGAGATACTCGGCGTCCTGTTCGGTGACGATCTTCTGGCTGTACTCACCGGCCGCCTTGGCGGTCTCGTGGATCAGCTTCACCTGATCGGCCGGCAGGGTCTTGAAGAAGGCTTCGCCGCCGATCCACAGCGAGGTGTTGGTCAGGTGACCGATCAGGCTCAGATACTTCGCCTGTTCGTGGAACTTGCCGCCCCACAGCACCGCGATCGGGTTCTCGACGCCGTCGACGAGCCCCTGGGTCAGCGCCGGATAGACCTCGCCGAGCGGCAGCGGGGTGGCGGTGGCGCCCATCGCCTCGACGGTCTTGATCAGCATCGCCTGATTGGGCGCGCGGATCTTCAGGCCCTTGAGGTCGGCCGGGGTGTGGATCGGCTTCTTGGCCAGGACGTGGCGAACACCGTAGAGGTAGTTGTTCATGACCACGTGGATGCCCTTCTTCTTGAGGGCCTCCTCCTTGGCCTTGTACCAGGGGCCTTCGTAGATCTTGAAGAGCTTCTGCGGATTCTCCGTGAGATAGGGTCCGAAGAGAATCCCGAGGTCCGGATCGTAGTCCTGGAGATAGCCGACGTCGGTGATGGTGATGACGTTGACGCCCATCATCGCCTGCTCGGTCACGTCCTTCTTGGAACCGAGCTGAGAGGACGGAAAGAGGACCAACTCGATCTCACCCTTGCTCTTCTCCTTGAGGAGATCGGCCCAGTAGTGGATGACCTTGTCGACCGGCTCGCCGGGGTTGTTCTCATAGGCGACGTTGATGACCGTCTTGGCGTCGGCGGCGGCAATGCCGAGCGCCAGAACGGCCGCCGTCATGGTGGGGATCAGACGAAATCGCATCGTTTCCTCCATTGTTGTGATGCGTGGGATGCGATGGCTGCCATCGGCGGCGGCAGCGGCCGATCGATCGGAACGGCTCAGCGCTCGATCAGAATCTTGATGACCCTGTCCCGCTCGGCGACCCAGTAGGGCAGCGCCTCGTCGGAACGGTCGAAGGGGAAGACCCGGGTGATGAGATCGTCGGGCGGCGTCGGGCGGCCGTGGAGATAGGCGATCACCGCATGGAAGTCTTCGACGGTGGCCCCGCGCGATCCCATGATGTCGAGCTCCTTCATGTTGAAGAAGCGCGTCTCGTAGGAGACCGGCTGCTTGCTGTAACCGACGTAGACGACACGACCGGAATAGGCGGCGAGATCGATCACCTGGACGAAGGTCGCCGGTGTTCCCACCGCTTCGATCGCCACGTCGACGCCGTCGTCGTTCGTCAGGTCGAGGACCCGCTTCGCGACGTCTTCGCGACCGGCGTCGATGGTGACCGCGGCGCCGTAGGCGCGGGCGATCGCCAACTTGGTCTCGCCGATGTCGACGGCGATCACCCGGGCACCGCGGTGGGCGGCGGCGGCGACCACGCCGAGGCCGATCATTCCACACCCGACGACGAGGACCGTGTCCTCGGCGGTGACGCGGCCGCGGGCCGCCGCATGGAAGCCGACCGACAGCGGTTCGACCAGGGCGAGATGGCGCGGCGCCAACCGGTCCTCGAGGATGGCCTTGCCGAACGGGACGACGATGCGCTCGGTCAACGCCCCTTCGCGCTGGACGCCGAAGGTGGCGTTGTGTCGGCAGGCGTTGAACCGGCCGCGCCGACAGGAGGTGCACTTGCCGCAGGCGGTGTAGGGCACGACGATCACCCGCCGACCGACGGCGTATTCGGCGGGGACGCCGACGCCGACCGCCGCGATCTCGGCGCCGATCTCGTGGCCGGGGATGCGCGGCAGCGTGACCAGCGGATTGAGCCCCTTGTAGGTGGAGAGGTCGGAACCACAGAGCGCGACGTGGCGGACCTCCAGCAGCAGCTCCCCTTCGCCCGGCAGCACCTCGTCGACCTCGCGGAACCCACAGGTTTCGAGAGCCTCGATCACCATCGCCTTCATCGTCGCGATCTCCTTCGCATCTCGTTCGGCCACCCGTCGTCGATCGCGGGAGGCACCGTGAGGACGCACGTCTCCCATGGCTGCGACGCTGGGCCGCCTCCCTCGATCACGCGCCTCGATCGGAAATTTCCGAGCGCCGGGTCGCCCGGCGCCCTCTCAGGTGAACATGTCTCTGCGGTTGGCGAAGATCTCCTCGCGGAACTCTTCCAGCACCTTCAGGTGAGCCAGCAGGCGTTCGGTCGTGCGGGCGACGTCGTTCGCCCTGATCGCCTCGAAGATCTCCCGGTGGAACACGATCGCCGCCGCATCGTGGTGCGCCTCCTGCAACTCGACGAAGCGGACCCGGTTCAGGTGCGCCCGGATCTCGCAGACGATGGTGTAGAGCGTCCGGTTGCCGGCGAAGCGCATGATGCCGCCGTGGTAGGCCTCGTCGAGCCGGGTGAAGGCGACGTAGTCCTGCGCCTCCACCGCCTTCACCTGATCGGCGATGATCCCGTCGATCTCCGCGCGCGTGGTCCGGCAGACCGGGTCGGTCTCGTCCCACTTGCGGGCGGCGACGGCGAAGGCCGTCGCTTCGAGGCTCTCGCGCACCGCCTGCGATTCACGCACCTTGTCCCGCGATATGAAGGAGACCCGGGCACCGCGCTGCGGCAGCACCTGCAGGAGATCGTCCATCGCGAGGCGGAAGAAGGCCTGACGGACCGGAGTGCGGCTGACGTCGAACTCCGCGGCGATCTCGTTCTCGAAGATCATCCGTCCCGGCAGGTACTCGAGGGTGACGACCCGCTTGTGGAGCTCGTCGTAGATGACGCTCTCGAGAGTCTTCCTCTCGGCGACCAGCTCCTCGGCGCGACGTTGGACCATCCTCGGGTCTCCTCACTTCCACGATGTGCGTCGGCGCATCCTATTTGCTTCCCCCCTGGAAGGCACGCTTCAGACTGCCCGGCGTGAGCCGAACCCGGTCGAGCGCGGCCCGATCGAAGACGATGCCGTGGCCGGGGCGCTTCGGCGGCCGGCCGACGGCCCCTTCCACGACGATCGGCTCCTCGAGGAGGCCGAGCTCGGCGAAGCTGCCGCCGATGACGTTCTCCAGCATGAAGGCATTGGGCACGCCGCAGAGCATGTGGAGCGACAGTTCCATCATGTAGTGGGGCGCCACCGGACGGCCGAAGGTCTGGGCGAGGTGGGCGATCCTCAGCCATTCGGTGAGACCGCCGACGAAGGCCACGTCGGCCTGGACGAAGTCGACCGCGTCGGCCTGGAGATAGGCGAGGAACTGGGCGCGCGAATGCAGGCTCTCGCCGAGCGCGATCGGGGTGCGGATCGCACGCTTGAGGTTCGCGTGGGCGGTCACGTCGTCGAACAGCATCGGCTCCTCGATCCAGCCGAGGCCGAGCCCGTCGAGCCGGCTCGCCTTGACCAGGGCCTCGCTCGCCGACCACTTCTGATTGAGATCGACGAAGAGCCGGCCGCCGGGCCCGAGCCGTTCGCGCACCTTCACGATCCGCTCGACGTCGTCCTCGACGTCGGGGCGGCCGATCTTGAACTTCACCGCGCGATAGCCGCGCGCCACGTAGTCGTCGACCCGGGCCAGGAGATCCTCCACCCGATCGCCGTCGGCGAGATTGATCTCGGAGATGTAGGCCGGGATCTCCTCGCGGGAGCCACCGAACAGGCGCCACAGCGGTTGGCCGTGGATCTTGCCGACGAGGTCCCAGACACCGACGTCGATGGCGGCGATGGCGAGCGCGTTGACGCCGACGCCGAGCCGCCGGGACTGGCGCTGCAGCTTCTGCCAGATGCGCTCGTAGTCGAGCGGATCCATGCCGATCACCAGGGGGACGAGATAGTCCTCGACCAGGGCGGCGATCGAGGTTCCGCCGATGTCGACCGTGTAGGTGAAGCCGGTGCCGACGAGGCCGGTGTCGGTGATCAACTCGACGACGACGAACTCGAGTCCCTGCACCTTGTTGGTGGCGTCCTCCCAGGGAACGCTCGGCGGCAGCCGGTGTGCCGATGTCCTGGCTTCAACGATCTTCATCGATTCTTCCCGCGCTAAGAACTCGCTTTCCAGACGGCCCCATAATGCACACTTGGATACAAGTGCGCAAGTTCGATCTGGCGGTCGCGGAGAGAGCCCCTCCGCGGCGACGTCGGTCGAGGTCGGTCTAGGTCGGGAGACGGCGGGAACGGTCAGCCGGCGGAACGGGTCTTCGTCGCCGTCCAGATCCGGCGGACCTCGTCGGCGAGGGTCATCGGGTCGAAGGGCTTGGAGATCACGCCGTCGGCCCCGATGGCGAGGTATTCGTCGACCTCGGTGGTGCGGACCCGCGCGGTCAGCAGGATGACCGGGATGTCCGAGAGATCGGGATCGGCACGGATCTGCGACAGAGTGGTCGGGCCGTCCATCTCCGGCATCATGACGTCGAGCATGATCAGGTCCGGACGCCGGAGCCGCGCGGCTTCGATCGCCTCCCGCCCTCCCCGGCACGTCCTCACCGACAGGCCGCCGACCATCTCGAGCGACAGCGTGGCGACGCTCAGGATGTCTTCCTCGTCGTCGGCATAGACGACATGGGCGAGTTCATCCGACATGGCGGTCCTCCGGCTTGCGGGCACGCGCCTCGGCGACGAGCGCGAAGATCGCATCGACGACCTGCGGCTCGCTGACCCGCGATTTGACGAGATGAACGGCGACGCCGCCGTGTTGCGCCGCTTCGCCCGCGGAAAGGACGAGATACGGTGTGCCGAGCCGCTCCAGCCGGGAGGCGAGGAGCGCCACGCCGTCGCCGTCCGGCAGAACCGGATCGATCACGGCCAGATCGAAGGTCTCTCTCTCCAGGAGCTCCAGAGCGTGGCCGCCGCGCGAGACGCGGACGACTTCGGCCCGACCGGCGAGCCCCTCGCCGATCACCTCCGCGAAATCGGAGTCGTCCTCGACGTGGAGGATGCGCGGAAGCGGTCCGCCGTTTCCGGAGACCAGAGCCGCCAGACGGCGGACGAAATCCCGAGGCATCGCGGGATCGACGACCCAGAGGCCCGGCGTCTCCTCCGCATCGCTCTCGGGTCCGACCGCCACCGGGATCACCGGCGGCGCGGTCGCTTCGGACCCCCGCAGGTGTCCGCGCAGCGCGGCCACGACGGGCGACGACGCGTCGGCCGCATCGACGAGGACGGCGGCGACCTGCTCGGTCGCTTCGACCGACGGCTCCGCCCCGAGATCGCCGATCCGGGGTTCGAGGCCGGCAGAGGCGACCGCGGCCGCCAGGAAGTCGACGACGATCGCCTCCCGTCCGAGGATCATCACCTGGCGCCGCCCGTTCGCCGCGGCACCGGACGCGCCCGGAACGGCCGCGGCGACCGAGAGTGGGAACTCGACCCAGAAGGTGGAGCCGACACCGACGCTGCTCTCGAAGTCGATCTCCCCGCCCATCAGGCCGATCAGCTGGCGACAGATGTGCAGCCCGAGCCCGGACCCGCCCTTGGCGCGGGTGGTCGCCGAATCCGCCTGAGCGAAACGCCCGAAGATGCGGGACCGGAACTCCTCGGGAATGCCGGGTCCCTCGTCGCGCACCGCCACACGGACCCGCCCGGCCGCCACCCGCACGCTCACTTCGACCGTCCCGCCACGCGGAGAGAACTTGGCGGCGTTCGACAGCAGGTTGGTCACGACCTGGATGAAGCGTCCTTCGTCGACCCGGGCACCGACCACGTCCATCGGCGGCTTCGCCACCACGAGTTCGACACCGTAACGATCGGCGAAGGTGCGCGTCTGCTCGGCCGCCTGCACGACGAGCCGGATCACGTCGGTCTCGACGATGTCGACCCGCAACATCCCGGCATCGATCTTGTCTAGATCGAGGATGTCGTTGATCAGCGGGATCAGCCGCTCGCTGTTCTTGTGGGCGATGTCGACGAGCTGAACCGCGCGCGGCGGGAGCTCCCGCACCATCGTCCCGAGGATCAGCCCGAGCGCGCCGCGGATCGACGTCAACGGCGTTCGCAGTTCGTGGCTGACCATCGAGACGAACTCGCTCTTCATCTGCTCGATCTGCTTGCGCTCGGTGACGTCCTGGATCTGGACGATCAGACGGCGCGGCGACCCGTCGGGGTGGCGGTCGAGCGAGACGCTGCGATGGGTCCACACGACGCCGCCGCCGCGATGCAGACATCGCTTTTCGATCTGATAGGACGTGATCTCACCGGCGAGGAGACGACGACGCTGCTCGTCGTCCGATCCGACGTCGTCGGGATGGGTGGCGGCGTCGCGATCCCGCCCGACGAGGTCGGCCTCGGCCATCCCCAGAATGCCGCACAGAGCCCGATTGACCGTGATCCAGCGCCCGTCCGGCTCCTCGAGCGCCATGCCGATCGACGCGCTCTCCATGGCGCCGCGGAAGGTGGTCTCGCTCGCCTTCAGCTGCTCCTCGGCGGCCCGCGCACGGGTGATGTCGCGGGCGACCGCGAGGATGCCGACCGGCTCCGCGTCGGCCCCGCGCACCAGACGCAGCGCCACGCTGAGCCAGAGCCAATGGCCGTCAGCATGTCGGTAGCGGGCGGTATAGGCGCCGCGGTCTTCGCCGCCGGCCACCGCCAACAACGTCCGCCGCACCATCGCATAGTCGTCGGGATGGACGATTCCCGCCGGCTGCGATCCGAGCAGCACCTCGGGCGGAACTCCGAGGATGTCGCGGCTGGCGGGTGAGATCCAGGTCCGGGTGAGGTCCAGGTCGAGCTGGACGACCAGATCGACGAAGTTGTCGGCCATCGACCGATAGCGCGCTTCGCTCAAGGCGAGGTCGGCCTGCGCCTGTCTACGGGCGGTGATGTCGGTGACGACGCAGAGGACGCTCGCCCCTTCCGCCGTCTTGATCGGGTTGAGACCGATCTCGACGGGAAACAGCGATCCGTCGCGTCGGCGTCCGCTGAGATCGCGCCCCGCCCCCATGCGCCCCGCTCGCGGCGAAGCCGCGAAGGCGGTGCGATGGGCGGCATGGGCCGCGTACTGTGCATCGGGCACGAGGAGGTCGATCGACCGGCCGAGCAGTGTCCCCGGCTCGTAGCCGAACATCCGTTCGGTCTCCGAGTTGACGAGCGTGATCCGTCCGTCGGGAACGACGATCAGAACGCCGTTCGGCGCGGCTTCGACGGCCAGACGGAACTTCTCCTCGGCGAGCTTGCGGGCGGTGATGTCGGTGTGGATGCCGATCACCCGGAGCGGTTGGCCGTCGCCGTCGCGCTCGGCGACGCTGCGGCGGTCGGCGACCCAGATCCACCGATCTTCCGCGTGGCGCAGGCGCAGTTCGGTCTCGCCGCCGTCGGTTCCGGCGTCGTCGGGCGGGATGCGGTCGACGTCGTCGGGATGGACCCGGTCCTTCCAGGCCTGCGGATCGTCGCCGAGGGCCCCCGGCGCGAGGCCGAGCATGGCCGTGTAGACGTCGGAATAGTGCATGGTCCCGTCGGCGAGATCGTGTTCCCAGATGCCCTGCCCGGCCGACCCCAGTGCGAAGCCCCAGCGCCGCTCCGCCGCCATCAGCGCGTTCTGAGAGTGCTGAAGCTCGCTCTGGTCCTGGACCGACTTGAGGAATCCGGTCAGCGCACCGCGCTCGTCGTACTGGGCTTCGATGACCGAGCGGGTCCAGAACCGGGTTCCGTCCGCCTTGAAGCGCCAGCCGATCCGCTCGGCCCGACCGGTTTCGCTCGCATGGACCAGCAACGCCGCCGGAACACCGGCGACGCGCTCCTCCTCCGGAAAGAAGATCGCGAACGAACGCCCGAGCACCACCTCGGCGGAGAACCCGGTGATCGCGGCGATCTTCTCGCCCCATCCGACGATCTTTCCGTCGCGGTCGAGCCGATAGAATCCATGCCCGGCGATGCCGGCGAGCAGCTTGTGCAACTGTTCGCCGGCCTCCGTCATCCGCCGCCGTTCGGTGCGCAGCTCTGCGAGCAGCAGCGCGAGACCGGTCGGCAGCGCACCGGTCAACGCCGCCGCCACGGCCCTCGCCCAGACGAGGTCGGCGTGCGCCGACGCGGGGAGCACGGTCATCTCGATCATGCAGCCGGCCCCCAACAGTGCGACGGCGACCGGCTGCAGCCGGGTCGCCGCCACCAGGAGCGGGATGCAGGCGACGATGAACGGGAAGGGAAACCAATGGTCGGCGCTCCAGGCGACCACCGCCACGGTCGAACCGGCCACCGCGAAGGGCATCAACTCGGATCGTCGCAGGCGGTCGTTCGATTCCTCGAAGCCGGCGACGAGCACGACCGGCACGACGATCGCCGCACCGAGGATCTCACCCGGCCAACCGACGGTCCGGCCGACGTCGATCCACCCCACGGCGGCGGTGTCGGCGAGCAGGCCGGTGAGGCTCGCGGCGAAGAGCGGCGCCGCGAACGCCGCCACGGTCAGGATCTCGACCAGAGCCCGCCCGGTCCGCACCCGTCGTCCGTCGCCGTGGATCACCCGACACACCAACCAGGTGCCGATCCCGAGCAGGACGTCGAAGAAAGCCGGAACCGGCGCGCCGATGCCGGACGACGGGATCCGGACCAACGTTCCCGCGACGAAGGCGAGCACGAACCCGAGGGGCGCGAAGGCCGGCCGGCGCAGGAGGACGGCGACGAGAAATCCCGCCGAGACGGCGAAACCCGCGTAGGGTGCGGCGAACCGGTCGAAGGCCTCGACCGCCGGGATCGCCGCGCACAGGAGCCAGACCTCGACCACCCGAGTGGTCGAAGGAGAGCCGGCTCCGAGCAACCGCAGGAACGACGCCGTGTCGTTTCTCACCATTCGAGATCCTCCACCGTCCGATCGCGGCCGGACGGCTCAGTCGGGGATGAACTCGACACCGAGGTCGTTGTTCAGATGCCAGCACTTGCGCACGTTGCGGACCGTTCCGGTGTCGGAGATCTTCAGGCGGAAGAACTCGGGAATCGCCGTCGGCCCCATCAGACGCAGACCCGCACCACCGGCAGAGAGATTGCGGACCGTGCAGTCGATGGTCGCCTGCAGGCCGTTCAGATAGATCCGCCCCTGCTTCAGCGTGCGCATCCGCGGTGCCCGCCGCCTCTCCTGTCCGCTCGCCGCCGGCGACGCCGTGGAGGCCTCGGGCAGTCTCACCCAGGTCTTCGCGTCGCCGTCGCTCTCGCCGAAGGCCCTCAGCGCCTCGGCCATGCGGCCATCGAGCACGCCGACGAGCCCGTCCGCCGTCTCCGCATCGTCGGGCGCGACGGCCGAGGCGGCGACGACGGTCAGCGTGAGATGCGCGGCGGCGAGGTCGACTTCGAGCGTCGCCTTCTCGCGAATGCGCTGGACGAAGCTGGCGACCGCCTTCGGCGACGCGTCCGCGTCGACGACGAAGACGAACATGCCGCGATCCCAGACCCCACAGAGATCGCCGGATCGCGCGAGCTCGCGCAGCCTCTGGCCGAAGGTCCGCAGAATCCGATCGGTCGCCACCAGCCCGAAACGATCCTGCACCTCCTGGAGACGCGGAATGCGGAAGCCGACGAGACCACACGGTCGACCGACCCGCCGGGTCGTGTCGACGGCCCGCGCGAGACGCTCCTCGAGCGCGGGTCGCATCAACAACCCGGTCTGCTCGTCGAAATGCGCGTTGCGGCGCAGCCGCTCCATCTCCTGTTCGCGGGCCTCGTCGCGGATCTTCAGGCCGATCGCCCGGCGGATCGCGACCACCAGATCCTCGAGGCGCATTCCACGCTTGCCGACGTAGTCGACCACGCCCGCCCGGAAGGCCCGCACCGCCGTGCGCTGGGTCTCGTCGCCGGAGATCATGATGATCGGCGAGAGATCGCCGTATCGCTGCTTCAGCCGGTCGATGATGAAGAGCCCGTTCTCGGACACCAGATCGTAGTCGAGCAGGATGCAGTCCGGCATTCGACGATCCAGGATCTCCTGGAGTTCGGAGGTGTCGGCGGCTTCGACGACCCACAGATTCTTCTGGGCGAGCAGCGTCGCGACATGGGCACGGTAGAGCTCGTCGTCGTCGACGATACAGATCTGGCGCCCACCGATGACGACTTCCGCCGTGTCGCGCGTGTCGATGACGGTCGTCTGCATCATTCGACTCCTTTCTCGGGATCTCCGCCGACGGACGCGTCGGCGGGCGGAGGGTCGGCGACGACGATGCGGTTCCGCCCTTCCCGTTTGGCCCGATACAGGGCTTCGTCGGCGGCCGCGATGAAGGCGGCCGTGTCGGCGACCCCTCGCCCATCGGCGAGACCGGCGCTGAAGGTCATGCGGAACGTCCCCGCCGAGGCGACGAGATCGAGTTCGGCGAAGTGCCGGCGGAATCCGTCGATCACCGGCGCCGCCTGTTCGGCCGTGGTGTCGAGCATGAGCGCGGCGAACTCCTCGCCGCCGTAACGGCCGACCACGTCGGTGCGCCGCAACCAGGCCGAGAGCGCCGACGACAGCCGCTTCAGCGCGAAGTCGCCGGCCTGATGGCCCCAGGTGTCGTTGACCGACTTGAAGTGATCGATGTCGATCAGCACCAGCGTGCAGCCCGCACCGGTGCGCCGGCTGCGGGCGAGTTCCTGGCCGGCCCGCTCGACGAACCGCGCATGATCGACGAGGCCGGTCAGCCCGTCGCGTTCGATCAGGGACCGGAGCACCCGGGCGCGTTCGACCCGCAATTCGACCAGTTGCACCAGCAGGGTCCTGTCGATCCGCTTGGAGATGAAGTCGTCGCCGCCGAAGCGGCGCGCCCGGATCTGGGTCTGGGTGTCGCCTTCGGCCGACAGGAAGACGATCGGCACCGAGAGATGGCGCCGGTCCTGGCGGATCATCCGCGCCAGATCGATGCCGTTCACCTGCGGCATCTCGAGATCCATCAGGACGAGATCGAAGGAGAGCTGATCCAGTGCCTCGAACACACGGGTGGGATCTCCGACCACCTGCGCATCGATGCCGCGATCGGCGAGCAGGGCGGCGATCCATTCGGCGCTCAGTTCGTCGTCGTCGACGATGAGGACGTTCGCCCGTTCGCCGCCGCTGCGATCGTCGAAATGCTCGAGCCAGTCGGCGAGTTCGCGCGGCTCGAGCGGCGCGGCGATCAACGCATCGACGCCCGCTTCGGCGAATCGTCGCCGGTCGGCGAACGAGGTCGCCTGGGTCGCCAGGATCCGCCCGGCGCCGGCCGGCAGCGCGCGGCAGACGTCGAGGGCGGCGCCGAGCGATCCGTCGATGAGTCCGACCTCGCGGAACTCGGGCCGCCATGCGGCGCCGTCTTCGGTGGTCTCGACGAAGTTCAACTGGCGCAGGATCGCCGGCACTCCGGCCATGAAGCGCTCTCCCGCGACCACCCGCAGGCGCACGCGGGAAGCCCCGACGAACAGGCGTTGGGACGGGGCGGGGACCGCCGTGGGAGGCACACGTTGCAAGCGCATCGAGCTCGGCACCCAAGTAAAATGTCTCACGCTGACGTATCGTAAGCTTACTCTACGTCAACACGTTACATGAAATTCGTTCGAAAACCCATAACGAATCTAATATTTCATAATTTGCGTCCCATTTCACTCTTTCTTTCGGCAATCCATGGTCGCGCGACGGCATATTGACTACGGAAGCATCAAATGATTCACTCTCATAGACCAAAGAGATCGCATCGTAATCTCATTTGTTAACTCCTTTCGCCGGACGATCACTTCCGAGCTCCATGCTCGGAGTTTGCGCGTGAGGTGGCCATGAATCGACTCGCAGACAGGCCCTCCACGACCTGGGTGGTCGAGGATCACGACCTCGTTCGATCGTTGCTGACGAGTTGGTTCGCGTCGCGCGGGCACCGGGTCCGTTCCTGCGATCCTTGCGATCCCGATGCGTTCGACGAGATCGCTCCCGACGCGCTGGTCGTCCTCGATCTGTGTCTGGGTCGAAGGAACGGGGTCGACGTATTGCAGGCGCTGGCCGACCGCCACTTCTCCGGTGCGATCATTCTGATCAGTTCGTTCCCCGATGCCGTCATCGAGACCGCACGCAGGGTCGGCATCGATTTCGGTCTCCACGTCGCCGGTGCGCTGAGCAAACCGGTTCCGTTCGATCGGCTCGACGCACTGCTCGATTCGATCGAACGCCCCACATCGGCTCCCGGCAGCGGGTCCGCCTCCGCCCCGCGGCTCGGCGAAGCGCTGGCGGAGCACCGGGTCACCTTCCACTACCAGCCGATCCTGGACGCCCGGACCTTCGAGGTCTGTTCGGTCGAGATGCTCGCCCGCCTCTTCGATGCGGCGGGTCGGCCGATCTCGGTGGCGGCGGTGCTCGCCGACGCCTCGGCCGAGGACGTCCGTGGTCTCGCGCTCCTCGCCATCGCCGACGCGGCGCGCCTGGGCTTCTATCTGCGCAGCCGAGGCATCGATCCGCTGCCGACGTCGATCAACGTGCCGTCGAGCTTCATCCAGCGGCGCCACATCGGTCCGGTCATCGACGCGCTCGATCGAGCGGGCCCGCCCCTCACCTTCGAGGTCTCCGAACTCGATTCCTTCGGCGACCTCCACGAAGCCCGCCGGGCGACGACCAGCGCGGTGCTGCACGGGCTGCGGTTCTCTCTCGACGACTTCGGAACCATCAACAGCAACATCGACAGACTCGTGCAGTTGCCGTTCGAAGAAGTGAAGATCGATCGCGCCTTCGTCTCGGGCTGCGCGGACGATCCGTTCCGCGATGCGGTCTGTCGCTCCGTCGTCCAACTGGCGCGCCTGAGAGGCGCCGTGGTCGTGGCCGAGGGCGTGGAGTCGTTCGACGACCTCGATCACCTGTGCGAACTCGGCGTCGACCGGGTGCAGGGCTATCTGTTCTCGAGACCACTGACCGCCGAAGCCTTCGCCGACTGGATCCTCGCCCGAGCCTGCGAAGACCGGTCGACGGCGACTAGGGGTCACGAACACGACGCGGGAGGCGAAATCCAATGAACCGACTCACCGATCCGGCGGAAACCGCCTCGGTCGCCGGCCAGGTCTTCCTCGACCGGCTGGCCCATCTGCGCCGACGCTTCGTCGAACGCGCGCGGGAGGACGCCGCCGCGTTCCGCGCCCTGCGCGACCGCCGTCGGGCCGGGGAGCCGCTGGAGGGCGAACTGCTGCTGACGCTGACCCGCCGGGCCCATGCCCTCGCCGGTTCCGCCGGGGTCTTCGGTTTCGAACCGCTCAGCGAGGCGGCCCATCGCCTGGAGCGCATGTTGCGCGGCCCCGAGGCGGGCGAGGCGGAACTCGAACCGCTGTTCGACCGGCTCGACGCCGAGCTGAGCGCGCTCGATTCGGCGGATCCGACGACCTGATCGCGTGCCGGGCGGATCCCACGGGTCGCCGCCGGCGGCCCCGCCCGGGATCCGCCGGCTCACGCCGCGGCCAGTTCGGCCGCCACTTCGGCGGCGTCGCCGACGCGCAGCCGGGCGCGCACGGCATCGCTTCTCAGGAGGCGGGCGAACTTCGACAGGACGTTCATCGAGGCGCCCGCCACCCGCGTCGGCGACAGCACCGCCAGGACCAGATCGACCGGCTCGTCGTCGATCGCCTCCCAGTCGATCGGCCGTGCCAGACGCACGAACAACACCAGCGCCGCATCGAGACCGTCGACCGGCGCGTGCGGCATCGCCACGCCGGATCCGACCCCGGTCGAGCCGAGCGCCTCTCGGTCGGCCAGCGCCCGGGCGACGGCGAGCGGATCGAGGCCGGCGACGTCGGCGGCGCGGGCCGCGAGCGCCTCGAGCACGTCGGCCCGGGTGCGCGCGGGTAGATCGAGCGACATCGCCTCGGGACGCAGCGGGACGGACGGGGTCATGGGGTCCACCGGGGTTCGCATTCAGACGGCATCCTCTTCGCGCAGCCGATAGCCGACGCCGGTCTCGGTTTCGATCAGCGACGGCGCCGGCGCGGGCAGGTCGATCTTCTGGCGCAACTGACTGACGAGGACGCGCAGATACTGGGGATCGGCGGTCAGGCTGCCGCCCCAGACGGCCGAGGTCAGCATCTTCTGGGTCACCACCTTGCCGATGTTGCGGGCGAGCACGTGCAGCAGGTCGTACTCCTTCGGCGTCAGATGGATCCGCTCGCCGTCGCGGCCGACCAGACGCCGGACGGTGTCGACGACGAGACCGCCGGTGGTCACCACCGGCTCCTCGCCGTCGCGCTGGGCGGCGTGACGCAACGCGGCGCGCAACCGGGCGAGGAGTTCGCCGACCCCGAAGGGCTTGTTGACGTAGTCGTCGGCGCCGAGGTCGAGGGCGGCGATCTTCTCGGTCTCGCGGTCGCGGGCCGAGAGCACCACGACCGGGATCTTCGACCATTCGCGGATCGCCCGGACCACGTCCTTGCCGTCCATGTCGGGCAGGCCGAGATCGAGCAGGATCAGGTCGGGCGCCCAGGTCGCCGCGGCGCGGATCGCCGACGCCCCGTCCTCGACGCAGGTCACGTCGTAGCCGGACGCGATCAGCGCCGGTTTCAGGAACCGCTGGATCTGCGGTTCGTCGTCGACGACGAGGACACGGGTCGCGGTCATCCCACTTCTCCCTTCGGTTCCGCCCCCGGTTCCGGCGGCAACGGCAGATGCACGGTGAACCGGGTCCCGCGACCGTCGCGGACCGGGCTCTCGGCCGCGATCGTTCCGCCCATCGCGCCGACCACGCCGCGGCAGATCGCCAGACCCAGCCCGGTGCCGGCGGCCCGCCCGTCGCCGCGCGCGACGCGATGGAACTTCTCGAAGACCCGTTCGAGCTCGGCGGCGGGGATCCCGACGCCCTGGTCCTCGACCTCGATCCGGGCGGTCGCGCCGTCGCGCCGCAGACGCACGTCGATCGTTCCCTCCGCATCGGAGAACTTCACCGCGTTGTCGAGGAGGTTGAACATCACCTGCTCGAGCAGCGTGGCATTGCCGGTGAGCACCACGGCCTCGGCGATCTCGTCGAGCCGGATGCGCCGGCCCGGATGCAGCCGCCCGGTGCGGTTCACCGCCCCGCGGACCACGTCGACGAGGTCGACCCACTCGGTCGACAGATCGAGCGTGCCGGTCTCGAGCCGGGTCATGTCGAGGATGTTGGCGACGAACTGCGACAGACGCCGGGTCTCCTCCTCGATCGCCGAGAGGAGATCGCGCCGGGTCGCCTCGTCCAGCCGGTCGCCGAAGTCCCTGAGACTGGTGACCGAACCGAGGATCGAGGCGAGCGGGGTCCTCAGGTCGTGCGAGATCGAGGACAGCAACGCCGACCGCAACCGCTCGCTCTCGGCGCTGGCCGCCGCTTCCGACGCCCGCGTGGCGAGCTGGATGCGCTCGGCGGCGATCGCCGTCTGATCGGCGAGGGCCACCAGGAACCGCTCCTGATCCTCGCGCAGCACGGTGTTCGGATTCTTCGGAGCGAAACCGATCACCCCGACCGCGCCGCTCGCGGTGACCAGCGGGCGAAACCGGAACTCCGAGCCCGGCAGCGTCGGCGAACGCCGTCCGGCCGGTTCGCCGCGTTCGAAGGCCCAGCGGGCCGCGCCCATCTCGGTGACCCCGAGCTCGACGTCGGGAGGAAACGCGCCGGCCACCCGGAGGTCGCCGCCTTCGGCGACCAGCGCCACCGCCTGCCCCTGGACCGCGCCGGCGATCTGGGCGACCGCCGTCCACATCAGCGGCTCGAGCGTCGCCAGGCCGGCGATCTTGCGCGAGTATTCGTAGAGGGCGCGGGTGGTCTTGGCCCGGGCGAGCGCGGCGACCGCCTGTTCGCGGGCCCGTCCGGCGAGACCGCCGACGATCCCGGCGACGAACAGGAAGACCACCAGGGCGAAGAGTTCGTGCGGTTTGGCGACCGTGAACGAGTAGACGGGCTCGATGAAGAAGAAATTGTAGCCGAGGAACGACAGGAAGGCCGCGGCGAAGGCGCTGATCCGGCCGAATCCGACGGCGCAGATCACCACCGCCGACAGGAAGATCATCGACACGTTGGGCAGATCGACGACCCGGGTGAGGCCGAGGCCGACGCCGATCGCGGCGGCGACGCCGACACCCGCGGCGACGATCCCGACCGACAGCCGTCGCCGATCGGCGGGCGGGCGAGCCTCCGCACGGGCGTCCGTCCCGCCGGCCACCACCTGGACCGAGAGATCCGCGGCGCGGGCCACCAGTTCGTCGGAGAGCGACCGCCGGAAGAGCCGCACGAGCCGGCCGCGGCGGGTCGAGCGGCCGACCACGATCTGGGAGACGTTCTCCCGTCGCGCGAACCGCAGGATCTCGGTGACGAGGTCGGCCCCGATCACCCGGGCACGCTCCGCCCCGAGCCGTTCGGCGAGATGGAGATGCGCGTCGACCCGGCGGATCGACGGCTCGTCGGTCGCCGCCCGGTCCGGTCGGTCGACGTGCAGGGCGGTCCACGGGGCGTTGAGGCCGCCGGCGAGCCGCGCCGCGACGCGGATCACGTCCGCGTCGTGCGGTCCCGACCCGACGCAGACCAGAATGCGGTCGGCGCTCGGCCACGGTCCTTCGATGGCGTTGCGCCGCAGATGGGCGAGCATCTCGTCGTCGACGTGCGCGGCGGTGCGCCGGAGCGCCAGTTCGCGCAGCGCGGTCAGGTTCGTCGGTCTGAAGAAGTTGTCGATCGCCCGGGCCGCGTTCCGCGGGAGGTAGACCTTGCCGTCCTTCAGCCGCTCGATCAGTTCGTCCGGCGTGAGATCGACCAGCACCACCTCGTCGGCCCGCTCGAGGATGCGGTCGGGGACGGTCTCGCGGATGGTCACGCCGGTGATCCGCGAGACCACGTCGGAGAGGCTCTCGAGATGCTGGATGTTGAGCGCCGTCCAGACGTCGATGCCGGCGTCGAGCAGTTCCTCGACGTCCTGGAAACGCTTGGGATGCCGCGACCCCGGCGCGTTGGTGTGCGCCAGTTCGTCGACGATCAGCAGGCCGGGACGGCGGGCCAGGGCCGCGTCGAGATCGAATTCGGGCACGGACCGACCGCGATGCACGACCGGACGCAGCGGCAGCAGGTCGAGCCCGTCGATCAGCGCCGCGGTCTCGGCGCGACCGTGGGTCTCGGCCAGACCGACCACGACGTCGACTCCCTCGCCGGCCAGTCGGCGGGCGTTCGACAGCATCGCGAAGGTCTTGCCGACGCCGGGGGCGGCGCCGAGATGGATCTTCAGCCGCCCACGCCCCTCGCGTTCGGCGAGCGCGAGCAGCGCTTCCGGCGAGGGACGTCCGTCACGGGGCTTCGGGTCGTTCATCGTCGCATCCGCTCACGAAGGGCCGAGAGCCGCAAGAGCCAGATTGAGCTCGAGCACGTTGACCCGCGGTTCGCCGAGGAACCCGAGGTCACGGCCGCGCGTCTTCTCGGCGACCAGTGCCTCGAGCCGCTCGGAGGAAAGGCCGCGCGCCGCGGCGATTCGCTTCACCTGGAGACGGGCGAAGGCCGGCGAGACGTCGGGATCGAGGCCGCTCGCCGAGGTGGTCACCGCATCGGCCGGCACGGCGTCGGCACCGGTCTCGGCCTTCAGCGCGTCGACGTCGCCCTTCACCCGCTCGATCAGTCGGGCCGACAGCGGTCCGAGATTGGAACCGGACGAGGTGGAGGCGTCGTAGGGCGCGTCGACCGTCTTCGACGGGTCGGCGGGATCGGTCGCGGTGATCGCCGAGGGGCGGCCGTGGAACCACTCGGGACCGACGACGTTCTGGCCGATCAGCCGGGAACCGACCACGCGGCCGTCGATGGTGACGAGACTTCCGCCGGCCTGCGCCGGCAGGACCACCCGGGCGATGCCGGTCAGCGCCAGCGGATAGGCGATGCCGGTGAGCAGCGTCAGTCCACCGACGAGGGCGAGGGCGGGGCGCAGATGTTCGATCATGAGCTTATCCTCAGGCGAGACGGAGCGCGGCGACGACCAGATCGATCGCCTTGATTCCGACGAAGGGCAGGACCAGACCGCCGACGCCCCAGACCAGGAGATTGCGCCGGAGCAACGCCGCCGCACCGACCGGGCGGTAGGCGATGCCCTTCAGCGCCAGCGGGATCAGCGCGACGATGATCAGCGCGTTGAAGATCACCGCCGACAGGATGGCGCTCTCGGGCGAAGCCAGGCCCATCACGTTCAGCGCGCCGAGTTCCGGCCAGGTGGCGACGAACAGCGCCGGGATGATCGCGAAATACTTGGCGACGTCGTTGGCGATCGAGAAGGTGGTGAGCGAGCCGCGGGTCATCAGCAGCTGTTTGCCGATCGCCACCACCTCGATCAGCTTGGTCGGATCGCTGTCGAGGTCGACCATGTTGCCGGCCTCGCGGGCCGCCTGGGTGCCCGACTGCATGGCGACGCCGACGTCGGCCTGGGCGAGGGCGGGGGCATCGTTGGTGCCGTCGCCGCACATCGCGATCAGCCGGCCGTTGGTCTGCTCGGTACGGATGTAGGCGAGCTTGTCCTGCGGCGTCGCCTCGGCGATGAAGTCGTCGACACCGGCTTCCGAGGCGATCGCGGCGGCGGTCACGGGATTGTCGCCGGTGACCATCACGGTGCGGATGCCCATGGCGCGCAGTTCGGCGAAGCGCTCCTTGATGTCGGGTTTGACCACGTCCTTCAGATGGATCGCCCCGATCAGCCGATCGCCTTCGGCGACCGCGAGCGGCGTACCGCCGGTCCGGGCGATGCGGTCGACGGCCTCGCGGAAGGCCGGCGGGGTGCGATCGAGCGGAACGCCGAGGTGGCGGACCACCGCGTCGATCGCGCCCTTGCGGATCGACCGGCCGGCGAGGTCCACCCCCGACAGACGGGTCTGCGCGGTGAACGGCACGAAGGACGCCGCCGCGATGCCCTCCGGCTCACCGACGCCGTGGACCCCACGCGCCAGGGCGACGATCGACCGGCCTTCCGGCGTCTCGTCGGCATGAGAGGCGACCAGCGCGGCTTCGGCGAGCACCGCCACCGACACGCCGGGCACCGGCAGGAACTCCGTCGCCATGCGGTTGCCGAAGGTGATGGTGCCGGTCTTGTCGAGCAGCAGCGTGTCGACGTCGCCGGCCGCCTCGACCGCGCGACCGGAGGTGGCGATCACGTTGAAGCGGATCAGCCGGTCCATCCCGGCGATGCCGATCGCCGACAGCAGGCCGCCGATGGTGGTCGGGATCAGTGTGACCAGCAGGGCGATCAGCACGGTGATCGCAACGGTGGTACCCGAGTAACCGGCGATGCCCCGGAGCGTCACCACGGTGATCAGGAAGATCAGGGTGAGCCCGGAGAGCAGGATCGACAGCGCCAGCTCGTTCGGGGTCTTCTGGCGCTCCGCGCCTTCGACCAGTGCGATCATCCGATCGATGAAGGTCGAGCCGGGCGCGGCGGTGATCCTCACCACGATCCAGTCGGATAGCACCGTGGTGCCGCCGGTGACGGCCGAGCGGTCGCCGCCGGATTCGCGGATCACCGGCGCCGATTCACCGGTGATGGCGCTCTCGTCGACCGACGCGACGCCGCGCACCACTTCGCCGTCGGCGGGGACGACGTCGCCGGCCTCGACCAGGACGAGATCGTCGAGTTCGAGCTCGGGCGAGGCGACGACCGAATGGGCGTGGTCGTCGGGGTCCTCGAACATCAGGCGCTTGGCGACGGTGTCGGAACGGGTCCGGCGGAGCGCGTCGGCCTGGGCCTTGCCGCGGCCTTCGGCGACGGCCTCGGCGAAGTTGGCGAACAGCACCGTGAACCACAGCCAGGCGGCGATCTGGCCGTCGAACAGCGGCGCCCCGGTATCGGTGACCAGATCCTCGACGAAGACCAGCGTCACCACGGCGGCGACGACCTCGGTGACGAAGATCACCGGATTACGGACGAGCCGACGCGGATCGAGCTTGCCGAAGGCGTCGAGGACGGCGCGGGCGAGGATGCGTCGATCGAAGAGCGACGGCGCGGAGGCGATCGGATGATGCGACATGGGAACGGGTCCTCGGGAACGGCGAGGGATCAGAAGGTTCGGCCGGTCGGGATCAGGAGATGCTCGACGATCGGTCCGAGCGCGAAGGCCGGGAAGAACTGCAGACCGCCGAGGATCAGGATCACGGCGGTGACCAGACCGACGAACAGCGCACCATGGGTCGGGAAGGAACCGGCCGAGGCGGTGCCGCGCGGTTTGGCGGCCAGAGATCCGGCGATCGCCATCACCGGCACGACGTAGCCGAAGCGGCCGAGGAACATCGCGATGCCCAGCGTCACGTCGAACCACGGGGTGTCGGCGGCGAGACCGGCGAAGGCGGAGCCGTTGTTGCCGGTCGCAGAAGCATAGGCGTAGAGCAGTTCGGTCAGTCCGTGCGGGCCGGCGTTGGCGAGGCTCGCCAGGGCGGTCGGCAGGAGCGCGGCCACCGCGGTGAAGCCGAGGATCGTCGCCGGCAAGATGAGTTGGGCGAGCATCGCGAGCTTCATCTCGCGCGCCTCGATCTTCTTGCCGAGGTATTCCGGCGTCCGCCCGACCATCAGCCCGGCGACGAAGACGGTGAGCACCGCGATCACCAGGATGCCGAAGAGGCCGGAGCCGACACCGCCGGGAACGATCTCGCCGAGTTTGATCAGCAGGAGGGGCATGAAGCCGCCGAGCGGCATGAAGCTGTCGTGCATGGCGTCGACCGAGCCGGTCGAGGTCGCCGTGGTCGCCACCGCGTAGAGTGCGGAGGCGGCGGGGCCGAAACGGACCTCCTTGCCCTCCATGTTGCCGAGCGCCGGATCGACACCGAGGGCGCTCATCAGCGGATTGCCGCCGGCCTCCGCCCACCAGGCGACGACCAGGCAGCCGCCGAGAATGATCGCCATCACCGCACAGATCGCCCATCCCTGACGGGCGTCGCCGACCATCCGGCCGAAGGTGTGGGTGAGGGCGAAGGAGATCGCCAACAGGGCCCAGATCTCCAGCGCGTTGGTGAGCGCCGTCGGATTCTCGAAGGGATGGGCGGCGTTGGCGTTGAAGAAGCCGCCGCCGTTGGTGCCGAGGAGCTTGATCGCCTCCTGACCGGCGACCGGCCCGAGGGCGATGGTCTGCTTCGTTCCCTCGAGCGTGGTCGCGTCGACCGAGGCGAGGAGCGTCTGCGGGATGCCGAGCGCGACGAAGACCAGGGCGAGGACGAAGGCCGACGGCAACAGCACGTGCAGCGTGACGCGGGTCGTGTCGACCCAGAAGTTGCCGACCCGATCGGCGCCGGACCGTGCGAAGCCGCGGATCATCACCGCGGCGAGCGCCATGCCGGTCGCCGCCGACAGGAAGTTCTGCACCGTCAGGCCGGCCATCTGGGTGAAGTGGCTCATGGTGGTCTCGCCACCGTAGGCCTGCCAGTTGGTGTTGGTGACGAAGCTCATCGCGGTGTTGAAGGCGAGCAGCGGAGCGACCCCGCCGAACCCCTGCGGGTTCATCGGCAGAAGACCCTGGAGGCGCTGAAGGCCATAGAGCAGCGCGAAGCCGGCGGCGTTGAAGGCGAGCATCGCCAGCGTGTAGCCGAGCCAGGTCTGCGGCCCGAGCGCCGGCCGGCCGGCGAGCGCGAGAAGCCCGCGTTCGAGCGGCCCGACGACGGGCGTGAGAAAGGTCGCCTCACCGGCGAAGACCTGCGCCATGTGGCGGCCGAGCGGTACGATGCAGGCGAGGACGAGAACGAAGACGAACAGGATCTGCAGCCAGCCGAAGACGGTCATGGCATCACCTCGGGAAGGATGTGGGAGGCCGCTCAGTACTTCTCGGGCCGCACGAGCGTGTGGACGAGATAGGCACCGAGCAGGACGGCGACGACGAGCGCGAGGACGGAGGTGGTCATGGCCGCGCTCACAGTCGGCCGCAGGCCCGCGCATAGAGCGCGGCGCCGGAGAAGAGCGAGACGGCGAGGGCGAAACAGGCGAGGTCCAACATGCGAAGCTCCTCTGGACGGGTCTTCGCCGTGGACCTTCCTCCGGAAGCCCATCAGGGATCGATCGGGAAGCCGGGGCCGCGGAATAGAGATTTCATAAGATTCGGCCGGTCGGCACCGCGCGGGCCGGTGCCCACGTCCCGGTCCGTCGCACGGGCGGGGACGGCGGTGCGGCCTCCTCCGCGGCGTCGGGCGAACCGCCCGTTCGGGCTCGCCTCCACCGACGACGTTTCTAACGGGTCGAAACGTCGTCGGTTCGGGATCACTCGTTGCCGATCCGGATAGACCGCTGCCATTCCGCCGGACCGCACCCCATGCGCTGGCGGAACATGAAGGTGAAGGCCGACGGCGTGGAATAGCCGAGTTCGAGTGCGACGTCGGTGACGGTGTGGCCACCGCTCAGCAGTTCGATCGCCTTGAACAGCCGCAGCCGGTTGCGCCACTCCCGGAAGCCGATTCCGACTTCCTTCTCGAACCGGCGATGGATGGTGCGCACGGAGGCGCCGAGCTGCCGCCCCCAGGCGTCGAGATCGCGTTCGTCCGCCGGCGCGTCGAACAGCGACTGACACAGACGGTTGAGCACGGGGTGGTGCGGCCACGGCAGATGGAACGTCAGCACCGGCTGGCGCGCCAGCTGTTCGAGGACGAGGGCCTCGACACAGCCGACGTATCGCTCCGTCTCTTGCCGGTCGTGCATCTCCGCGAGTTCGACGATCAGAGCGCGCAGCAGGGGCGTGATCCGGAACACCGTCGGTGCCTTCGGCAGGTCGCCGGCGACGTCGTCACGGATGTACAGGTTCCGGAACTTGGCGTCGTGGATCGCGCCGGTGGCGTGCTCGATCCCGGTCGGAATCCACAGCGCCTGTTCCGGAGGAATGACGTACCAGTCCCGACCGACGATTCCGACCAGGGTACCCGCCGTCGCATAGACGAACTGATTCCACGCATGAACGTGCCGCTCGAAGATGCGTCTTCGTCCGAGGTCTTGAAAACGCTGATGAATCGGCCGCACCAAGTGGTCGATCGATGGTTTCGTGACGGCAGCCCAGTCCCAACTCGCGAGAGTCACCGCAACCTCGATTCTGGCCGAATCTCGATAGTGAACGGCCATATATAGCAAGCGTGCACCACACGAAACACCCTAGTATCCATCACGAAGGTCCGACAAGGTCTCGAACGACGTCATGTTCTTGGAAACCTGGATCGGCCAGTCGATCCTCAGTTTTGCACATGAGCGAACCCGCCGTTTGCCGTGCCGCATCACTGTACGTAATACGACCACGTGAGCGGCAGTCCACATGACCAGAGCAGACAAGACTCGACGCAACTTCATATTCATCGCGATCGCGTTCACATATGTGATTTCTTATTTCCACCGCGCCGCTCCGGCCGTCGTCGGGCCGATCATCGCCGGCGAGCTCGGCCTGTCGCCGGCGGAGCTCGGGGCCATCGGCTCCGCCTATTTCTGGGCCTATGCCCTCGCCGCACTGCCGTCCGGGCTGTTGGCCGACACCTGGGGCGCCCGTCGGACCATCGCCGCCTTCGTGCTCGTCGCCGCCGTCGGCGGCGTCGTGTTCGCGCTGTCCGGCGGGGTCGTCTCGCTGGTCGCCAGCCGCTTTCTGATCGGCCTCGGCGTCGGCGTGGTCTATGTCGCGGCGATGCGCATCTTCTCCGACTGGTACGCCCCCGACGAACTCGCCACGCTCGCCGGGGTGCTGCTGGCGGTGGGCAACGTCGGTGCGATCCTGTCGACTTCGCCGCTGGTCACGATGATCGGTGCGGCGGGCTGGCGGCCGACCTTCCTCGCGGTCGCGGTGTCGACCGCGGTGGCGGCCGTCGCCTGTTTCCTGATCGTCCGCAACCGGCCGAGCGAGGCCACGGCCACCCCGGCGCCGGCTTCGGCACCGGCCGGGTCCGGGGCCTTCGTGGCGGCGATCCGGCGGGTCTTCGGCGAACCGCGTCTCTATGTGCTCGGGTTCCTGCTCTTCTCGTTCTACGGCACCTTCATGGGCGTGGGATCGCTGTGGGCCGGTCCGTGGCTGCAGGCGGTCCACCATCTCGACAAGGCCGGTGCGGGCGGCGTCCTGCTGTTCTTCCCGGTCGGCATGGCGATCGGCTGCCCTCTCGCCGGCTGGCTGTCGGACAAGGTCTTCCGGTCCCGCAAGACGGTCCTGGTCGGCGGCGGACTCCTGCATCTGCTCGCCTATGTGCCGCTGGTCGCCTTCGGGGCCGACCTCGCGGACTGGAGCCTGAAGCCGCTGTTCTTCTGGTACGGGCTCTCCGGCAGCGCCTTCGTCGTCTGCTTCGCCGCCGTCAAGGAGCTGTTCCCCGGCCACCTCGCCGGTGCCGCGGTCGGAGCGCTGAACATCTTCCTGTTCACCGGCGGCGCCTTCTATCAATCGGCGATGGGGGCGGTGATCTCCCAACTGGCGGGGCTCGACCCGGCCACGCTCTATGCCCGCATCTTCCTGCTTCCGATGACCGGCCTCGCCCTGGGCCTCTTCGCCCACGCACTCTTCTTCCGCGAAGACGCCGCGGCCGGCTTCGCCACCCCTCTTCGTTCGACCCGCCTCGCGGACGACACTTCCGGCAACGGATCGAACTAACCCCGGCGAGCGGATCGAACCGCTCCGATCACATCAAGGAGAAATGCCATGAAAATCGTCAGCGTCGACGTCATGCAGGTGCCGAGCGGCAATGCCGGCTCGCAGCGCGGCGACTGGTCGCCGGTCATCGTCCGGATCAACACCGACGAGGGAATCAGCGGCTTCGGCGAAGTGGGCCTCGCCTACGGCAAGGGATGGCGTGCCGGCTATGGCATGGTCCAGGATTTCGCCGAAGTGATCATCGGCGAAGATCCGATGCGGATCGAGAAGATCTGGGAGACCATCTTCCGGACCACGTTCTGGGGGCTGGGGGGCGGCACCGTCGTCAACGCCGCGATATCGGCGATCGACATCGCCCTGTGGGACATCAAGGGCAAGGCGCTCGGTCAACCGGTCTGGCAACTGCTCGGCGGCAAGACCAACGACGATCTGCGCACCTATGCCAGCCAGCTCCAGTTCAACTGGGGCACCAACCTCACCAAGCAGACGATGATCACCCCGGAAGACTATGCCGAGGTGACCCGGGTCGCGATGGCCGACGGCTACGACGCGATCAAGGTCGACCCGATCATCTTCTCGGATCGCCCGGACGGCAAGGGACCGTGGAAGATCACCGGCCCGCTGGAGAACCGGGTGATCCGTACGGTGCGCGACCGGATCGCGGCGATGCGCGAAGCCGGCGGACCAGATCTCGACATCATCCTCGAGCATCACGGCAACACCGACACGATCTCGGCCATCCAGATCGGCAAGGCGCTCGAGGAATTCCGCATCTTCTATTACGAGGAGCCCTGCCACTCCCTCAACCCGAAGTCGATGCTGGAGATCAAGAACGCGGTGAACATGCCGATCGCCGCCGGTGAACGGATCTACACGCGCTTCGGATACCGTCCCTTCCTGGAAGACCGGTCGATCAACGTCATCCAGCCGGATCTCTGCCTGTGCGGCGGCATCACCGAGGCCAAGAAGATCTGCGACATGGCCTATGCCTACGACTGCGCGGTGCAGATCCACGTCTGCGGCAGCCCGATCTCGAAGGCCGCGGCGCTCCAGATCGAAGCGGTTCTGCCCAACTTCGTCATCCACGAGCACCATCAGCGGGCCCTCAACCCGGAGAGCCGTGCCACCTGCGTGCACGACTGGCAACCGGTGAACGGCCGATACAAGGTGCCGGATCTCCCGGGCATCGGGCAGGAACTGACGCCCGACACCATCGCCAAGAGCAACACCGTCACCGTCACCCGGTCGCGGCGCTACATGAGCTGACCCCTCTCTCCTCCCGGCGAACGCCTCGTCGACGCGAACGACTCGGTCGTTCGCGAAGGGGAGCGTTCGTCCGGAGCCGACCGAAACACGGAGGGTCGTCATGACCGAGGCTACCGTCGCGGCCGCAGCCGCTCGTCCCACGCATCAGCGGCATCTGCTGGCCGCCATTCTGCTTCTCGTGGTCTTCATCTCCTACATCGACCGGGTGAACGTCTCCATTCTGGTGGTCGACGCGCACTTCCTCTCGGCGATGGGGATCACCGGTCAAGCGGTGCAGAAGGGTCTGCTGATGACCCTGTTCCTCGTCGCCTACGGCATCGGCAACGTCGTCCTGAGCCCGCTCGGCGATCTGCTCGGCCCACGCAAGGCGATGTCGCTGTCGATCCTGATCTGGGCCGCCTCCCTTCTGATCGGCGGGCTCGCCCCCGGCTTCGCGATGATGCTCACCTCGCGCATCGTGCTCGGACTGGGCGAGGGCATGCATTTCCCGATGCAGAGCAAGTTCATCAAGGAATGGTATCCGCCGAGCGAGCGGGGCAAGGCGAACGCCGTCTGGCAGACCGGCATGGCGATCGCTCCGGCGGTGGCGATGCCGCTGTTCACCTTCATCATCGAACTTTCGGGCTGGCGATCCAGCTTCTTCGTGCTGCTCGTGCTCGGCGTGCTTCCCCTTCTCGCCATCTGGTTCCTGACCGCCGACACGCCGCGCCAGCATCCGCGGGTCAACGAACTCGAGCTGCGCCACATCGAGGACGCTCTCGTCGGAGAGCGCGACAAGGACGCCGCGCAGCGGAGCGTCTCCTTCGGTGAGCGCGTCGCCTCGTTCGGCAAGAATCCGCAGTTCTGGCTGCTGGTGGTCTACTACGTCGTCCACACCTCGGTGCTCTGGGGCGCGATGACCTGGCTGCCCACCTACCTGAAGGAAGCCCGCGGCTTCTCCTGGACGGCGATGGGCGCTCTGGCGGCACTGCCGTGGGTTCTCGGCGTGGTCACCAAGATCGTCTCCGGCTACCTGTGCGACGCGCTCGGCCGCCGCGCTCCGATCATTCTGTTCGCGATGATCGGCGTGGGCTGCGGCGTCTACTTCGGCGCGGGCGCCACCGACCACCTGACGTCGGCGATCTTCCTGGCCTTCGGGATCGGCTCGATCGGTCTCGGCGGTCCGGCGGCCTGGACGCTGCTCCAGGACATCGTGCCGAGCAAGGGCGTGTCGACCGGTGCCGGCTTCATGAACGGACTCGGAAACGGCTTCTCGTCACTGGCGCCGGTCGCGATCGGCTTCCTGATCTCGACGACCGGGTCCTATGCCGGGGGCCTCTACTACCTCGTCGGCTGTGCCTTCGTCGGTGGATTGGCCTCTCTCGTCCTGACACTCCAGGGCAGGTGAGATCGACGATCCCACGACGACGCCGAGCCCGGTCCTGCCCAGACCGGGCTCGGTGATTCGTCGTCCGCCGGCCCACGACGGACCGGCCGCAGCGGAACGGGACCAGCCTTCAGAGCGCGCCGAAGTCGCGCCCGAGCTGGCGGGCGAGCCACGAGGCGAAGATCCGGACCGGCCAGCGCGTCCGCGCGACCAGGGGAACCACCAGACTGTGGTCGGCGAAGGCGAGGTTCTCGGCGGTATCGAGGAACGGCGCCACCAACCGCCCGGAGGCGAGTTCCCGTTCGGCCAGTCGGGTCGAATCGAGGATCACGCCGATCCCGTCGGCGGCCGCGGCGATCGCCAGCCAACTGCGGTCGAACCGCGTCCCGCTGGTCGGCGGCGGGGCCAGGCCGTTGGCGGCGAACCACATCGACCAGCGCGTACACTTGTTGTAGCCGTCGATGAGGAGCTGGTCGTAGAGATCGGCCGGCGTCCGGATCGCCTCGGCGAGCCGCGGCGAGCACAGCGGCGTGACGGTCTCCTCGCCGAGCGAGAAGAACAACAGGTTCTCCTGCGGCTGCGACAGGCCGTAGACGATGTCGACGTCGTATTCGTCGGTCTGGAAACGCGTGAAGTCGAGCCCCGCGTCGAACCGGATGTCCATCCCCGGATTCTCGGCGAGGAACCCGGCGAGCCGCGGCGACATCCACTGGGTGGCGAAGCTCAGCGCACAGTGCAGGCGGAGCAGGCCGGGCGTCCGGTTCGACATCATCTCCATGCCGCGCCGGAGTTCCTCGAAACCGCGGCCGACGTGGACCATCAGCGCCCGCCCGTCGGGGGTCAGTTTGACCAGACGCCCCTCGCGCCGGAACAGATTCATCCCGAGCGACTGCTCGAGCCGCTTGACCGCGTGACTGACCGCGCTCGGGGTCAGCCGCAGCTCGTTGGCGGCTTCGGTGAAGGACTGGTTGCGGCCGGCCGCTTCGAACGCCCGCAGGATCGAAACCGGGACATTGTTGAACATGTGGTCATCGAAAGCCGGTCGAGCCGAATTGTAAAGGGCACGCAGCCGCGTCCCGTTCTTTCCGCCCCGCCCCTCCGTCCCGGCGGGCATCGGCCACTCCGCGCGCCGCCTCTCGGGTCGCCCGACGCGGGAAAGCTTCCGATCGCACCCTCCGAAGCACCTCTCCCGGAACGTGTGGCAGGAGCCGCGGCAGCGGCGTAGGGATCGGATCCGGCCCACCTCCTGTGAATCCGAGTCATGGTAGTGTGTGATCTTTGCGTTTGTCAGTCTCGAAGAACGCCCGCTATCCTCCCCAGCGTCGTCGACGGTCTCATCCGACCGAATGGGCGATCAACAACGAGAAGCGGAGGAAACGAGCGGCTTCCGAGACCTTTCGCCGCAGGTGACACATCACCGATCGATGAAACTCGTACCTTCGCCGCTCTGCGACGAAAGTCGATGACACCTCGAAGTCACCGCGGCCCGGCGCGCCGCACCGGTTCTTCTCTTGTTACCAAGACGAGATCTCTTCCGGGTCCGGATCCCGCTGGTTCAGCGGAGCCGGCCGCAGGGATCCCCTGTTCTCCTCGGGCCGGACCCTTCCGGCGGATGTGGTGAATGAAGATGAGTGAAGCAGGCATCGGGCACAACGGGCAACTCGCCGAGCACGCCCACCAGATCCGAAGAAACGCCGTCCGTCAGGCCTCTCTCCAGGGCCAGGGCTTCGTCGGGCAGGCGCTGGGCGCCGCCGACATGCTCGCGGTGGCGTTCTTCCATGCGATGAAGTATCGCGCCGACGATCCGACCTGGGAGGGGCGCGACCGCTTCCAGCTGTCGGCGGGCCATTGCGCCATCTCGCTCTACTCGGCACTCGCCGAAGCGGGCTTCTTCCCGATCGACGAACTCGACACCTACGGCTGCGACGGCAGCCGCCTGCCGATGTCGTCGATGTGGCCGTTCACCCCGGGCGTCGAGATGTCCGGCGGTTCGATCGGTCTCGGCCTGCCGATGGCGGTCGGCCGCGGGCTGGGGCTCCGGCTGAAGAAGTCCGACGCCTTCGTCTACACGATGATGGGCGACGGCGAGCTCGGCGAAGGGCCGACCTGGGAAGCGGCGCAGGCCGCCGTCCATCACAGGCTCTCCAACATCATCGCCCTGGTCGACGTCAACCGCGTCCAGGCCGACGGCCCGATGCCGCAGGTGATGAACACCGAACCGCTCCACGAGAAGTGGGCGGCGTTCGGCTGGTACGTCCAACGGGTCGACGGCAACGACATCGCCGCGCTGGTCGAAGCCTTCGACAACGCCCGCAACTCGACCGAGCCGAAGCCGCGGATGATCCTCTGCGACACCCGGATGGGTCACGGGATCCCGTTCATCGAGGAGCGGGAGAAGATCCACTTCGTCAAGTTGGAACCGGAAGACTGGACACGCGCGTTCGAAGTGCTCGACGCCGGGAGGACCGCATGAACACCGTCGCCACCCCGGCCAAGTCGGCCTCCGCGATGATCGCCTCGTTCGTCGACGAGGGCCACCGCACCAAAGCCGCTCCGCTCGGTCACGCGCTGGTCGCCCTCGCCGAGAAGGATCCGCGGATCGTCGGCCTCAGCGCCGACCTCGCCAAGTACACCGACCTGCACATCTTCGCGGCCGCCTTCCCCGACCGCTTCTTCCAGATGGGCATGGCCGAGCAGCTGATGCTGACCGCCGCCGGCGGTCTGGCCAAGGAAGGGTTCATCCCCTTCGCCTCGACCTACGGTACCTTCGCCTCGCGGCGCGGCGCCGACTTCATCAATCAGGCGATCGCCGAGCAGCACGCCAACGTCAAGATCATCGGCAGCCTGCCGGGCCTGACCACCGGTTACGGTCCGAGCCATCAGGCGACCGACGATCTGGCGATCCTGCGCGCCGCGCCGCGGATGACGGTGATCGATCCCTGCGACGCGCTCGAAACCGAGCAGGCGGTGGCGGCGATCGCCAGGTTCGACGGCCCGGTCTACATGCGCGGGCTGCGCGGCGCCGTGCCGATGATCCTGGACGAGTACGGCTACCAGTTCGAGATCGGCAAGGCGAAGGTGCTGCGCGGCGGCTCCGACGTGATCGTCATGTCGACCGGCATCATGACCATGCGGGCGCTCGACGCCGCCGAGGCGCTGGCCGCCGACGGCATCGAAGCGGCGGTGCTGCACATCCCGACGGTGAAGCCGCTCGACGTCGTCACCATCGTCCAGGAGGCGCGCCGCAGCGGCCGTCTGGTGGTGGTGGCGGAGAACCACTCGGTGGTCGGCGGGCTCGGCGAGGCGATCGCCGGAGTGCTGATCCGGGCCGGCGTCTCGCCGGAGTTCCGGCAGATCGGCCTGCCCGACGACTTCATGGTCCCCGGCACCCTGCCGGTGCTGCACGACCGCTACGGCATCTCGACCAAGGCGGTGATCCGGCAGATCCGCTGCTGGCTGTGAACGAGAAACGAGGAACGACGGATCCGGTCGACCGCGGTCAACGCGGCGGCCGGTCCGCCCGAGGGAGAGAAACCAAGATGGAAATCAGCAGAAGAAACCTCCTCAGAGGCGCGGCCCTCGCCGTCGCCGCCCCGGCGATCATCCGTGACGTCCACGCCGCCGAGTTCGAATACCGCTGCGGCAGCAACCAGGTGATCGACCACCCGACGGTGCTGCGCTCCAACGAGGCGACCGCGCGCATCCTCGAGGAGACCGGCGGCCGCCTGAAGATCACCGTCTTCCCCTCCGGCCAACTCGGCAGCGACACCGACATGCTGACCCAGGTGCGGGTCGGCGCCATCGACATGGTGCTCCTGTCGCCGGTGATCCTGGCCACCCTGGTGCCGGTCGCCACCGCGAGCGGCGTCTGCTTCGCCTTCCCCGATGCCGAACACGTCTGGAAGGCGGTCGACGGCGAACTCGGCAAGGTGGTCGCGGCCGCGGTCGCCAAGGCCGGTCTGGTCTGCGTCGGCAAGATCTTCGACAACGGCTTCCGGGTGATGACCACCGGCCACAAGCCGATCCGCACGCCGGCCGATCTCGCCGGCGTCAAGATGCGGGTGCCTCCGAGCCCGCTGCTGCTCTCCGCCTTCAAGGCGCTCGGCGCCGCGCCGAGCACCGTCAACTGGTCCGAACTCTATTCGGCCCTGCAGACCAAGGTGGTCGACGGTCAGGAGAACTCCCTGAGCCTGATCGAGATGAGCCGGCTCTACGAAGTGCAGAAGTACGTCTCGGTGACCAACCACATGTGGGACGGCCATTGGCCGCTGCACAACGGCAAGTCGTTCAAGGCGCTGCCGGAAGGCTTCCGGGAGATCGTCCACAAGAACTTCGCCAAGGCCGCCGACGACGAGCGCGCCGATCTCGCCAAGCTGACCGAGACCGCCACCGACGTGCTGAAGAAGAAGGGCATGGAGTTCACCCAGCCCGACACCGCCGCGTTCCGCGACGTGCTGCGCAAGGCGAACTGGTACGGCGAATGGAAGGAGAAGCTCGGGCCGCAGGCCTGGGCGGCGCTCGAGCAGGTCACCGGCCCGCTGGCCTGACCTTCCTCGACCGGACGGCGGGCGTCGCGAGGCGCCCGCCGCATCTCGAAGAAAAAGAAGAACATCCTCGGGGGAGACGATGTCCATCGATCGAGAAGCCGTATCGCCGTCCGTGTCGCCGGCCGCCTTCGACGGATGGCGCCGCGCGGCACGGGGCACCGAGAACACGATCCGCATCGGCATGGAGACGATCACCTCGATCATCGTGGTGATCGAGATCTGCGTCCTGCTGATCGGCGTCGTCTCGCGCTATTTCTTCCACAGCCCGACCGTCTGGTCCGACGAGGTGGCCTCGGCCCTCTTCCTCTGGCTGTGCATGCTCGGCGCCGTGCTGGCGCTGCAACGCAACGAACACATGCGGCTGTCGACCGTGGTCGGCTGGCTGCGCCCGGAATGGCGGGACTACGCCGGGGTCTTCTCCTCGGTGATGGTGCTGGTGTTCACCGGGGCCCTGCTGCCGCTGGCGATCGAATATGCGATCGACGAGTGGGAGATCCTCACTCCGGCCCTCGACATGCACAACAGCTTCCGGGCGGCGGCGCTGCCGACCGGGCTCGGACTGATGTTCGTGCTCGGCCTGCTCCGCCTGTTCGAGAACGCGACGTTGCGCACCCTGGCGTTTTCGCTCGCGGTGGTCGCGGCGACGAGCCTCGCACTCTGGTACGCCCGCCCGCTCTGGCAGGCGATGGGCACCTACAACCTCCTGATCTTCTTCGTGGTCCTGGTCGCCGTCTGCGTGCTCGCCGGGGTTCCGATCGCGATCTCCTTCGGCACCGCGACGATCGCCTACCTGCTCTGTACGACCCGGGTTCCGCTGGCGCTGGTGGTCAGCCGGATGGACGAGGGCATGTCGTCGCTGATCCTGCTGGCGGTGCCGCTGTTCGTCTTCCTCGGCCTGCTGATCGAGATGACCGGGCTCGCCCGGGCGATGATCGACTTCCTCGCCTCGCTGCTCGGCCATGTCCGCGGTGGCCTCTCCTACGTGCTGGTCGGCGCGATCTTCCTGGTCTCCGGCATCTCCGGCGCCAAGATCGCCGACATGGCGGCGGTCGCTCCGGCCCTGTTTCCGGAGATGGAACGGCGCGGCTCGAAGCGCGGCGACCTCGTCGCACTCCTGGCGGGCGCCGGCGCGATGTCCGACACCATTCCGCCGAGCCTGTTCCTGATCACCCTCGGTTCGGTCTGTGGCGTGTCGATCGCCGCGCTGTTCAACGGCGGCCTGCTGCCCGCCCTGTTCCTCGCCGGCTGTCTCTGCGTGGTGGTGTTCTTCAAGTCGCGCGGCGACGTCCTGATCGACGTCGCCAAGCGGTCGCCGGGCGAGATCCTGCGGCTGTTCGTGATCGCCGTGCCGGCGCTGGCCCTGCCCTTCCTGATCCGCTTCGCGGTGGTCGAGGGCATCGCCACCGCGACCGAGGTGTCGACCCTGGGCATCGCCTACACCCTGGTGATCGGCCTCACGATCTATCGCGGTGCCGACTGGAACCGGCTGCGTCCGGCGCTGGTCGAGACGGCGGCGCTGTCCGGCGCGATCCTGCTGATCATCGGCGCGGCCACCGGCATGGCCTGGTGCCTCAGCCAGTCGGGCATGTCGCGGATGCTGGTGGCGGCGGTGTCCGGCCTGCCGGGCGGTCACGTCACCTTCCTGGCGGTCTCGGTGGTCGCCTTCGTGCTGCTCGGTTCTCTGCTCGAGGGTATCCCGGCGATCGTCCTGTTCGGACCGCTGCTGTTCCCGGTGTCGCGGGCGCTCGGCATCCACGACATCCACTACGCGATGGTGATCATCGTGGCGATGGGGCTCGGCCTGTTCGCTCCGCCCTTCGGTGTCGGCTTCTACGGTGCCTGCGCGGTCTCCAAGGGATCGCCGGACGATGCGATGCGGCCGATCTGGATCTACCTGGCGGCGCTCGCGGTCGGACTGGTGGCGATCACCGCCTTCCCGCAGATCTCCACCGTGTTCATCGAGTAGGCCCCACCGCCCTTCCGGCGCCGCCGTCCGACGGCGCCGGCCCCTCCCGGAGACGCTTCGGACGACGGGCTTCTCCGAATCGAGAACGACGAGACGACGGTGCGCCCGACGCATCGACGAGCGGGGACGGTCGGCTTCGACGGACACCCCGATCAGGAGAGAACGATGAGCGAAGACTTCTATCTTCCGTCGCCGGAACTCGGACGGCGGGTGGTGCACCATCCCGGAACGCCGGGCAGGCAGCGGACCTGGGCCCACGCGGCGAAGACCGCGGCGGAGTTCGACGTCGCCCTGCCGGCCGGTGCCGACCTGTTCTCGGCCCTGGTGACGGCGGTCGCCGCCCACGGGTTCGACCACGGCAGCCTGGTGTCGCTCAACGGCGATCTCGCGGTGGCCAAGTGCCAGACCGGCCATCCCGATCCGAAGGGCGAGATCGCCGCGGTCTACCGCGCGCCGATCGAGTTCGAGGGCGGTGCGACGATCCTCGCCGGCAACGGCACCATCGGCCACAAGGCGGACGGGAGCCCGCTGATCCACTGCCACGCGGTGCTGATCGACCGGCTCGGACACGCCTTCGCCGGCCATCTGCCGACCGAGATCTGCATCGTCGGGGCCAAGGGCGTCCGCGCCCGGATCCTGGTGCCGGCCGACGCCGGCTTCGTGGTGCGCCCGGATGCGGAGACCCGGGTGTCGCTGCTCGCGCCGGCCGAGACCGGAGCGGCCGCGGCCGCCGGCGACGGGCCGCGCACGATCAGCGCGCGCATCTGTCCCAACGAGGATCTGACCCGGGCGGTCGAGACGATCTGCGAAGCTCATGCGATCGCCCACGGTGCGGTGCGGATGGGGATCGGCAGCCTGATCGACGGCTGCATGGGGATCGGCGACGACCGCCGCACCATCGAGGTCCGCGGACCGGTGGTCGAGATCATCACCCTCTGCGGCGAGATCCACCCCGGAGCCGACGGACGGCCGAAGGCCGAACTCCACGGCCGGATCGGCGGACCGGACGGCGCCGCCTGGGACGGCGTCTTCGTCGCCGATCGCAACACCGTGCTGGTGACCGCCGAAGTGGTGATCGAGGAGCGGGGCCGCGCCTGAGCCGCTCGACGAAACTCTCAATCGGACGAAGGCCGTCACTCCTCGCGGGCGAGGGCCGGGAGCAGCGAACATGAACGAACCGAACATCCATTCGCCGGCGGAAACGTCCGGCCACGTCGGTCTCGGACGTTTCCGTGGCCGCAGCGTCGTGGTCTTCGGCGCCGGCTCGGCCGGGCCGGGGTGGGGCAACGGCAAGGCCACCGCGGTCGCCTTCGCCCGCGAAGGTGCGGCGGTGGCGGCGATCGATCTCGACCCGGCGGCGGCACGGGAGACCGTCGACATCATCACCGGCGAAGGCGGCCGGGCGATCTCGCTGACCGCCGACGTCACCCGTTCGGACGACGTGGCGGCGGCGATCGAGGCCGCTCTAGGCGCCTTCGGACGGATCGACGTGCTCCACAACAACGTCGGACTGACCAAGATGGGCGGACCGGTGGAGCTCTCCGAAGCCGACTGGCACAAACAGATCGACGTCAATCTGACCAGCCTGTTCCTGACCTGCAAGCACACGCTGCCGGTGATGCTGCGCCAGGGCGGCGGGGCGATCGTCAACGTCTCGTCGCTCGCCGGGCTCCGCTACACCGGTTACCCCTACATCGGTTATTACGCGGCCAAGGCCGGGGTCAATCACTTCACCTCGGCGCTGGCGCTCGAATATGCGGCCCGCGGCATCCGGGTCAACGCGGTGGTTCCCGGGTCGATCGACACGCCGCTGATCCATCGCCAGATCGTCGGCCAGTACGGGTCCGATGCGGAGATGGTCCGGCAGCGCAACGCCGCCTGCCCGACCGGCCGGATGGGCACCGCCTGGGACATCGCGCGGGCGGCGGTGTTCCTGGCTTCCGACGAAGCGTCCTACGTCAACGGGGTCTGCCTGCCGGTCGACGGCGGCATGCACTGCCGCGCCCACTGAGTCCCTCCCCGCCGACACCCCCGATCGACGATCCGGAGAGCCCGTCGGCGGTCCGGCCGCGCGCGATCCACGCGCCGCGCCACAGTCGAAGAGAGCGAGAGAATGACCACGAGTGCATCGAAGATCGCGATCGTCACCGGCGGGCTGTCGGGGATCGGCGCGGCGGTCGCCGAGCGGTTCGCCGCCGACGGAACCAGGGTCGTCGCGGCCGACATCGCCGCCACCGCGACCGAGCTGGACGCGGCGGCGCCGATCGCGCCGTTCCGTCTCGACGTCGCCGATCCGGCGAGCGTCGACCGGCTGGTCGACGCGGTGCGGCGGACCCACGGCCGGCTCGACCATCTGGTGCACAGCGCCGGGATCGGGCGGGTCAGCCCGTTCCTCGACACCGCGGTCGAAGACTTCGACCGGATCGTCGCGGTCAATCTGCGCGGCACCTTCCTGATCGGACGGGCCTGCGGCCGGCTGATGCGCGACGGCGGCGGCGGCGTGATCGTCAACATCGGCAGCGTCTCGGGCCTGCGCGGCAGCGTCGGCCGCGCCGCCTACGGTGCGACGAAGGGGGCGGTGATCACCCTCAGCCAGGTGATGGCGGTCGAACTCGCCGAACACGGCATCCGGGTCAACGTCGTCGCTCCCGGCCCGATCGAGACGGCGATGTCGGCCACCGCCCACAGCGCCGCGGTACGCGATTCGTGGATGCGGGTGCTGCCGATGCGCCACTACGGGCGGCCCGAGGACATCGCCGGCGCGGTCGCCTATCTGTGCTCGGACGACGCCGCCTACGTCACCGGCCACGTGCTGGCGGTCGACGGCGGCTACGCCGGCGGCGGCATCATCCGGGTCGGCGCCGACTGACGGATCTCGCTCCGGCTCGGCGTTCGTCGGGGCGACGGGCGTCGGGCGTCGAGGGCCCCACCCGTCGGGACCGCCGCGCGGCCCCGACCCACCGACGTCAGGACGACGGCGCGCTCTCTTCGGCGGCCGCGTCGACGGCGAGCAGGAACCAGGCGAGCAGCGCGTCGTCGAACCGGTGAGCGGGCGAGAGCCCGATCTCCGAGATCCGTCCGAGCCGGTAGCCCAGGGTGTTTCGGTGAATGCCGAGGCGCAGCGCCGTGGCGCTGCAGTCGAGGTTCTCGCGGAGCAGCGCGTCGAGCGTCTCCCGGAGATTCGGCCGTTCGGCGAAGAGACGGGTCAGACGGACGACGAACGGGCGGGCGGCGATCCGGCCTTCCGACCCGGTCCCGAACAGCCGCAGATGATCGAGCAGCACGTCCTTGTCGTGGATCGAACAGGTCCGGCGGCGCGAGGTGCAGCGGCGCGCCGCGAATTCCGCCTGACGCCGCGAGATCGGCAACCGCCCCGCCGAGGTGCGCCCGCCGGCACCGCAGATCACCGGCAGATCGAGGAAGGTCGACAGGCCGTGGCGGATCGCCTCGGCCCGGCGCACCGTCGTCTCGGTGTCGTCCTCGGCGTCGTCGGCGGCCAGGACCACCGCGATCTGCCGATCGACCGGCGCCAGGAGATCGTGACGCCGGAGTGCACCTTCGCTGCGCAGCATGCTCTCGATCTCGGGCAGCCGGACGGCGGCCAGGCGCGGCAGCCGGTACTCGGCGGGCAACTGCGATCCGCCGGTGTCGGTGCCGATCGCCGCCATCAGGATCCGGCGCGGCGTCCGCAGATCGAAGCCGAGCGGCAACGCCATCTGGCGGGCCTGGGCCGGCACCTCCTCGCCCGGATGGCCGGTCATTGCCACGAAGAAGTCCTCGCGCAGGCTGGCCTGGGTCCCCGCCCCCAGATCGGTGCGCTCGCAGGCGATCAGATGTTCGGCGACCGACTTGGCCAGTTCGGCGAGATCGCGGGTGGCCGGCGGATCGCCGTAGACGCCGATCACCGCGACCACCCGGCCGTTGCAGAAGATCGGCATGTTGACCCCTTCGAGGGCGCCGGGATAGCGCGCCACGTCGTCGGGGGAGATCTCGACGGTCCGTCCGGTGAGCGCCGCGTGCCGGCCGCCGGCATGCCGCGTGCCGATGCGGCGCGGATGGCCGGAACCGATGATCTCTCCGGTGGGATCGATCAGGTTCACGTTGCGATGGACGATCGCCATGGTCAGGTCGACGATCCGCTGAGCGATTTCGCCGGTGAGATGCATGGTGCCATGGTCCCTTGTGCAGCCTGCACGAACGGACAGTGCCTTTTCGAGCAGAGTGCAGCAAGTCGCCGATTTATCGCACCCCCTGGAATTAGCATAATCCGAACCAATTCCCGTCACCACGAACCACCCGTCCCTTCAACCGGACAGGTGAACGAACAGGATTTCCGCCGGCCCTACGGGGGGGACGCATGTCGACCGAAGTCTATCTCCTGATACTCGTCTGCAGCATCGCCTTGATCCTCTTCCTGACGATCAAGCTCCATCTGCATGCCTTCATCACGCTACTCACCTCATCGCTGTTCATCGGATTCGCCACAGGCATGCCTCTGCCCAAGATCCTAGGATCGATCCAGGGCGGCATCGGCGGGTTCCTCGGCATGCTGGCGCCGGTGCTGGCGCTCGGCGCGATCATCGGAAAGATGATGGAGGTGTCGGGCGGCGCCGAACGGCTGGCGCGCTCACTGATCAATCTGCTCGGCCGCCGCAACGCCCATTGGGCGATGATGATCGTCGGCTACATCTGCGGTATCCCGGTGTTCTTCCAGGTCGGCATCGTGCTCCTGATGCCGCTGCTGTTCAGCGTCGCGGCCGCCGCCGGGATGTCGCTGGTCACCGTCGGCATTCCGCTGATCATCGGCCTGCTCACCGTCCACTGCATCGTGCCGCCGCATCCGGCCTCGACCGCGGTGGCGCTCGCCCTGCACGCCGACCTCGGCCGGGTGATCCTCTACGGCCTGATCGTCGGCCTGCCCGCCGCCGCGCTCGCCGGACCGATCTTCGGCAAGCTGATCGGCAACCGCTTCGAACTCCGGCCGCCGGAGCACCTGCGGAAGATCTCGGCGCTCTCCGACGACGATCTGCCGGACTTCTGGGTCACCCTCGGAACCATCCTGTTCCCGCTGATCCTGATGATCGGCAAGACCTTCTTCGAACTCACCTTCGGCATGAAGCATCCGGCGGCGCCGTTCGTCGACTTCATCGGCCAGCCGATCACCGCCCTGTTCCTCGCCGTGATCCTCTCCTACTTCACCCTCGGCCTGTCCCGCGGACAGACCATGGCGAACATCCAGAAACTCAGCGAGACCGCGATCGGACCGATGGCGGCGATCCTCCTGGTGATCGGCGCGAGCGGTGCCTTCAACCAGATGCTGATGGACAGCGGGATCGGCGGCGCGATCAAGACCGCGCTCAACGCGGTGCACATCAACCCGTTGCTGCTCGCCTGGTGCGTCGCGGCGGTGATGCGGATCGCGGTCGGCGGGGCGACGGTGGCGATGATGGCCGCGGTCGGCCTGATCATGCCGGTGCTGCCGCTCTATCCGGGGGTCGATCCGGCGCTGATCGCGGTGGCGATCGGCTGCGGCGCGATCGGCTTCTCGCACGTCAACGATCCCGGCTTCTGGTTCGTGAAGGAATACTTCGGGATGGAGATCGGCGATCTCTTCAAGACCTACACGCTCTCCACGACCATCGCCTCGGTCACGAGCCTCCTGGTGCTGCTCGTCTTCGGCACACTGATCGGTTGAACCCTCGCGAGGAACGGACATGAAGATCACCGTCGCCATCGACAACAACGTGCCGCTCAGTGCGTCGCTCCCGCTCACCGCCGAACACGGGGTGTCGTTCCTGATCGAGATCGCGGGCAAGCGCGTCCTCTACGACGTCGGTCAGACCGGTGCGGTTCTCTCCAACCTGACCATCCTCGGCGTACCGGCGACCAGCCTCGACGCGATCGTGCTCAGTCACGGGCACTACGACCACACCGGCGGTCTGCTCACGGTGCTCAGGGCGACGCGGCCGGACGTCGAGGTCCACATCCATCCGCACGCCTTCGCCGACCGCCACTCGCAGGCGGAAGGCGCGATGCGGCCGATCGGCATCCCCTTCGCCGAGGACTACATCAAGTCGATCGGCGGAGTGTGGCGGGAGAGCGCGACGCCGACCGAGATCGTCCCCGGGCTCTGGTACAGCGGCACGATCCCGCGGGTCACCGACTACGAGACCGGCGACGCCAAACTGGTCCGCGACGGCGCACCGGACCCGATCGAGGACGACACCGTCCTCTACGTGAAGGGCAGCCGCGGCCTGGTGACGATCGGCGGCTGCGCCCATTCCGGTCTGGTCAACGCGGTCCGGCACGGTTTCGCGGTCACCGGCCTCGACCGGCTCCAGGGCTGGGTCGGCGGGACCCATCTCGGCCCCGCCTCCCCGGACCAGCAGGAACGGACCATCGCCCAACTGGTCGCCTGGGAACCGGAGTTCGTCGCCGCCAACCACTGCACCGGCTTCGCGATGATGAGCCGGCTGCAGCAGGTGTTCGGCCGGCGCTTCGTCCCGGCCTTCACCGGCGTCGAACTGGCGATCGACTGACACCTCCCGCTCCTCCCGGTCCTCGGGCCGAGCGGAGCGACGACAGGTCCGGCGATCCGATCCGCGGGCGACCGCGGGTCGGATCGTGTCTTTCCCGCGTCTCGACACGGGCGACCGATTTCCGCGGTGGACGATCGGCCGCGACGGTCGGCCGCCCGGATTTCGACGTTGTCGGGACCACCGACGATCGCATAATGCCGATCGTTCGCTTTCGGCCGGTCGGCGAATCGTTCCTCCCCGAGACCGCCGAAGCAGGGGTCCCGCGCTCGGCGGGGTCGAGAGGCGCGAAGACCGGCATGACGAACATCCGCGAGGTCGCCCGTCGGGCCGGCGTATCGACCACCTCGGTGTCGAACGTCCTCAACGGGCGCACCAATCTGATGCGCGAGGAGACCCGCCAGCGGATCGAAGCGGTGATGCGCGAGCTCGACTACCGGCCGAACCGCGCCGCCCTCCAGCTCAAGACCGGCCGATCGGAGATGATCGGCCTGCTGGTCCCGTCGATCGCCAATCCGAGTTTCGCCGCGCTCGCCCAGGCGGTCGAACAGGTGGCGCGCGACCGCTGGGGCCATCGGGTGCTGCTCGGCAACACCCACCGCCGGGTCGAAGAGGAAGGCCGTTTCTTCGCCGATCTGATCGGCCACGGGATCTCAGAGGTGATCGTCGTCGCCTCCGACATCGAGAGCGACCATTTCCGCGCGGCGGTCGACGCCGGACTGGTGATGATCGACTACGACGGACGGCGGCCGACCCGGGCGGTCAGCCACAGCCTGCCGATCGACAGCGTCTCGATGAACAACTTCCGGGCCGGCGAGATCGCCACCCGCCACCTCGTCGACGCCGGCTGCCGATCGCTGGTGTTCCTGACCGAAGTCGGCCGGATCAACAGCCGCCGCGAGAAGATCGCCGGGTTCATGGCGGCGGCGGCCGACGCCGGGGTCGCGGCGCGGGTGATCGAGGGCAAGGCGGTCGACGAGTTCGGCGACGCGCTGATGATCGAACTGGGACGCGAGCACGCGGGCCGCATCGCCGACCTCGCCTCGCCGCCGGACGGCATCGTCTGCCTCAACGACATGATGGCGATCGGGCTGCTCGGGGGCCTGCGGGACCGCGGCGTCGCGGTGCCGCAGGACGTCTGCGTGGTCGGCATCGACGACGTCTTCCTGTCGCCGTTCGTCACCCCGTCGCTGTCCTCGGTCAAGCCGCCGCTCGCCGCCCTCGCCCGCCTGATGATCGACCGGCTGATCTCGCGGCGCGCCGACCCGTCGCTGCCGGTCGGCGAATTCCTGCTGGAACCGACCCTGTCGGCCCGCGATTCCGTCGCCCCGCGGCCGGAATCGGCGGTGCTCGACCGGCCCCGGCCGGACACAGATCCTCAGTAGGTCTCGGACGTCTCGAGCTTCACCACGCCGACGGTGAGCAGCAGGTTGGCGAAGCGCCGGGTCTCGCCGGTGGCGATCAGCAGCGACGTGGTCGACGACGACACCCGGTCGTAGAAGGCCTGGCGTTCGGCGAAGTCGATCTCCACCGCGGCCGGCAGACGGGCGCGGTATTCGCCGACGATCGGCGCTTCCTGGCCGTCGGGCACCCGCATCATCAGCGCACCCTGGATCGGGATGGTCTCGGCGAGCACGTCGAGCACCTCGGTGGTCCGCACCATGCCGGGGGCGAGGTTGAGATAGACCCGGCGGGTCTCGGAATGGGACCGCGAGACGAAGGGGTAGTTCCCGTCGGCGATCATCACCTGCGAGAAATGTCCCGACATGGCGAGCGCCTGCAGAATCTCCGGATGGAGCAGTCTTGTCCTGAGCATGTCGTGTCTCCGCCGGACGATCGCCGGCCGACTTCGATGGGAACGAGGGGCCCCCCGGAGCGGAAGACGCCCGCTCCGGGGGATCGGCGCATCTGCGACCGATCAGGCGCAGTAGATGCCGCCGTTGATGTCGAGGGTCGCACCGGTGACGAAGCCGTCGTACTCGGAGGCGAGGTAGACGATCGGGCGCGCGATGTCTTCGACGCCGCCGGCCCGGCCGAGCGGGATGTCGCGGATGGTGGCGTCCGCCGACTCTCTGGTGGTGAAGGTGTTGTGGAAATGGGTGCCGAGGATCAGGCCCGGCGCCACCGCGTTGACCCGCACCCCCTGCGGCCCGAGCTCGGCGGCGAGCACCCGGGTGAAGGAGATGAGTGCGCCCTTGGTCATCGAATAGACCAGCGACCCGCCGTGGCCCCCCTTGCGGCCGGCGAGCGAGGCGAGGTTGACGATCGAAGAGGCGGGATTGGCGGTGAGATGGGGCACCGCGCGGCGGGTGACCAGCATCGCACTGGTCATGTTGACGTCGATCACGGTCTTCCAGAACTCGAGATCGACCGCGGTGATCTGGCGTCGGCCGACCAGCCCGCCGGCATTGTTGATCAGAACGTCGAGACCGCCGAGGAACGCGACGGCACGGTCGACGAGGCCGGTCGCCGCCGCCTCGTCGGTGAGGTCGGCCTGGAACACCTCGGCCCGCCGGCCGAGCGAACGCGCCCGTTCGACCGTCTCGGCGGAGCCTTCGGCACTCGAGAAATAGTGGAGGGCGACGTCGCAACCGGCGTCGATCAGATGCTCGGCGACGGCGCGGCCGATGCCCTGTCCGGCGCCGGTGACGAGGGCGCGCTTTCCGACGAGAGAACCCATGGAACTGTCCTTTCCTGAAGTTGGGGCGGCGACCGGAGGCCGCGTCGGGCCAGCGCCGCACGCCGGCGGCGAACGGTCGGTATCCGGTTCGGGGGAGAACCCGCCGCGCAGCCTCGGCGGCGGGCGGAAGATCAGGCGGCGACGTAGCCCATGAGACGCGGCAGCCAGGTGGTGAGGCCGGGAACGGCGGCGAGCAGCACCAGACCGGCGATCAGGACGACGAGGTATTTCATCATCGGCCGGATCACGTGCTTCATCTGGACGTCGCAGACGCCGCAGGTGGCATAGAGCCCGAGGCCGACCGGCGGCGAGAACAGCCCGAGGCCCATGGTCAGCACCACCAGGATGCCGTAGTGAAGCGAGCTGTAGCCGAGCTGGACGGCGATCGGCACCAGGATCGGCGCCAGGATGATCAACGCCGGCGCCCCTTCGAGCACCGCACCGAAGACCACCACCATCAACAGGGTCAGCACCAGGAACAGGCCGCCGCCGTAGTGCTGGGCGAGCGACACCAGCCCGGCGGCCATGGTCTGCGGGATCATCTGGATGGTCAGCGCGTAGGACAGGCTGCCGGCGGCGGCGACGATGAACAACAGCATGCCGGAGTTGGCGGCCACCCGGACGAACAGATCGAGCGTCGCCTTCACCGTCAGTTCGCGGAAGGCGAGCCGGCCGACCACCAGCGCGTAGACCACGGCGAAGGCCGAGATCTCGGTCGAGGTGGCGATACCGGCGACGACGCCGCGGCCGATCATCAGGATCATGATCAGACCGACCGCCGCACCGAGGATCAGCTGGCGCATCGGCATGCGCACGGGATAGGCGGCATCGACGTCGACCGGTCGCCCGAAGACCACCGCGGCGATCACCAGCATCATCATCAGCAGGGCCGCCGGGACGAGGCCGGCGACGAACAGCGCGCCGATCGAGATGTTGGCGACGAAGCCGATGACGATCAGGTTGACGCAGGGCGGGATCGCCTCGGCCATCACCGCGGAGGCGGCGAACAGACCGGCCGAATCCTCGCTCGAATGGCCGACCCGGCGCACCGCCGGCATCAGGACGCCGCCGACCGCGGCGACGTCGGCGAGCTTCGAGCCGGAGATGCCGGAGAAGAAGGCCATGGTGACGACGACGGTGACGCCGAGGCCGCCGCGCACCCGGCCCATGCCGCGCACGATCAGTTCGACCAGCCGGCTCGACATGCCGTTCACTTCCATCGCCGCACCGGCGAGCAGGAAGAAGGGGATCGACAGCAGCACGAAGTGATCGACGCCGGCCGCCACCTGCTGGGAGAAGAAGGTGAAGGGCAGGAACGGCGAGGCCAGGAAGTAGCTCATCGCCGCCATGCCGATCGAGAAGGCGATCGGAATGCCGCAGACCACGCAGAGGACGAAGCAGAGGATCATCAGCCAGCCCGGCGCGGCGGCCGGGTCCGGCCACACCGAGAGGAAGAGGTGACCGACGACGATCGCCGCGACCAGCGCCCCGGCGCCGGCGAGGATCACCGGGGTCGGTCCCTCCCAGGCGTGTTCGAGCGCCGCGACCGCCATGACGGCGGCACCGATCAGCACCGGAACGACGTAGATCGCCTGCGGCAGACCGGTCTCGGTGGTCTGGTCGAAGGACGCCTGCAGGAGATCCCAGGCGGAGACGGAGAGGCCGACCGACACCGCGAACACCACCCAGCGGCCGGCGTGGGCGATGATCCGACGGGCGCGCTCGGGCACCCGGTCGAGGAAGAGATCGACGCCGATGTGGCGTCCGCGGCCGGTGGCGGTGGCGACGCCGGCGAAGACCAGGGTGACCATCAGCGCACGCGCCACCTCCTCGGCCCAGTCGAGCGGCGAATGCAGGAGATAGCGCCAGATCACCGACGCGAAGACGACGGCGACGTCGGCGGCGAGCGCCACCGCGCCGACGAAGGCGGTGATCCCGGTGAGACGATGGCTGAGACTGCGGAGCAGCGTCGGCGCGCCTCCGCTCCGGCTCTCTGCGAGCGCTGTCATGGCTTTCCACCCTGTTCGTGATCGGCCCGTCGACCGACGGGAAGGCGTCGGAAGGCTGGAGGAAGGCGGCCCGCCGGTCCGTCGCGGCGACGGAGCGCGGGCCGCCTCCGGGCTCACTTCGATCCGGATTCGATCTGCCGCAGGACTTCGGCGGCGACCGGGTACTTGGCGGCGAACTCGGCCCAGACCGGCTTCACCGCGGTGCGGAAGTAGGCGGCATCGGTCTCGGAGACGACGACGCCGCGCGCCTTCAGTTCCTCGAAGGCCTTGGCTTCCGCGGCTTCGGCGACGCCGCGCTCCCAGGCGGTCGCCTCCGCGGCGGCGGCGAGGAAGTCGGGCCGGAGGGCGGCCGGGACCCGGTCGAAGCTGCGCTTGTTCACCACGACGACGATCGGATTGTAGATGTGCCGGGTCAGCGTGCAGTACTTGGCGATCTCGTAGAACTTGGAGGCGAGAACCGTCGCCGCGTCGTGCTCGAGACCGTCGATGACGCCCATCTGCAGGCCGGAATAGACTTCACCGCCCGGCATCGGGATCGGCGTGACGCCCATCGCCTTCAGGGTGGCGAGGAAGTTCGGCACCGGCAGGACGCGGACCTTGACGTTGTCGAGATCGTGCGGGGTCTTCACCGGGCTGCGGGTGTAGACGTTGCGGGCGCCCATCGAGAAGCCGAAGCCGAGAACGCGGACGTTGGACTTCTGCTCGAGCAGATCGCCGAGGGTCTTGCCGGCGGCGCCGTCGAGCGACTTGCCGACCTGCGCGTAGCCGTCGAACAGATAGCCGAGGTCGAGCACGCCGATCTCCGGGGCGATCGTCGCCCAGATCGAGGTGCCGGAGACCATCAGATCGATGGCGCCGAGCCGAACCTGCTGGATCGCGTCGGCTTCCTTGCCGAGCTGGGCATTGGGGAAGAAGTTGACCTCGACCGCCCCCTTGGTGCGGGCCTCGAGCGCTTCCTTGAACTTGGCGTACCAGACGTAGTGGGCGGAGTTGTCGTCGGCCGGCAGCGAGGAATACATGCGCAGCGAGACCTGCGGGGCAGCCTCGGCCGATCGCGGCGCGGCGACGAGCATCGCCGCGACGACGGCGAGGCCGGCGATGCGCAGCGAGGCGAGGACGGAGCGGACTTTCATCGGGAACCTCCCTTGGTTGTCTGGACGGCGCGCTCTCGCGGCGGCTCGCCGACCGGCGCCGCGCACGGTGGCGACGGCCGGATCCTTCACTTCGCTCGGACCGACCGGCCCGAGCGCACTCCGGAGATCGACCGAAGGATGGCGATCTCACGACGACCGTTTTAGTGTATCGATACACTGACCGCAACACAAGACGCCGCCGGAGCCGCGGCCGCGCCTCGCATCCGATCGCGGCGCTCGAAAACAGAGGGTGGGTCCGGTGGCGAGGCCCGACGCCGGTGCGGGTCCGGCGAGACCTCGGACGCGCAGAAAACCGGCTGTTTCCGAGCTTTTCCGTTTCGCCGTGCGGCGCAGGGACGCGCCGCAGATCGGAGAAGAGAGAGACGCCCGACGGCTCCGGGCGCGGGACGAGATGCCGCGGCAGCCTCCCGCCACGGCATTTTCGGACGGTCTGTGTATCGATACACTTTCGTCGCATGCCCCAAGGGCAGCGCGCCGGTCCCCGACGTCGATCCGGCGGGACGACGCGCGCCGCCGACCGACGAACCCGCGTCCGCCGGCGAGCGACGGGAGGTTTTCGAGGGGAGCAAGGCCGACCGTGAACGCCGACGGGCACCCGCCGCCGACGGAGCCGGGATCGCGGGCGTTCGGTCCGGACCGCGGCGCATCTCCCTCCGACGGAGTCGTCGGCACCGAATGGCGGAGTTCTGCCGCGTCGTCCCGATCCGACCGCGCGAGACGGCGAGGTCACGGGGAGGCGCCCCGGTCGGTCGGGCGCCTCCCCTCGCCTCTCGGAATGTGAGGACGGGGGCCGTCTTCCTTCTTCCGAGGGACCCCGCGGCCATGGGGCGGCACGGCCACGGCCCGGGATCGACGTCGATCGGACATCGGCCCCGGAGTTCGGCCGGTCCGCGACCGGCGACAGGGAAACCTTCGAACGTTCAGGCGGCCGGCGGGTCGGCCGGCCGTGTCCGGCGGACGAGATCGGCCATGCTGCGCATCAACGGCCGCACCGCCTCGGCGCCGCGGCGCCAGGCGATCAGCTCGGCGACGGAGATCCGCGCGAGGCCGTGGGCGGCGGCG
>CALFRR010000175.1 GCA_937919435.1 uncultured Alphaproteobacteria bacterium | reverse complement strand
CGGTGCCGGAGCCGTACTTGAACAGCCGCGCCTCGCGCACCCACAGGTCCATGATCCCGCCTTCGTTGACGAGATCGTCGGCGACCGACTGGATGAAGCAGGCGTGCGGCTGCGGGTGCTCGTAGGCCGACGCCGAGCGGACCAGCTCACCGGTCTCGAAGTCGACGTAGAAATGGCCCTGGCTCGGCCCGTCGATGCCATAGGCCCAGTGCAGACCGGTGTTGAACCACTGCGGGCTGTTCGGCGCGACGAGCTGGCGGGCGAGCTGCGCCCGGATCTCGTCGAAGAAGGCGCGGGCGTCGGCCTCCGAATCGAAGTAGCCGCCCTTCCAGCCCCAATAGGTCCAGGTGCCGGCGAGCCGGTCGAACACCTGACGGGCGTCGCGCTCGGAGCCGAATCGCTCGGCCTCGGGAATCTGGGCGAGCGCCTCCTCGTCGGGCACCGAGCGCCACAGCCACGAGGGAACGGTCGGCTCCTCGACGCGCTTCAGTCGAGCCGGCACACCCGCCTTGCGGAAATACTTCTGAGCGAGGATGTCGGCGGCGACCTGCGAGAAGGCCGAAGGAACTTCGATGCCGTCGAGATGGAACACCACGGAACCGTCGGGATTGCGGATCTCGCTCGTCGCGGTACGGAACTCGATGTCCCGATAGGGAGACTGGCCGGCCGTCGTGAAGCGGCGTTCGATGCGCATGACTTCGATCCTCAGAGCCCGGAAGACGCGTCGCGCGCGCTTCCCTCGTTCCGACGTCCGGTGCGGAGGCCGTCCGCCTCCGCGCTTCGATGATTCCGTCTGCGAGAACGGATATCTTGTACCCAGGCTCGTCGCAAACACCAAATATAGCGTTAACGACGAGTTATCCAAGACATCCACCGATCCCCCCCGAGCGAGCGCGAGCGCACGCCTCCGGACGCCCCGACCTCACGGACGGTGCGCACTCGGGCCTACGACGGGCGGCTTACTCTGAGGATCCGGGCGTCGGCGGCGATCGCATCGCCACCCGGTACTGGGCACCCGACCTTGGTAGTCCGACTCAGGAGAGGGCGTCAAGCGATGGGGGGCGCGGCGTGCCGCCATCTAAATATAGTGGTTGGCGGGTGTGGAAAACGGGGACGACCCGTTGGCACGAGCCATGTCTCGGAAACCGTTCGGGGATTTCGTTCGAATTCGATGTGAATTGCCCGCTCGCCCGGAACCGCTCCTTCAACCCGACATGACAGGATCGCTTTCGTTGCCGAAGGATCTCGTCGGGGATCCGTGAAAGGCCGGATGACGCGCCGCCGGGCGCCGGGGGAACCATCGATGCGGATGAATCGGGCGCAGGGCAAGGCGCTGACCGACCTCGACGTGGTCGTGGTCGACGATTCGAAGCCGATTCAGGCGATCGTCCGCACCATCCTGATCGCCTCCCGCGTCGCCCGCGTCCGCACCTTCGATTCGGCGATGGCCGCCTTCGACGCGATGACCGTCGAACCGCCGCACATTCTCCTCACCGATTGGATGATGCCCGGCCTCGACGGACTCGCTCTGGTCCGCCGGATGCGCGGTCCCCGCGCTGGCGCCCTCGCCACGGTGCCGACGATTCTCCTCACCGCCCACGCCAAGCGCGCCCTGATCGAGCAGGCGATCGACTGCGGCGTCCACTACGTGCTGGTCAAGCCGCTGTCGCCGGCCAACGTGATGAAGCGAATCGAGGCGGTGATCGCCGATCAGCGTCAGTTCGTTTGGGACGAAGGAGCCGGTATCTTCGCGCTGGAGGATCGCACCCAGCGGCTCGGCGAGACCCGGGCCCGCCGCGCCTGGACCGATTACCGTCTGGCCGAGGTCGAGCAGCGCTACAAGCGCTCCCAGGCCCCCAAGATCGCCCCGCCGCCGATCGTCGAGCCGTCCCCCGAGGAGCCGATGGTGCGCGCGGTCAAAGGTCGCAGCCTGTCGCCCGGCCTCGGCGTTCCCCTGCGGCGCACCCCGGCCGAAACGGCGACTGGACAGGCACGGTCGCGCATGGCATGACGGCCTCTGCGATTGATGAGGCGACGCCGATGATGAGATTTCTGCTGTTGCTGCTCACGTGGTGGAAGGACGTCACCTTCGGCACCCTGGTCCACACCAGGCTCCACGGTGAACTCGTCGGCCGAGACGAATTCGGCAATCGCTACTACCGGACCCGCGGCGGCGCCATCGACCCGGCCCTCGGCTACGAGCGTCGCTGGGTGATCTTCGCCGCCGACCAGGACGGCTCGGCGGTCCCGCCCGGCTGGCACGGCTGGATGCACCACCGGGTCGACGTCACGCCGCTCGACGAGACCTACACGCCGCACGCCTGGGAAAAGCCGCATCTGCCGAACCCGACCGGCACGGCTGCCGCCCATCGGCCGCAGGGCTCGCTGCTCGCCACCGGACGTCGCGCCGCGACGCACGGCGACTATCGGGCCTGGCAGCCGGAATGATCGCGGGCGGCACCTCCGCCGCCTCGCCTTCGCCACACGGAAGCGCCAGAGAACGGGCCGACGATCGGTCGCCGTTTCGTCCTCCCCGTGTCTCTCTCCGCCGGGTTCCGATGTCGAAGTCATCTTTCGCAGCTCGCCTCTCCGCCGCCGCACTGACGACGGTCGTCGCCGTTTCCGCAGCCGTCGCCGCTCCCGCCGGCGGCACGAAGACGCCGGTGCTGCCGCTGCCCGCCGACGACGGCAACAAGATCGCCGATCCGATCGCCACCTTCTCCGGCCTCGACAAGATCACCGGGCGGATCATTTCGTTCGACGTGGCGATCGACGAGACGGTGCAGTTCGGCGCGCTCCAGGTGACCCCGCGGGTCTGCTATTCGCGCCCGCCGACGGTGGCGCCGCTCACCACCTCGTTCGTCGAGGTCGACGAAATCACCCTCGACAACAAGATCCGCCGCATCTTCTCCGGCTGGATGTATGCCGACAGCCCGGGCCTGCACGCCGTCGAACACGCCGTCTACGACGTGTGGCTGACCGACTGCAGGGCGGCTTCGTCGGAGAGCGCGAAGCCGGCGCCGACCAACGGCCATGGCCAGTCGTCTCCACAGCCGGCGCCCGCAGCACAGACGCCCGCTGCCCCGGCCCCCGCTCAGGGCCAGAACACTCCCGCCGCCAAACCGACCCGCTGATCCGTCCTCGTCGACCGGAACCGCCGCGAAGCGGTCCATGTCCGGATTCGTCCGGATCGGGCCGTTACGGCGCCGTGCCGCCGAGCGCAGCCAACGCCGTACGGCCGTCGACGCCGCCGCCCGGCGGCGTCAGCCGATGGAAGTCGGCGGTGACCGGAAGAGCGCGCGCCAGAAGCATCTTGTAGGCCCGCCGGGGAATTTCGATCGCCCCGAACCGGCCGAGATGGCTGGTCAGGAACTGGGTGTCGAGCAGCGTGAAGCCGCCCATGCGCAGCCGCGCGACGAGATGCACCAGCGCCACCTTCGAAGCGTCGGTCTCGGTGCTGAACATGCTCTCGCCGAAGAAGGCGCCGCCCAACCGGACCCCGTAGAGCCCGCCGACCAGCCGGCCGTCGCGCCGCGTCTCGACGGTGTGGACCTGACCGCGGGCGAACAGCTCGCCGTAGAGGCGGCGGATCTCGGCGTTGATCCAGGTCCCGTCACGCCCCGGAGCCGGCGCCGCGCAACCGTCGACGACCGCTTCGAAGTCGACGTCGACGCTGACTTCGAACCGATCCGAGCGGACGGTCCGGGCGAGCCGATGGCCGACGTGGAAGCCGTCGAACGGAATGATCCCGCGCCGCTCCGGCTCGACCCAGAACAGGCTCGGATCGTCCGCCGATTCCGCCATCGGGAAGATGCCGGTGGCATAGGCGTCGAGCAGCAGATCGGCGGTGAGCGTCTTGCGGGGCAAGGGGAGGGCGACCTCCGTCGGCCGGATGGGGACGGCGGTCGTCAGACCGCCGCCGCCTCGCCGTCGAGGAACCGCTCGAGCCAATGGATGTCGAACCGTCCGGCGGCGATGTCGGGATTGTCGATCAACCGGCGGAACAGCGGGATGGTCGTCTCGATGCCGTCGACGACGAACTCGTCGAGACAGCGCCTGAGCCGCATCAGGCACTCCTCGCGGTCACGACCGTGGACGATCAGCTTGCCGATCAGGCTGTCGTAGTAGGGCGGGATCCGGTAGCCCTGATAGACGCCGCTGTCGACCCGAACCCCGAGACCACCCGGCGGATGGTAATAGGTGATCTTGCCGGGCGACGGCGCGAAGGTCTGCGCGTTCTCGGCGTTGATCCGGCACTCGATCGCGTGGCCCTTGAACTCGATGTCCTTCTGGCCGACCGACAGACCGGCGCCCCAGGCGACCCGGATCTGTTCGTTGACGATGTCGATGTCGGTGATCGCCTCGGTGATCGGGTGTTCGACCTGGAGACGGGTGTTCATCTCGATGAAATAGAACTCGCCGTTCTCGTAGAGGAACTCGATCGTCCCGGCGCCGGCGTAGCCGAGCCCGGCCACCGCCTTGGCGCAGATCTCGCCGATCCGATCGCGATCGGCCGGGGTCAGCGCCGGCGAACCCGCCTCTTCCCAGACCTTCTGATGGCGCCGCTGCAGCGAGCAGTCGCGTTCGCCGAGATGGATCGCGCCGCCCTTGCCGTCGCCGAGAACCTGGATCTCGATGTGGCGGGGGGTGAGCAGCAGCTTCTCCATGTAGACGGAATCGTCGCCGAACGCCGCCTTCGCCTCGGCCCGTGCGGTGGCATAGGCCTCCGGCACCTCGTCGGACGAGCGCGCCACCTTCATGCCGCGTCCGCCGCCGCCGGCCGACGCCTTGATCAGCACGGGATAACCGATCTCGTCGGCGAACTTGACCGCCGCCGCTTCGGTGTCGAGCGCGCCGTCGGAGCCGGGGACGACCGGGATGCCCAGCCGCTTGGCGGTGCGCTTCGCTTCGATCTTGTCGCCCATGATCCGGATGTGCTCGGACGACGGACCGATGAACTTCACCCCGTGCGCCTCGACGATCTCGGCGAAGCGGGCATTCTCCGACAGGAAGCCGTAGCCCGGATGGACCGCTTCGGCGCCGGTGATCTCGCAGGCCGCGACCAGCTGGGGGATGTTCAGATAGCTGTCCGCCGCCTTCGGCGGGCCGATGCAGACGCTCTCGTCGGCGAGCCGGACGTGCATCGCGTCGGCGTCGGCGGTCGAATGGACCGCCACCGTGCGGATGCCGAGTTCCTTGCAGGCGCGCAGGACCCGGAGGGCGATCTCACCGCGGTTGGCGATCAGGATCTTCTGGAACATGGGGGTTCCCCGTCAGGCGATGACGACGAGCGGCTGATCGTACTCGACCGGACCGGCATCGTCGTAGAGGATCGCCAGGACGGTGCCCGACGCCGGCGCCGGGATCTGATTCATCGTCTTCATCGCTTCGATGATCAGCAGCGTCTGGCCTTCGCGGACCTTGTCGCCGACCTCGACGAACGGCGCCGCACCGGGCGACGGGGCGCGATAGGCGGTGCCGACCATCGGCGACTTGATCAGACCGGGATGCCGGCTCCAGTCGCCTTCCGCCGGCGTCTCGGCGGCCGGAGCCCCGAACGGCATGAAGGTCGGAGCCGCCGGCTGCGGCGCCGCGGCCGCGATCGCCGGAGCGGCGACCGTCACCGGAGCGGTGATGTGGACGTTGCGGGCGACGCGGATCTTCAGATCCCCCTGCGCCACTTCGATCTCGGAGAGATCGGTTTCGGCGATCAGCAGCGCCAGTTCGCGGATGAAGTCGCTGTCGAAGGGCTTCTTGGGAGCGGCCATCGTGTCTCTTCTCGTTTCCCGACGGCAGAGAGCCGACGGAGGTCGCCGGCGAGGGCCGTGGGATCGGCGGTTCGCGGCATCACCGCCGCCGATCGTCCGGGTGGTCCGCCGGGAGATCGCCGGCCGGAGCCCGTCGGGGCCTCGCGTGTCGGCGCTTTATAGGCGGCGGCGGGGGCGCGAACAAGTGCCGCGGGGGAGGGGCGCCGCCGGCACCCGCCGTCGTCCACCGTCGGCTGCGCCGTCCGGCGGGACGAACCGCCTCAGCACTTGCCGGAGGCGGCGCAGCGCGCCTTGCCGACCGCCTCTTCGAGACGGGCGATCCCGACCGCACCCGGGACCACCTGAGTGCCGACCACGTAGGACGGGGTGCCGTTCAGCCCGAGGCCGGTGGCGAGCCCGTAGACCTCCTCGAGCGTCGCCCCGATCTCGCGGTCGCCGAGCGCCTTGTCGAGCGCCGCGCCGTCGATGCCGGCACCGGTCGCCGCCTCCAGCGCGCGCGCCTTGTTGGCCTCGCCGCGTCCGCCGAGCAGCCGCTTGTGGAAGTCGAGATATTTGTCCGGCGCGATCCGCTGGACCGCGACCGCGATCTTCGCCGCCTCGACCGAGCTCGGCCCGAGCACCGGGAACTCCTTCAGCACGACCTTCAGATTGCGGTCGCGATCGATCATCCCGAGCATGTCGGGCAGCGCCCGCTTGCAGTAGCCGCAGTTGTAGTCGAAGAACTCGACCAGCGTCACGTCCCCCTTCGGATTGCCGAGCACCACCTGCCGCTTGCTGTCGAACAGCAGAGCCGCCTTCTCGGCCAACACCTTGGCCTGGCCTTCGGCGGCGGCGGCCTGCTGTTTCTTGTCGAGCGCCATCATCGCCTCTTCGAGCACCTCGGGGTGCTGGACGATGTACTCGTGGACGATCTTCTCGATCGCCGCACGATCGAGCGGCTTCTCCTGCGCGCCCGCCGGCGCCAGGGGCGACAGACCGAAGGCGAGGGCGAGAAGAACGGCGAGACGCTTCGGCATGGACGGACCTCGGGGCGCGTTGGGCGGGACGGCGATGATGATCGGCTTATAGGGCAGGAGCCGGGCGGCCGGGAGATCGGGTCGGGGAGGGGGCATCACTTTCCCTCGAGCCGCGCCGAAGACCGCCGACGCGCACGCCATGCGCGTACCGCAGAGCGACGAAACGGCCCTTGCGTCCGGCCGTCCGTCCGACGATCCTCGCTGCCGACAGAAGACGAGGGAGAAGACCCGATGGTGGCCGAAAAGCAGACCGTGGTGCAGGTCTCGCCGCTGAGCCCGGATTTCAACGCGGGATTGAAGGCGATCGCCGACGTGATCGAACTCTGGACCCCCGAGGGCCAGGCACGATTCGCCGCCGAGGCCGCCGACATCGAAGTCGTCGCCACCTCGACCATGAAGGGCGCCGACGAGGCGCTGATGGCGAAGATGCCGAAGCTCCGGGCGATCTGCTCCTTCGGCGTCGGCACCGATTCGATCGATCTCGCCGCCGCCCGCCGCCGCGGCGTCGTCGTGTCCAACACGCCGACGGTGCTCGACGACTGCGTCGCCGATCTCGCCATGGCGCTGACCCTCGACACCATGCGCCGGATCGGTGCCAGCGAGCGTCATCTTCGCGCCGGTGGTTGGGAGAAGGGAGCCTTTCCGCTCGCCACCAAGGTCTCCGGCAAGAAGCTCGGCATCGTCGGCCTCGGCCGGATCGGCAAGGTGGTGGCGCGCCGCGCCGCCGGCTTCGACATGACCATCGCCTATCACAACCGCCGGCCGGATCCCGACGTGTCGTTCGAGTATCTGCCGACGGTGGTCGATCTCTGCCGTTGGGCCGACGTGGTGGTCCTGACCTGCCCCGGCGGCGCCGCGACCCGCAACCTGATCTCCTCCGCCGAACTACAGGCGCTCGGGCCGCAGGGCTTCCTGGTTAACGTCGCCCGCGGCAGCGTGGTCGACGAGCCGGCGCTGATCGCCGCGCTGGAGAAGGGGATCATCGCCGGCGCCGGCCTCGACGTCTTCGTCGACGAGCCGCACGTGCCCGACGTGCTGCGCGCCCTCGACAACGTCGTGCTGACCCCGCACGTCGCCTCGGCGACCCGCGAGACCCGCAAGGCGATGCACGACCTGACCCTCGCCAACCTCGCCCTCTGGCTCTCCGAGCAGCGATTGAAGACACCGGTCTTCTGATCCGCCCCCGTCACGCTCCCACGAGGACTTCCCGATGCCCCGCTTCGAGCCCTCCGAACGCGCCCTCGTTGCGCCGTTCATCGCCATGGAGGTGCTCGGCGAGGCCGTGGCCCTCGAACGCACCGGCCGACGGGTGGTCCACATGGAGGTCGGCCAGCCCGGCGCGCCGGCACCGCGGCCGGTGATCGAGGCGGCCAAACGCGCCCTCGACGGCCCGCTCGGCTATACCGAAGCGCTCGGCATCCGACCGCTGCGCGAGGCGATCGCCGCCCACTACGCCCGCACCTACGGCATCGACGTGGCGCCCGAGCGGGTGGCGGTGACCGCCGGCTCGTCCGGCGCCTTCACCCTCGCCTTCCTCGCCGCCTTCGCCCCCGGCGCCCGCATCGCGCTGCCGACGCCGGGCTACCCCGCCTATCGCAACCTGCTCGGCGCGCTCGGGCTCGAAGCGGTGGAGATCGAATGCGGCCGCGACACCCGGTGGGCTCTGACCCCGGAGATGATCCGCGCCGCCCACGCCGAGAAGCCGCTCGACGGCATCCTGGTGGCGAGCCCGGCCAACCCGACGGGGACGATGTACACGCCCGCCGCGCTCGACGCGCTGGTGCGTGCCGCCGACGATCTCGGCCTGTGGTTCGTCTCCGACGAGATCTACCACGGCCTCGTCCACAACGGCGCCCAGGCGACGGCGCTCGCCTCCTCGCCGCGGGCGATCGTGATCAACTCCTTCTCGAAGTACTACTGCATGACCGGCTGGCGGATCGGCTGGATGATCATGCCGGAGGTGCTGACCCGGCCGATCGACCGGCTCGCCCAGAACCTCACCCTGTCGAACAACGAGATCTCCCAGCGCGCGGCGATCGCCGCCTTCGATCCCGCCTCGACCGTCATCCTCGATCGGGTCCGGGCCGGCTATGCCGACAACCGCGCCCTGCTGATGGATGCGCTGCCGCGGCTCGGCTTCACCGATCTCCTGCCGATCGACGGCGCCTTCTACGCCTATGCGAGCTGCGCCCGCTTCTCCAACGACAGCCTCGACTTCGTCCGGCGGATGCTGAACGAGGCCGGGGTCGCCGCGACGCCCGGCGCCGACTTCGATCGGGCCCGCGGCGCGTCCTATGTCCGCTTCTCCTTCGCCGGCACCCGCGCCGACGTCGAAGAGGCGATCGAGCGGATCGGCGGCTGGCTGAAGTGACGCCAGAAAATATTCCTATAACCATCGGATATGAATGGGAATTTCGTCCTACTCACCGAGCAACACCGTTTCTCATATAAAACTTTCGAAAACAAATATAAGTATTTGTTTTCTATTGGTTATTCGTCGTACAGATGTGAAGTCGGGCCGCGAGCGACGACACGCCGTCCGGCCCATCCCCGATCACACGCCGCAGTGTCCCATCGGCGTCCACGGCGCATCTGCCGACGGCCGTTCGCCCGCCGCGCCGAAGCCGCGATTCTCGGATCCTCACCCGCTCGAGGACGGCGACGCGCGTGACGCCCCGGGCTTCGGCCGTAGCCCGAGGAGCTGGGCCGCCCGGCCTCTCGCCCCGCAGGTTGCTCTACCGGCCTCCGGCACGCCGCCGGAACGCGCCGGGGACGTCGGGCTGCGGAGGCACCCGGCCGGCCGCCCAAGGGCCGTGGTCCGATTCCCGAGGCGGATACGTCGAGGGACGCACCGACCATGCGGAGCCGCCGGACGCCGACGTCGAGATCTCGGCGGTCCCAAGTGCCGCCGCTCGCCGCAGAGCCTCGGCCGGCCCGCGGAGGGAGAGTCGGGCTCGGAGGGCCCGCCCGGAACCGTTGCTCCGCCGACAGGCCGCGCCGGGGCCGCCGCCGAGGGCAACCGACGATCCGGTGACCCCGTACCCTCGGAAGCAGAAAGGCCGGGATCGCTCCCGGCCTTCCGTTCGTCTGCGTCTGTCCGATGGGCTCAGAGGAAGCCCTTGCGCGACCACCAGCCGGACTTGCGCGGCTGATCCGGCGCCAGCTCGGTCGACACCGGCTCGGGCTTCTCCGAACGTGCGGACGTCGCTTCGTCTTCGACCGGCTCGGCCGCCGGAGCTTCCGCCACCGGCTCGACCGGAGCCGGGGCTTCGACCGGAGCCGGAGCGACCTCGACCACCGGCACCACGACTTCGGTGGCCGGTTCGGCCGGAGCCTCCACCGGAGCGGCTGCGACGGTTTCCGCTGCGGGCGCAGCGGCTTCCGCCGCCTTCTTGCTCTTCGCGGGGGTCTTGCGTGGTGCCCGGGCCCGCTTCGGCTTCGCCGCCTTGACCTCGGCTTCCGCCGCGGCTTCGAGCGCCGTCACTTCCGCTTCGAGCGTCTCCCGATCGAGCACCACGACGTCGGCGGCCTCGACGACCGCGGTGGCCTCGGCCGCGATCGGCCCGACCTCGACGGTGATCTCCGGCTCTTCGACGACCGGCGCGGGGCTCTCGGCGACCACTTCGGTCACCTCGACCGCCGCCTCGACCGCGACCGGCTCGGCCCCGTCCGCCGCGTCGGCGTCCGCCCCGGCCTCGTCCGCCTCGCGCACACCGGCTTCGCCATCGGCGTCGCCGGTCCGCGGCGCGGCTTCGTCGCCACGGTTGCGGCGGCCACCGCGACGGCCCCGCCGACGCCGCCGACGCGGCGCGCCGGAAGCGTCGAGCCCACCGTCGGCACCTTCGCCGGCGCCGTCCGACTCTTCGCCGTCCGCATCGCCCTCTTCGGCGTCACCGTCGGCTTCCGACTCCTCTGCGGACCAGCCTTCGGAGGCCTGCCCCTGAGTCTCCTCGCCGTTGCGACCACGACCCCGCCGACGACGGCGCCGACGACGGCGGCTTTCGCCGTCGCTCTCGCCGCGCGGCTCGCCGGAACGCTCCTCGCGCACGGTCTCTTCGGCTTCCGTATCGACCTCGTCCTCGACCTCCTCGACGACGTCGTCTTCCTCGATCTGAGGGACGAAGGCCGCCGGCTCGGGCCGGTCGGGACGCGGGATCACCGGATCGCCCTTGTCGACGATGAACAGGTGACCGCCGGTCGAAGCGTGCTCGTCGGCCAGAATGGTCACGTCGAGCCCGAAGCGCTTCTCGAGGTCGGCGAGATGGCCGCGCTTGTTGTTGAGGATGTAGAGGGCGACCGCGGTCCGGGTCCGCACGATCAGATCGTGGGTGACCGCCTTCAGCAGCATCTCTTCGAGGCTGCGGAGCACGTGCAGCGCCACCGACTCGGTCGAGCGCACCATGCCGGTACCGCCGCAGTGCGGGCAGATCACCACCGAGCTCTCCAGCACGCCGGTGCGGATGCGCTGGCGGCTCATCTCCATCAGACCGAAATGCGAGATCCGGCCGACCTGGATCCGAGCCCGGTCGTTCTTCAGGCACTCCTTGAGCTTGCGCTCGACCGCCCGATTGTTCCGGTTCTCCTCCATGTCGATGAAGTCGATGACGATCAGGCCGGCGAGATCGCGCAGGCGCAACTGGCGGGAGACCTCTTCCGCGGCTTCGAGGTTGGTGGCGAGCGCCGTGTCCTCGATGTTGTGCTCACGGGTCGACTTGCCGGAGTTGACGTCGATCGAGACCAGCGCCTCGGTCTGGTTGATCACGATGTAGCCGCCCGAGCGCAGGGTGACCTGCGGGCTGAACATCGCGTCGAGCTGGCTCTCCACCCCGAAGCGGGTGAACACCGGGGTCGGCTCGCGATAGGCCTGGACGTTCTTGGCATGGCTCGGCATGAGCATGCGCATGAAGTCCTTGGCCTCGCGGTAGCCGTCCTCGCCGGCGACCAGCACTTCGTCGATGTCCTTGTTGTAGAGGTCGCGGATCGACCGCTTGATCAGCGATCCCTCCTCGTAGACCAGCTTCGGCGCCGAGGACTTCAGCGTCAGCTCGCGCACGTTCTCCCACAGGCGCAGGAGATACTCGAAATCGCGCTTGATCTCGGCCTTGGTGCGGGCGGCGCCGGCGGTGCGCACGATGACGCCCATCCCCTCCGGAACCTCGAGTTCCTGGGCGATGGTCTTCAACCGCTTGCGGTCGGTCGGCTGAGTGATCTTGCGGGAGATGCCGCCGCCACGCGCCGTGTTCGGCATCAGCACCGAGTAACGGCCGGCCAGCGACAGATAGGTGGTCAGCGCCGCACCCTTGTTGCCGCGCTCCTCCTTCACCACCTGGACCAGCAGCACCTGGCGGCGCTTGATCACTTCCTGGATCTTGTACTGGCGGCGCAGCCGCTGCTGCGGCCGGCGCTCCGGCAGTTCCTCGAGCGCGTCTTCGGAGCCGACGCTCTCGACCTGCTCGTCGGCGTTGTCCTCGCCGTCGGCATCGCCGTCGACGACGTCCTCGCCCTCGGCCTTCTGGGCCTTGGCCGGCTTGCGACGCGGCCGGCTCTCCTCGCGGTCGGCCTCGGAGTGCATCCGGGCCTCTTCCTCGAGCAGCGCCTGACGGTCGGCGGTCGGGATCTGGTAGTAGTCGGGGTGGATCTCGGAGAAGGCGAGGAAGCCGTGGCGGTTTCCGCCGTAGTCGACGAACGCGGCCTGCAACGACGGTTCGACCCGCGTCACCTTGGCGAGATAGATGTTACCCCTGAGCTGCTTGCGGGAAGCGGCCTCGAAGTCGAATTCCTCGACCCGGTTGCCGCGCACCACCGTCACCCGGGTCTCCTCCGGGTGGGTGGCGTCGATGAGCATCTTGTTGGCCATCAGGCATGAACTCCGCGACCCCGCGGTCGCGCCTCACCCCGAGGAGGGTGACGGCACGGTCGGGGATCGTTGACGTGGGAAGGAACGGGACGAAGCGGGCGAGCGTCACCTCGGTTCCATCCGACGACGCCGACGCACCCGGACGGCGAAACGCCGGCCCTCGGCCACGTCGGTCTGCGGTCGTCGAGTGGAGCATGGAGGTTCCGGTCGACCCCTCGGGTTATTGAGGATCGGGAACACCCGATCGGACTCTTCGGATCCGCCGCCCACCGAACCCGAAGATCGCGGAGACGACGTATCCACGGGGGACTTCCCCATGGGTGAGAACACCGTGCTCGCCGACAGACCTCGTGGCGACGACGCGCGCTGTCCAGGAGCTTCACCCGCCTTCGTCCGACCTCGACGGCAGACCCACGACGTTTCCGGCCCCGTCGTCGGTCGGACGACGGCGAAACACGCCGTCGCGTCCGACTCGCACCCCGCACCCGCCTCCCGGGCGTCCTTCCGCTCGAAGGCCCCGAGCGAAAGAGCGATGCGGCATGGTCGACTCCGCCGGAACGTCCACCGGTCGGTCCCGTCACGGGGCACGATGGCCACCGATACGGATTCGGCAGGAGAACGAATTCCTTGAGCGCATACTTAAGGTCGGCGATACATCAATGCAAGCCGCATCCGTCGGCACTGCCGCCCGACTGAGCAGCCGCGACGGGAGGCAGGAGAGCATTCGCGGTCGCCGACGCGCGCCCGAAACGAGGATAGACCCATGGCCATCGGCCGGATCTTCGGTGAAAACGACGTCGGAACCCGTCCACGGCCGCCGTTCATCGGTCGCCGCGGCGTCTTCGGGCTCGTCTTCTCTCTCCTCATCGCGGCGCTCACGATCGGGAGAGCGGTCGCCGCCGACGGTCTCGTCGTCGCCGCGGTGACCCTGTCCGCTCCGGGGCGATCGACCGTCGTCCTCGCCGACCTCTCCACACCGGTCCCCCTCACGGTCTTCTCGACCACCCGGCCGGCCCGTCTCGTCGTCGACCTGCCGAAGGCGCGCTTCGACCTGCCCCGTGACGCCGCCCGTGCCGCGGCCGGCGCGATCACCGCCTGGCATCGCGTCGACGCCGGATCCGGCCGGGTCCGGATGATCTTCGATCTCGACCGCCCCATGCGACTGGTCTCGGCCGATCTCGTCGCGCCCGACCCCGGCGGGCTCGCCCGTCTGGTCGTCGAGCTCGCCCCGCCCACCGCCGACGCTCCCGCCGCCGCCCACC
>CALFRR010000174.1 GCA_937919435.1 uncultured Alphaproteobacteria bacterium | reverse complement strand
TCGACAAGTCGTCGTCGTCCTACATCCAGCTCGCCGCGCTGCTGCAGATCTACGGGCTCGACAAGGGCTGGGAGATCTACGGCAAGATCATGGACAACACCCAGTTGGCGACCTCGTCCGGCGCGGTGCCGAAGTTCGTCAACGACGGTGAAGCAGCGATCGGCATCAACAACGAGGACGTCGCGCTGCGCTTCAAGAACGGCGGCGGCCCGGTCGAGGTGGTCTACCCCGCCGACGGCACCACCGCCCAGGCCGACGGCTCGGCGATCCTCGCCACTCCGCAGAACGCCGCCGGCGCCAAGCGGTTCATGGACTACGTCCTGTCGCTCGAGGCGCAGACCGCGGTCGCCTCGATCGGCCGCCGGCCGGTGCGCGCCGACGTGGCGGCGCAGCCGTGGCTGACCCCGCTCACCTCGCTGAAGCTGATCGCCTACGACATCGAATGGGCGGCCGGCTACCAGAAGGCGGCGCTCGCCAAGTGGAACGAGATGATCCTCACCAAGTGAGCGATCCGCGACCCGCGTCGGCGGCGACGTCGACGCGGGTCGTCGCGCGACGACGGGCCGGATCCGCTTCGCCGCGGCCGGCCGCAGGACGACCGGGGTGGGTCATGGCGGGTGTCAGAATCGTCGATCTGAAGAAGCGTTACGGCGCTTTCGAAGCGCTGAAGAACATTTCCCTCGACATCGCCTCGGGTGACTTCTTCACCCTCCTGGGCCCGTCGGGCTGCGGCAAGACCACCCTGCTCAGGGCGATCGCCGGGTTCCACGCCCAGGACGCCGGGACGATCCACGTCGGCGACGAATCGATCGGCGACAAGCCGGCGCATCTGCGCGACGTCGGCATGGTGTTCCAGGACTATGCGGTGTTCCCGCATCTGTCGGTGTTCGACAACGTCGCCTTCGGCCTGCGCCGACGCAGGATCGACGGAGCGGAGCTGAAGAAGCGGGTCGGCGAGATCCTCGAGGTGGTCCAGCTCGGCCCCTTCGCCGAACGGATGCCGCACCAGCTCTCCGGCGGTCAACAGCAGCGGGTGGGACTGGCCCGCGCCCTGGTGATCCGGCCGAAGGTGCTGCTGATGGACGAGCCGCTGTCGAACCTCGACGCCAAGCTCCGGCTCGAGCTCAGACGCGACATCCGCGACCTGCAACGCGAGTTCGGCATCACCACGATCTACGTCACCCACGACCAGGAGGAGGCGCTCGCCGTCTCCGACCGAATCTGCGTGATGTGGGGCGGCATCGCCCAGCAGGTGGCGAGCCCCTGGGAGATCTACAGCCGGCCGGCCAATCTGTTCGTCGCCTCCTTCGTCGGTTCGAACAACCGGCTGGCGGCGGTCGCGACCGGCGACCGGCTGGAGATCGCCGGCCTCGCGACGGCGCGGCCCGCCGGTCTGCCGGACGGCGCACTCGTCGCCACCATCCGGCCGGAGAAGGTCGAACTCGCTCTCGATCCGGCCGGCGACGCCGCGGGGCGGCTGCGGATCGCCGGCACGGTGCGCCATGCGATGTTCATCGGCCGCGAACTCGAGGTGTCGCTCGACTGCGGCGGTACGGTGATCGACGCGCTGGTCGCCCCCGAGGCGGCGATGGTGGCGCTGAAGCCGGGAGACGCGGCGGAGGTCCGGCTCGACCCGTCGGATCTCCTGTTCTACGAGACCGGAGAGACCGGGAGGCTCGTCGGATGACCGCCGCCCCCCGATCCGCCCGGCGGTTCCGCCTCGATTTCTGGACGATCGTGTTCGGCCTCGCCTTCGCGGTGATGGCGGTGCTGCTGGTGCTGCCGATCTGCGAGGTGTTCGTGGTCGGCTTCGTCGATCCGGAGAGCGAGGGCTTCACCCTGGCCAACTACGCCAAGGTGCTGACCCATCCCTACTATCTCGGTGCGCTCTGGAACACCGTGCTGGTCGGGGCGGGCGGCATGATCGGCGCCTGCCTGATCGGTGTGCCGCTCGCCTATTGCGTCGCCCGGTTCGAGGTGACCGGCCGCAGCGTGATCTCGACGGTGGCGGTGCTGGCGCTGGTGTCGCCGCCGTTCATCGGCGCCTATTCCTGGATCCTGGTCGCCGGCAACAACGGCTGGCTGACCAAGTTCCTGCGCGGCTTCGGCATCGCGATGCCGTCGATCTACGGCACCACCGGCATCCTCCTGGTGTTCAGCCTGAAGTTCTTCCCCTTCGTCTATCTGATGACCGAGAGCGCACTCAGGTCGATCAACCGCTCCTACGAAGAAGCGGCGGCCAATCTCGGCTGCGGGCCGACCGAGCGCTTCTTCCGGATCACCCTGCC
>CALFRR010000173.1 GCA_937919435.1 uncultured Alphaproteobacteria bacterium | reverse complement strand
GAGCACCTCGGTGTCGAAGCCCTGTTCGTGATAGGCCATCGGCACGTCGTAGATCGACTTGACGTCGAGTGCCTGGATCACCGCACTCGGCCGGACGTTGCAGAACAGCGACAACTTGCGCCGCTCGTTCTCCGGGATCGGCCGGTCGGCACGGACCAGGAGGATGTCCGGGGCGATGCCGATCGAGCGCAGCTCCTTGACCGAGTGCTGGGTCGGCTTGGTCTTCAACTCGCCCGCCGACGGGATGTAGGGCATCAGCGTCAGGTGGACGTAGACCGCGTGATGACGCGGCAGATCGTTGCCGAGCTGGCGGATAGCCTCGAAGAACGGCAGGCCCTCGATGTCGCCGACGGTGCCGCCGACCTCGATCAGCACGAAGTCGTAGCCTTCGTTGCCGGTGGTGATGAATTCCTTGATCGCATCGGTGACGTGCGGGATCACCTGCACCGTGCCGCCCAGGTAGTCGCCGCGGCGCTCCTTGGCGATGATCTCCTGGTAGATCTTGCCGGTGGTGATGTTGTCCTGCTTGTTGGCGGGACGACCGGTGAACCGCTCGTAGTGGCCGAGATCGAGGTCGGTCTCCGCCCCGTCGTCGGTCACGAAGCATTCGCCGTGCTGATACGGAGACATCGTCCCCGGATCGACGTTGAGATAGGGGTCCAGCTTGCGGAGCCGAACCTTGTAACCGCGTGCCTGAAGGAGCGCTCCGAGGGCCGCCGACGCAAGCCCTTTGCCGAGCGAAGACACCACGCCGCCGGTGATGAAGACGTACCGCGCCATGGGATTCGACCATTAGCTCATCGAGGCGTGATTCGCGAGACCGCGAACGACACACACCGAACACGTTTTGGGGACCGCCCGAGGCGGCCGGCGACGACGACGAGATCCGGTCGAGACCCGGGGCGCCTGCGCCCCGGTCGACCGGCGGCTCCTCACGGAGCGGGCTTCGGGGCCGGCGCGGCAGGAGCCGCGGGCGCCGCCGGAGCGGTCTTCTGCTGCATCTGCTGCAGCTGATCGAGAATGCCGCCGCCCTGCCCGGCCGGCTGGGCCGGAGCGCTCGGCGCCGCCGGCTGGGTCGCCGAAGCCGGCGCCCGGTCGAGAATCGACGACGGCCGATCGCCGTGCCGTCCGGCGAGGATCGCCAGCACGATCGAGGTCGCGAAGAAACCGGCACCGAGGATCGCGGTGGTCCGGGTCAGCACGTTGGCGGTGCCGCGCGACGACATGAAGCCGCCGCCACCGCCGATGCCGAGTGCTCCGCCCTCGGACTTCTGCAGGAGCACGACGCCGACCAGCGCCAGCACCAACATCAGATGAATCACGATGATGACGGTTTCCATCGATCCCAACCGGCTGTGAGGGGCGGCGGCGACCGAACCGGACGCGCCGCAAACGGGAATACGTCCGCGAGCGGGCGCTGCGGACGGTGTTCGCGTGCGTCTTACACGATCCCGCCGGAGGTTTCCAGAGCGCCCGGCGCGGAGATCCACCGGCATCGTTCGACCGCGATACAATCGGGCGAGAATTGGGCCGCCGCCGTTCGACCCGAGTGAACGATGCGTCTTCGTCCGGTGGTCTCGTGCGAGACGTTCGCAAACGGCATCCTGGGGACACCGAAACGAAACGACGGCGCCGCCGTCCCCCGAAGACAGGACGCTCCTCGATGTCGACCCTCTCCGATACGCTCAACGCCCATTCCCCGAAGGCGCTCGCCGCCCTCCGGATCGCCACCGGCCTGGTCTTCCTCGCCCACGGCACCGCGAAGTTCTTCGCCATCCCGCACGTCCCGATGTTCGACGGCCTTCAGGTGTTCTCGCTGATGGGCCTCGCCGGTACGCTGGAAGTGCTCGGCTCGCTGCTGCTGATCGTCGGCCTGTGGGTCCGCCCGACCGCCTTCGTGCTGTCCGGCTTCATGGCGGTCGCCTATTTCATGGCGCATGCGCCGAAGAGCTTCTTCCCGATCCTGAACGGCGGCGACAGCGCCATCCAGTTCTCCTTCGTGTTCCTCTACCTCGCCTTCGCCGGCGCCGGGGCCTGGTCGATCGACGAGCGCAACGCCGGCTGATCGAACCGTTCCGCCTCTCCGCCCCGCAGGAACGACGAAACCGGCCGCGCCCACCCCGGTGGTGCGCGGCCGAACCGTGTCCGGACCCGACATCTCGGGAGGCTCGCGCCCACACGACTGCGATTCGCCGGCCCGTCGACCGAGACGGTGGGATCGGACACGCGGGAAGAGGCGGAGGGCGGACGAGCGAGCGGGTCCGCGACATGCGGATCACGAAGGCGGAGCGCCGGCCCGGGAGAGGCCCGGAAACGACAAAGGCGGCAAGCTCTGCGGAGCCGCCGCCTCTCTCGTGTTTTCCGCCCCCGTTGTATCGGGAACTCTCCTCGGGCGTCCTCGAGGGAAACCCGTTTCCTCCGCGGGCGCTCTCTCGAGGGAGCGCCTTCTGCCGGACCCCGAACCGTGGATCGTCGTGGGTGATCCGGGTTCGTGGCATTTCGCTGCGCACCGGCTGTAGCCCCGCCTCGGCGGGAAGGCGATGCGCAAAAACGCCGCACCTCAGCGGTAGGCGGCAGCGATCGCCAGGAAGTCGGAAGCCTTCAGGCTGGCGCCACCGACGAGCGCCCCGTCGACGTCCTTCACCGACAGCAGTTCCTTGGCGTTCGAGGGCTTGACCGAGCCGCCGTAGAGGATCCGGACCTTCTCGCCTTCCTTGCCGTACATCGCGACGAGCCTGCCGCGGATGAAGCCGTGGACCTCGGCGACGTCGGCCAGTGTCGGGACGAGCCCGGTGCCGATCGCCCAGACCGGTTCGTAGGCGATCACCAGTTCGGCGCCGGTCATCCCGGCCGGCAGCGAACCGCCGATCTGCGCGCCGACCACGTCCAGGGTCTTGCCGCCCTTGCGCTGCGCTTCGGTCTCGCCGACGCAGACGATCGCCACCAGACCGGCGCGCTTGGCGGCCTCGGCCTTGGCCTTGACGATCGCGTCGGTCTCGCCGTGGTCGGTGCGGCGCTCGGAGTGGCCGACGATCACCATCGACGCACCGGCGTCCTTCAACTGCTCGGCGGCGACGTCGCCGGTGTGGGCGCCCGACACCTTGGCGTGACAGTCCTGACCGCCGATCGCGATCGGTCCGGCTTTCGCCGCGAGCGCCGCGACCAGGGTCGCCGGCGGACAGATCGCCAGATCGACCGCGGCGGCGAGCGCCGCATCGTAGCCGGCGATCATCGCCTCGAGTTCGGCGGCCGAGGCGGCGACGCCGTTCATCTTCCAGTTGCCTGCGACGAGAGGCTTCATGGTCCGTCTCCACGACGTTCGGGGTGGCGCTCGGGCTTCGCCGACGAGCGCTCGACGGGCCGATCGGTACCACTTCGGCCGATCCGCCCGCAACCGCCGTCCGCGTTTCCCGCGACGCCGCGCGGAACACTACGGACCAGGCGGAGCGCCGATCGCCGCCGCTCTCAGCGCCCGCATCCGCGCCGCGAGTTCGCCCGCGCCGAGCCCGTAACTGTCGATCAGCGAATGCCGATCGAGGTCCGGATCGAACGGCAGACCGACGATCCGGCCGCCCTCCAGACCGGGCACCAGCTCGATCAGCACACGCCCCCCCGACCAGTCCTCGGCCGCTTCGATCGTCACCACCTCGCGCCACGCGATGCGCCGCGAGAACACCAGATAGGCCCGCACCACGAACCCCTCGCCGTCGAGCCGCAGGCGGTTGGCGCCGGGCAGGACGATCGCCAGACAGACGACCGCCACGATCTCGGCGAGCACCGCGACCGTCGTGGCGAAGGCGCCGGTCTCGAAGATCCTGAGCAGGATGCCGCCGAGCGCCGCACCGACGGCGAGGCCGAGAATCGGCGTGCGCCGGACGTCGACGGCGGCGAGATCGATCGGGCCGGGCGTCGTCGACGGACCGGAGGCATCGAGAGTGGTCATGACGGACCCCACCGGCAGCAGAGGCCGACGTCGGCGCCGTCCCGCCCCGACGGCGGCGCGTCCGACTCGACGCCCCATCATCGCTTCGTCGCGCCACCGAGGGCAACGGCACCCGGAATCGCCTTTCGACGCAAACCGCCGACCCACCGCGGCGGCTCCGACCGGTCCCCTCCCGCCGCGCGCCGGACCCGCCTTGCCACCCGGGCGGTCCGTTCCTATGATCCCGCCGCCCGCGCCGGGGTTCCGCTCCGGCGTTCAACTCGTCATGTCCGGTCCCCCGCCCCCATGCTCGACGTCCTGCGCCGCGGCGCCTCCACCTGGATCTCCAAACTCCTCCTGTCGGTGCTGATCGTCAGCTTCGGCATCTGGGGCATCGCCGACGTGTTCCGCGGCTTCGGATCGACGACGGCGTTCACCGTCGGCTCGCGCAAGATCGACATGGTCGAGCTCGACCGCACCTATTCGCACGAACTTCAGACCGTCTCCGGCCGCGCCAATCGGACGCTGAGCCGTGACGAGGCGATGAAGACCGGCCTGTCGAATCAGATCCTGTCGAAGATCGTCACCGAGGCGACCCTCGCCGAGGTGGTGAGCACCCTGCGCCTGGGCGTCTCCGATGCGACCATCCGCGACGACATCGTCGCCGATCCGTCGTTCAAGGGCGCCGGCGGCGCCTTCGACCGCAACCGTTTCGCCGAACTGCTCCGGGCCAACGGCTGGAGCGAGGACATGTACGTCCTGCGCCGCCGGGCCGACACGCTCTCCGGTCAGCTCCTCGACGGCATCTCCGGCGGCATGACCGCCCCGACCGTCTGGGTCGAGGCGATCGACACCTGGCGCAACGAGACCCGCAAGGTGAACTGGGTGGCGCTCTCCGCCGCCGCGCCGGAGACCGTCGCCGCGCCGAGCGACGACGAACTCGCCGCCTTCTACGACAAGCGCAAGGCCGCCTTCCGGGCCCCCGAGGCCCGCGGTTTCGCCGCCCTGGTGCTCGACGCCGAGGCGATCGCCGATCCCTCGCTGGTCACCGACGACGACGCCCGCGCCGAGTACCAGCGCCGCAAGGCACAGTGGGTGACGCCCGAGAAGCGTCGCGTCGCGCAGATCCTGTTCGAGGACGAGGCCAAGGCCAGGGCCGCCGCCGACCGCATCGCCGCCGGGACGAGCTTCGAGGAGATCCTCACCGAACGCGGCCTCGCCGCCAAGGACGTCGATCTCGGCCTGCTCACCCGCACCGCCTTCGTCGATCCGGCGATCGGTGCCGCCGCCTTCGCGCTTCCCTCGGTCGGCGCCACGTCGCAGCCGGTCGCCGGCCGGATCGGCCCGGTCCTCCTGAAGCTCGAGGAGTTGGTCCCCGGCGCCGAGCGGAGCTTCGGCGAGGTCGCCCCCGAGCTGAAGCGCGAGATCGCCACCCAGCACGCCCAGGACGAGATCCTGTCGCGCCACGACCAGATCGAGGACGCCATCGCCGGCGGCGCCAAGCTCGCCGAGATCGGCCCGCGGTTCGGCCTGAAGCCGGTCGAGGTGAAGGCGGTCGGCCGTGACGGTCTCCTGCCCTCCGGCGAGAAGATGCAGGCTCTGCCGCAGCAGGCCAAGCTCCTCGCCGGCGTCTTCGAGAGCGACGTCGGCGTCGAGAACGACACCCTCGACCTCGGCGGCAAGGGCTTCATGTGGTACGTCGTGACTTCGGTGGTCCCGGCCCACGACCGGCCGCTCGCCGAGGTGAAGGACCGGGTGCTCGCCGCCTGGCGCACCGAAGCCGACGCCAAGCGGCTCGACGAGGAGGCGAACCGCATCCTCGCCCGTCTGAAGGCCGGCGAGGACTTCGCCAAGGTCGCCGAGGAAGCCGGTCTGCCGCTGCAGACGACCGCCGATCTGAAGCGCGACGACCGGCCCGACGATCTGTCGCCGCAGGCGGTCGCCGCCGCCTTCGAAGGTGGCGAGGGCCATGTCGGCACCGCGGTCGGCAAGGCCGACGGACGGATCGTGCTGCGGGTGGCGGAGATCGCGCAGCCGTTCTTCTGGGCCGAATCCGACGAGTCCAAGGCGACCGCCGGAGAGATCGCCGGATCGCTGCGCGGCACCCTGCTGGAGAGCTGGCTGGCCCGCGTCCAGAAGGAGATCGGCGTCACCCAGAACCAGCAGGTGATCCAGCGCGTCGTCGGCGCCGCTCGGCAGTAGACAGGGGAAGGGCTCGGCCATGCGCATCGAACCGTCGCCGGACGTCTTCGCCGGTCGTTGGAACGCGGGCGGCGAGACGGTGGTCTGGACGACCCTGATCGCCGACCTCGAGACGCCGGTGTCCGCCTGGCTGAAGGTCGCCGACGGCAGGAACCCGACGATCCTGCTCGAATCGGTGGAAGGCGGCGCCAGCCGCGGCCGCTATTCGATGATCGCCCTCGACCCCGATCTGGTGTTCCGGGCGTTCGGCGAGCGCGGCGAGATCAACCGCCGTTTCGCGACGAACCGCGACGCCTTCGAACCGGTCGCGGGCCGCTCGCTCGACGCGATGCGGACCCTGATCGCCGAGAACCGCTTCGATCTGCCACCCGGCCTGCCGCCGATGGCCGCCGGCATGTTCGGCTACCTCGGCTACGACATGGTCCGCCAGATGGAGGAGATCGGCGCCCCCCACCCCGATCCGATCGGTCTGCCCGACGCCATCCTGGTCCGGCCGCGCACCGTGCTGATCTTCGACACGGTCCGGGACGAGATCTGGATCGTCACCCGCCAGCGCCCCGAGCCCGGCCTCTCCGCCGAACAGGCCCACGCCCGTGCCGTCGACCGGCTGACCGAGGTGGTCGAGGCGCTCGATCGGCCGCTGGCGCCCGGCGCCTTCGAGATCGGCGATCTGACCCTCGACCTCGATCCGGTGTCGAACACCGCCGCCGCGGACTATGCCGCGATGGTCGACCGCTCGAAGGACTACATCCGCGCCGGCGACATCTTCCAGGTGGTGCTGTCGCAACGTTTCGAGGCGCCGTTCCCGCTGCCGCCCTTCGCCCTCTACCGGGCGCTGCGCCGGGTCAATCCCGCGCCGTTCCTCTATTTCCTCGACTTCGGCGATTTCCAGGTGGCCGGCTCCAGTCCGGAGATCCTGGTCCGGGTGCGCGACGGCGAGGTGACCATCCGCCCGATCGCCGGCACGCGGCCGCGCGGCGCCACCCCGGTCGAGGACGAACGCAACGCCTCCGACCTGCTCGCCGACCCGAAGGAACTCGCCGAGCATCTGATGCTGCTCGACCTCGGCCGCAACGACGTCGGCCGGGTCGCCGAGATCGGATCGGTGAAGGTCACCGACAAGTTCTTCGTCGAGTACTACAGCCACGTCATGCACATCGTGTCGAACGTGGTCGGCCGGCTGGCGCCGGGGAAGGATTCGCTCGACGCGCTCTCCGCCGGCTTCCCCGCCGGCACCGTCTCGGGTGCCCCGAAGGTCAGGGCGATGCAGATCATCGACGAACTGGAGCGGGAGAAGCGCGGCCTCTACGCCGGCTGCGTCGGCTATTTCTCCGCAGACGGCGCGATGGACACCTGCATCGCGCTCAGGACCGCGGTGGTGAAGAACGGCCGGATGTACGTCCAGGCCGGCGCCGGCATCGTCGCCGACAGCGTCCCCGCCTCCGAACAGGCCGAATGCGTCAACAAGGCCAAGGCCCTGTTCCGTGCGGCGGAGGAAGCGGTGCGCTTCGCCGCCTCCGCCCGTCGCGGCCAGTGACCGTCGCGGATCGAGCTCCACGCGGCGGGTGATCCCCGCCGCCGTCCCGGTCGCCCGCCAACGCCCGACCTTCCGAGCTTTTCCGGCCGGTTTCTCCGGGCGACGACATGCGCCGCGAGGTCGCGGTTCTCCCGCGTCTTTCGCGGATCGGATTAGCAATCTCTCAGCGTCTGGCGATCATCATGGGTGTGGTCGGCGGATCGGGTCGGCGCGGATCGGGAGATCGATGAACATGCGGCACACTGCGGGGACGCTCTGCCGTCGCTTCGCCGAGGATCGGTCGGCCGGCTTCGCCATCGTCCTGGCGCTGTCGATGATCCCGCTCGCCTTCGCGGTCGGCATGGCGATCGACTATGCGGTGGCGCAGCGCAACCGCTCCGAACTCCAGACCGCGGCCGACACCGCGGCGCTGGCCGCCTCGCGCACCGCCGCCGACTACATCTCGACCAACGGCTGGTCGACCGCCAACGCCACCGCCGCCGCCACCGCCGGCATCACCGCCGCCAAGACGACCTTCGCCGCCCAGACCGCGTCGCTGGTCCTGTCGAGCGCCGCGACGATCACCCCGACCATGACGATTCCCTCGGCCCAGGCGATCACCGCCAACGTGACGGCGGCCGCCGGATCCGCCACCACGCTCTCCGGCATCCTCGGGCTGAAGGAGATCCCGATCGGCGCCGACGCCTCGGCGGTCGCCGCGCTTCCGGTCTCCTACTACCAGTTCATCTTCCTGGTCGACATCTCCGGGTCGATGGCGATCGGCGGCACCTCCGCCGACATCGCGAAGCTCCAGGCCAGCTCCGCCTTCGGCTACTGCGGATTCGCCTGCCACGACCCCTACCACTACTACGGATCGACCGACTATCGCGTCCTCGCCGCCAACAAGGGCATCGATCTGAAGATCGATTACGTCAATACGGCGATCCAGACCTTCCTGTCGTCCCTGAACACGGCTCTGACCAAGGCCGGGGCGGGATCGAAGACGTCGATCTACACCTATGCGACGACCTTCAACACGCTGCTGTCGTCGACCACCAGCATGTCGACGGCGATCACCAAGGCGGCGACGATCGACATCGAACCGGTCGGCAAGGCGTCGACCAACTGGGGCTACAGCAAGACGACGAGCGCGCTCACCTCTTTGAAGAGCCAGATCACCAACGTCGGCGACGGGACCACCTCGACGGCACGCAAGACCTATGTCGTCTTCATCTCCGACGGGCTCGAAGATCTTCCCGCGTCCGGGACGACCTACGGCCGGTCGACCGACGTCGACTACACGACCGCCTGTACGACGATCAAGAATCTCAATTCGAACCTGACCCTGATCACCATCGAGGCGACCTATCCGGTGGTGCCGAACGACGACCAGTACAACCAGATCGTCGCGCCCTACGCGACCAAGATGCCGGCGGCGATGAAGGCCTGCGCGTCGAGCGCGTCGTGGTACTTCTCCGCCGACGACGGCCCGGCGATCCAGGCGGCGATGAACACCGCGGTGGTCCAGATCACCCAGACGCTGCGCATCTCCAACTGAACCGGGGTTCACCCGGACGTCCCCGCCCGCTTCGCCGCGCAGGCGGCTTCCGCCCGGTGGGCGAGGTCGGGGAGATTTTCGGCGGCGAGCCAATCGGAGAGGGGAACCCCGAGCCTCTCCGGAAGCCCGGCCCGACGACGAACCGTGGTGCAGGGATCGAGTCCGCGATCGAGCAGCAGGGCGACGGAGCGGGGCGTGTCTCGGCACCCGTCGACGCAGAGGCTGTCGAGAACCCCCAGGCCCTCACCGTCGCGAGCATTCGGATCGGCCCCGTGAGCGAGGAGAATGTCGAGCAGTTCCGGGAAACCTCGATCGGCGACCATGACGATCGGGAGACGGCCGCCCGCATCGCGACGGTTGGGATCCGCACCCGCCTCGAGGATCACGGTGAGGGTTTCTGGCCGGACTTTGATGTCGGGATGGTCGAGGGCCATCGTCAGCGGCGTGAAGTCTCGGATCGGCCCGTTCGGATCCAGGCCCCACCAGTGGATCCATTTCACCACCGACTCGGCGCCGGGCGTCGCGACCGCGGCGACGTAGCGCCATTCCCAGTCGTGGAGGCGCAGGATCTCACCGACCCAGAGTTCGAGCACGGCGGCCTCGCGCTGATGACGCTCTTCGTAGGCGTCGTAGGCGACCACCGCACCGTAGAAGACGGCGAACGACACGATCAGCGACGCGAGAGCGACGCCGAAGATCTTCGGGACGCGCCGAAGGCGGGGACGGGTCATGGCGCCCCCTCCCCCGCCGCCTTCGCCGCGCAGGCGGCTTCCGCCCGGCGGGCGAGGTCGGGAAGCTTTTCGGCGGCGAGCCAATCGGAGAGCGGAACCCCCGACCTCTCCCGTGTTCCCGCCCAACGACGAACCATCGTGCAGGGATCGAGCCCGCGATCGAGCAGCAGGGCAATGGAGCCGGGCGTGTCTCGACACCAGCTCACGCAGAGATTGTCGAGAACGCCCAGGCCTTCGCCGTCGCGAGCATTCGGATCGGCACCGTGATCGAGGAGGAGGGTGAACAGGGCCGGCCAACTCTGTTCGCCGGCAAGGACGATCGGCAGTCGACCAGCCCCGTCCCGACGGTTCGGATCGGCACCTGCGTCGAGAATGGCGGCGATCTTCTCCGGCGTCGTGTAGATTTCAGGATAGTCCAGAGCGACGGTCAGCGGCGTGCAGTCTCGGATCGGTCCGTTGGGATCCAGGCCCCACCAGAGGATCCATTTCAAAACGGATTCGGCGCCGGGCGTCGCGACCGCAGCGACGTAGCGCCACTCCCGATCGTGGAGGCGCAGGATCTCGCCGACCCAGAGTTCGAACACGGCGGCCTCGACCTGATGACGCTCTTCGTAGGCGTCGTAGGCGACCACCGCACCGTAGAAGACGGCGAACGACACGATCAGCGACGCGAGAGCGACGCCGAAGATCTTCGGGACGCGCCGAAGGCGGGGACGGGTCATGGCGCCCCCTCCCCCGCCGCCTTCGCCGCGCAGGCGGCTTCCGCCCGGCGGGCGAGGTCGGGGAGTTTTTCTGCGGCGAGCCAGTCCGAGAGGGGAACCCCGTGCCTCTCCGGAAGCCCGGCCCGACGACGAACCGTGGTGCAGGGATCGAGTCCGCGATCGAGCAGCGGGGCGATGGAGCGAGGTTTGTCGTCGCATCCGTAAGCACAGAGCCGATCGAGGACTCCATCGCCGGCCCGATCCCGGGAGTTCGGAGCGGCTCCGCGATCGAGGAGGACGGTGAGCAGCGCAGACCGCCCCTGCGCCGCGGCCATGACGAGCGGAAGCCGCCCGTCAGCGTCGGCTCGGTTCGGGTCACCCCCGGCGTCGAGGATCACCACGAGCTTGTCGGGCGAAGGAGGCGCGAAAAGCAAGTCCAGAGCCCCCGTCAACGGGGTGTGGCGATACATCGGCCTGTTCGGATCGAATCCCCACCAATGCATCCAGCGCATCAACCCGCTGCCGCCGTCGAGCTCGAGGGCAAAGGCATAACGCTCTTCCGGCTCGGCGACCCCGAGGAGATCCATCGCCCAGACGAGCGCGAGATCGGTCTGCTGCGGCCAACGGTCGTGGCATTCGTCGTAGGCGACGAGCGCACCGTAGAAGACAGCGAACAGTCCGACCAACGACGCGAGGGCGAGGCCGAGGGGCTTCAGGACGCGCCGAAGGCGGGGACGGGTCATGGCGCCCCCTCCCCCGCCCGCTTCGCCGCACAGGCCGCCTCGGCGCGGCGGGCGAGGTCGGGGAGTTTTTCTGCGGCGAGCCAGTCCGAGAGGGAAACCCCGTACCTCTCCGGAAGCCCGGCCCGACGACGAACCGTGGTGCAGGGATCGAGTCCGCGATCGAGCAGCAGGGCGACGGCGACACCGACGAAGTCCGAACCGCGCGAGCCGAGATGATCGACCGCGGTCCGGCCGGTCGGATCGACGACGTTCGGCCGGGCGCCGTGGTCGAGCAGCAGGCGCAGGTGCTCCACTACCCCCAGGTGCGCGGCCATGACGATCGGTGGATATCCGAGACCGTCCGTAAGGTTCGGGTCGGCCCCGGCGTCCAATATGACGGCGAGCTTCTCCGGCCGGAGCGCTTCACCGAAGGAGAACCCGAGAGCCAGAGACAGCGGTGTCTCGGCACCCATCCGCCGGTTGGGATCGAAGCCGTGAGCATGCATCCGGGCCATCAGAGCCGCCCCGCCATCGAGATGGAGCGCCGTCACGTAGCGCTGCTCGCCGTCGCCGATGCCGAGGATCTCCATCGTCCAGACGAGCGCGAGTTCGGTTTGCTGCGGCCAGCGTTCGTGGCATTCGTCGAACGCGACGAGCCCACCGACGAAGACGACGAACGACACGATCACCGACGCGAGAGCGACGCCGTAGATGCGCAAGACGCGTCGTCGCGGACTCCGGCTCATGGCGTCCGCACTCCTCGATAGCGGCGGACCGTGTAGGTCTTGTCCGGTCTGTCGAACGGCCAGTTCTCGAACACGACCGCCTTCTCTCGGCCGCTGACCGATCTACCCTCGTTCCCCTCATATCCCACGAAGACGGCGACGTGCCCTGTGAACCCGAGCAGAAAGCCCCCACGGCTTCGCTTTGCCAGAACATCACCGACCTGTGGTCGGCCCTCTACGGCGGCCCATCCTGCGATATCGAAATCCGGATCTGCCCACTGCCCTGCGAGCACCGGATAGATTGGGACACCTTGTCCAAACCAGTTGAAGAATGCACCTCCGTTGGCCAACGGCGGATCGGCCTCGACTTCCTTCAGAGTATCGTAAACGAAGAGGTTACATTTGTTCGCACCGGCCCGGTAATTATCCTTGGATACATTCTGTGCCCGCTCGGTCGACCCCACCCGTTCGAGTGCCTTTTCGGCGATCGACAGACGGGCGCGATCGATCTCGGCGTGCGAGATCTCGAGCCCCGAGGAGCCGCGCGCCAGCGCATTGGCCAACCTATCGTCGGCGGCGTCGATCTTCCGTTTCAGATCGGCGAGGAGTTCTGCCGACGGTTTCTCCGAGACATCGGCGAGGCGGATGCGATCCTTCGATCGCCGGTCGTCGCGTCGTGCCTCCGCCCGTCCCGTCGGTCCAGCGACCGCCGCCGGATTCTCCGGCGGGAATCCGAGGTTGATCGGGGTTCCAGGTGCAGCGGTCGAGGGCATCGCGAAACCGGTCGGCGGCGATGACGACGCGGGTCCAGGCGATGTCGGAGCGCAGCGCGCCGATCGACGGCGGCGGGGGAACGAGAGGAGATCGGGAGAGCATGGCGGGTATCTCGCTGGCTCCGAGAGCATACCACCATCGCACCCGTTTTGCGCGAGAGGAATATTTTCCTATTCTCCCCGCAGGACCCGGCACCCCGGTCCCATCGCGTGACAAAGCCGCCCCGCCTCGCTATCTGTGACGGACCTCCGCCACCGAGGCTCGCGCGCACCCATGTTCCTGGTCATCGACAACTACGACAGCTTCACCTGGAACCTCGTTCACCTGATCGGCGAACAGGGTCCGGAGCTCGAGGTGGTGCGCAACGACAGGATCTCGGTCGACGAGATCGCCCGGCGCGACTTCGAAGGGATCGTCCTCTCCCCCGGCCCCTGCACCCCGTCCGAGGCCGGCGTCTGCCTGGAGACGATCCTGCGGCTCGGCGCAGAGGTGCCGATCTTCGGCGTCTGCCTCGGCCATCAGGCGATCGGCCAGGCCTATGGCGGCCGGGTGATCCGCGCCCCCTACCTGATGCACGGCAAGGTCAGTCGGATCCTGCACGACGGGCTCGGCGTCTTCCGCGACCTGCCGGAGGGCTTCACCGCCACCCGCTACCATTCGCTGATCGTCGAGCGCGACCGTCTGCCCAACGCGCTGACCCCGGTCGCCTTCTCCGAAGACGGGCTGATCATGGGCGCGATGCACGCCGAGCACCCGGTCCACGGCGTCCAGTTCCATCCCGAGTCGATCGCCTCCGAGCACGGGGCGCAGTTGATCCGGAACTTCCTCGAGATCGCCCGCGACTTCAACGACCGGCGCCGCGAACACCGCGCCGCCTGACGGACGACCGCATCCGACGGAGACCTCTCATGACCGACCTCAAGGCGCTGATCGGCAAGGCCGCCACCGGCGCGAGCCTGAGCCGCGAAGAGGCGCGCACCGCCTTCGACGTGATGATGTCGGGTTCGGCGACCCCGGCCCAGATCGGCGGCTTCCTGATGGCGCTCCGGGTCCGCGGCGAGACGATCGACGAGATCACCGGTGCGGTCGAGGTGATGCGCGACAAGATGCTCCGGGTCGCCGCCCCCGCCGATGCGGTCGACATCGTCGGCACCGGCGGCGACGGCTCGGGATCTTGGAACGTCTCCACGGCCTCCGCCTTCGTCGCCGCGGCGATGGGGATCCCGATCGCCAAGCACGGCAACCGGGCACTCTCCTCCAAGTCCGGCTCGGCCGACGTCCTGGTCGCCCTCGGGGTGAAGATCGACATCGGCGCCGACAGGATCGGCCAATGCGTCCGCGAGGCCGGCGTCGGCTTCATGTTCGCCCCCGCCCACCACTCGGCGATGAAGCACGTCGGCCCGGCCCGCGTCGAACTCGGCACCCGCACCGTCTTCAACCTGCTCGGCCCGCTCGCCAATCCGGCCGGGGTCAAGCGCCAGATGACCGGCGTCTTCGCCAAGGCCTGGGTCGAACCGGTGGCCCGGGTGCTGGCCAATCTCGGCACGACCGCCGCCTGGGTGGTCAACGGCTCCGACGGGCTCGACGAGATCACCGTGACCGGCGAGACCCACGTCGCCGAGCTGAAGGACGGTCGGGTCCGCACCTTCACCGTCACGCCGGAATCGGTCGGTCTCGCCCGCCATCCCGACGAGGCGCTGAAGGGCGGTGACGCCGCCGCCAACGCCGATGCGTTGCGCGCCGTGCTCGCCGGCCGGCCGTCGGCCTATCGCGACATCGTGCTGATGAACGCCGCCGCCGCCGCGGTGGTCGCCGAGAAGGTCGCCGACCTCGCCGAAGGCGTCCGCCTCGCGACCAAGGCGATCGACGGTGGTGCCGCTCAGGCCCGGCTCGAGAAGCTGATCGAGGTCTCCAACCGATGAGCGGCCTGCCGGACATCCTGAAGAAGATCGAGCTCTACAAGCGCGAGGAGATCGCCGCGGCGAAACGGGCGCGTCCCGTGGCCGAGCTGCGCGCTCGTCTCGGCGACGTCGAGGCCCCCCGCGGTTTCGCCGCGGCGCTGCGGACGAAGCGGGCGGCTGGAGCCCGCGGTCTGATCGCCGAGATCAAGAAGGCGAGCCCGTCGAAGGGGTTGATCCGCGCCGACTTCGATCCGCCGGCGCTGGCCCGGGCCTACGAGGCGGGCGGTGCCGCCTGTCTGTCGGTGCTGACCGATCTGCCGTCGTTCCAGGGCGCGCCGGAGTTCCTCTCCGCCGCCCGCGCCGCCTGTACGCTGCCGGCGCTCCGCAAGGACTTCCTGTTCGACCCCTATCAGGTGGTCGAGGCCCGCGCCTGGGGCGCCGACTGCATCCTGATCATCCTCGCCGCGGTCGACGACGACTGCGCGAAGGCGCTCGAGGACCAAGCCTTCGCCCTCGGCATGGACGTGCTGCTCGAGGTCCACGACGAGGCCGAGACCGAGCGGGCGCTGCGCCTGTCGTCGCCGCTCGTCGGCATCAACAATCGCAACCTGCGCACCTTCGAGGTCTCGCTCGCCGTCTCCGAACGGCTCGCCCGGCTGATCCCGGCGGATCGGCTGGTGGTCGGCGAGAGCGGCGTCTTCACCCCCGCCGACTGCGCCCGCCTGGAAGCGGTCGGCATCTCCACCTTCCTCGTCGGCGAGAGCCTGATGCGCCACGACGACGTCGCCGCGGCGACCCGCACCCTGCTCGAGGTCTGAACGCCATGTCCGATCGCCCCGCCCTCTCCCACGTCGACGCCTCCGGCACCGCCCGCATGGTCGACGTCGGCGAGAAGCCCGAGACCGAACGCGTCGCCGTCGCCGAAGGTCACGTCTCGATGGCCCCGGCCACCCTCGACCTGATCCTCGAGCACCGCGCCGCCAAGGGCGACGTCATCGCCACCGCCCGGATCGCCGGCATCATGGCGGCCAAGCGCACCGCCGAGCTGATCCCGCTCTGCCATCCGCTGCTCCTGACCGACGTCGCCGTCGACATCGAGCCGGACACCACGCTTCCCGGCCTCAGGATCCGCGCCACCGCACGGGTCCGCGGCCGCACCGGAATCGAGATGGAGGCGCTGACCGCGGCTTCCGTCGCCGCGCTGACCGTCTACGACATGGCCAAGGCCGCCGACCGCGGCATGGTGATCGGCGGCATCCGCCTGATCGAGAAGCTCGGCGGCCGCTCGGGCCACTGGCGCGCGCCATGAGCAAGCGCCCGTTGACTCCGATCGACGTCGCCCGCGCGGCGTTGCTCGCCGATCTCGTCCCGACGCCGATCGAGACCGTGCCGCTGTCGAAGGCGCTCGGCCGCACCCTCGCCGAGGATCTCGCGGCCCTGCGTACCCAGCCGCCGTTCGACGCCGCCGCGATGGACGGCTGGGCGCTCCGCGCCGCCGATGCCGCCACCCCGGGAGCGCGCCTCCGGATCGTCGGCGAGGCGGCCGCCGGTCGCCGCGCCGAGGCCGCCGTCGGTCCCGGCGAAGCGGTGCGGATCTTCACCGGCGCCCCGATGCCGGAAGGCGCCGATACCATCGAACTCCAGGAGAAGGCCCGCCGCGACGGCGACCACGTCGTCTTCGACGCCGCCGTCGTGCCGCACCGCCACGTTCGTCGTGCCGGCGGGGACTTTCGCGAGGGCGCCGTCGGCCTTCCCGCGGGCCGCCGTCTGTCCTTCGCCGATCTGGCGCTCGCCGCCTCGCTGAATCACGCCGAACTTCCGGTCCGCCGCCGCCCGAAAGTCGCGGTGATCGCCACCGGCGACGAACTGGTGGCGCCCGGCGATCCGCTCGGCCCGGATCAGATCGTCGCCTCCAACGGCTACGGCATCATGGCGCTCGCCGAAGCGGCCGGCGCCGAACCGCTCGACCTCGGTATCGTCCCCGACGACGCGGCGGCGATCGACGCCACCCTGGCCCGCGGCTTCGCCGCCGAACCCGACGTGCTCGTCACCATCGGAGGCGCCTCGGTCGGCGACCGCGACCTGACCCATGCGGCGCTGAAGGCGGCCGGCGTCGAGATCGGCTTCTGGAAGATCGCGATGCGCCCCGGCAAACCGCTGATGCACGGCCGGCGCGGCCGCACCCGGGTGATCGGCCTGCCCGGCAACCCGGCCGCGGCGCTGGTCGGATCGATCGTCTTCCTCGAGCCGCTGATCCGCACCCTGCTCGGCGACCCGGCGGCGGTCGCCGAACCGCTGCGGTTGCCGACCGCGGTCGACCTGCCGGCCAACGACGAGCGGGCCGACCACCTGCGTGCCCGGATCGTCCGCGATGCCGAGGGCCGGGCCGCGGTCCGCCCGGTCGACGACCAGGATTCGTCGTTCCTGTCGCGCTTTGCCGCCGCCGAGGGCCTGATCGTCCGCCCGGTTCACGCCCCCGCCGCCCCCGCCGGCACCCTCGTTCCGGTGATCGCCTTCGCCCGCCTCCCCTGACCGCCGAATCCGGCGCTCCCGCGCTCGTTTCGTTCTCGTTTCATCTTGCGGAACAGGACGAGAACCCTTAACGTCGAGTTCGTGATTTGTACCCGACTCGGGCACCGTTTCGACGGCGAAGGGACGGGCCAGGGGGAGGTTCGGCGTCGCCGTCGCGATGCCGACGCAGGACGGACGCGACCGGCAGGCCGGCGCGGCACCGGAGGATGAGGGCATGCTCACCCGCAAGCAGTACGAACTCCTGATGTTCATCCACGAGCGTCTGAAGGAGGCGGGGGTTCCGCCGTCCTTCGACGAGATGAAGGATGCGCTCGATCTGAGGTCGAAGTCGGGGATCCATCGGTTGATCACCGCGCTCGAGGAACGCGGCTTCATTCGCCGGCTTCCCAACCGGGCGCGGGCGCTCGAAGTGGTCCGCCTGCCCGATTCGGTGGTTCCCGGCCTCGGCTCGCCGCAACGGGCCGCCCCCCTGCCGACCGGTAAGGGTTTCGCACCGTCGGTGATCGAGGGCAGTCTCGGGCGCCAGCGCAGCGTCACCACGGCGGAGGGCGAACGGGCGGAGATCGTCTCGGTGCCGGTGATGGGGCGGATCGCCGCCGGTACGCCGATTTCGGCGATCCAGACCTACACCCACGCGATTCCGGTGCCGATCGATCTGCTGACCGGCGGCGAGCACTTCGCGCTCGAGGTGCGCGGCGATTCGATGATCGAGGCCGGCATCCTCGACGGCGACACGGTGGTGATCAAACGCACCGACGCCGCCGATTCCGGCGACATCGTCGTCGCGCTGGTCGACGAGGAGGAGGCGACGCTGAAGCGGCTCCGGAAGCGCGGTGCCTCGGTGGCGCTGGAAGCCGCCAACCCGGCCTATGAGACCCGCATCTTCGGCCCCGACCGGGTCAAGGTGCAGGGCCGTCTGGTCGGCCTGATCCGCCGCTACTGACCGATCGCGCGCCCCCGGGAAGCCGTCACCCGTGTACCGAGGGCTCGGCATCGGGCGCCGTCGGTGCCGAAGTCCGGGCGTCGATCCGATCCGCGACGTCCGGCCGGAGCAACGGCGCTCCCGATCCGGCGACGCGGCCGGCGCTCACGGGTCGTCGGGCGTCGCCGTCGTCCGGGCATCGGCCGCGAGCGCCGCCGTGGGTGGGTCGACCGGGGTCCATGGCCGCGCCGGACGCGGCAGGCTCGGCGTCACGCGGAAGCCGGGCCGGGCGACCGGTGCATCGAATTCGTCGGTGCCGACGGGATCGGCGGTACCGGTGGGATTCGCGGCGATCACCGGCATCGTCCGATCGACGGCGATCGCCGGGGTGGGCCGATCGGCGGGGACGGCGTCCGCCACGTCGACCGATCCGTCGGCCGGTCCGGGCGTCTCGCCCCCCTCCTCCTCGGTCGGATCGATCGGAACCACGATCGGCGGAACGGGCGCGCGCACCGATGCGGCGGCGAGTGGACCGACGATCTTCAGGGTCGCGGCGCCGTCTCGGGCGAGATCGGTCCGATCGATCACCGTGGTCCGCGCCCGACAGGCGGCCGGTGCCACCAGGGCCGAGATCACCAGCGAGGCGCGGCGGCAGTCCTCGTCGAAGCCGCGGGGATGGCGGACCACCGCGACCACCAGATCGGCCGGCGAGCCGGTCCGGGTGGCATCGCCGCGTCCTCCCGACGCATCGGCCGTGTGCATCGCGTCGTCCACTCCACGCATCGACACCCGCGCGCCACCGCCCGCCGCCGCCGGCGGGCGCTCCGCCCCCCTCTTCGGCGCGGAGAGTCCCTCCCCTCCCGACCCCGCCTCGGCCGTCGTCGCCGACCGGCGGTAGACGCAGCCGAGCGGATCGCAACGCCAGCCGGCGGCGAGGCCGGGAGCCTCCGGAGTGCGGGAATCGGCATCGGCCGCCAGCCAGATCGCCGTGTCGAAACGGTCCTGACGGCCGGCGAGCACCGCCAGACGTCCGTCGACGTCGCGCACCGCCACCGGCGATCCGTGCCGGCCGACCACCACGTCCGGCCGCGGCCCACAGAACAGCAGCACCGCGGCGGCGACCGCCGGGACCACGCCGAACAGCCGAAAACGGCTCGAGAACACCGACAGCCACAGCACCGCGACGATGCCGAGCGGCATCGTCGCCGGATGCGGCACGCCGAGCAGTCCGGCCCCGCCGGGAAACGCCGAGACCCAGCGCCCGACCGCGACCATGAAGTCGATCCCGGCGCCCATCGCGGCGAGCGGCCAGGGATCGAGGCCGAACGGCATGGCGAGTGCGGCGAGCACCGCGGCCGGCATGATCAGCATACCGGTCACCGGCAGCACGATCATGTTGGCGAGGATCGAATAGGGCGCGCCGCGATAGAACACACCGGCGATCACCGGCGCGGTGGCGAGCCCGGCGATCAACGACGAGAAGGCCAGCCCCTGGACGTGCAGCAGCGCCCCGGCGCACGCCCGGACGACCAGCCCGGCCTCCTTTTCCGGCGGTGGCCGACGTTCGAGCCACAGCCGCCACAGGTCCCACGAGGCGACCAGCGCGATCACCGCGAGATAGGACATCTGGAAGCTCGGCTCCAGCGCCGCCGAAGGATCGACGACGAGGATCGCCGCCGCCGAGACGGCGATCGTGTGCATGGTCAGGGCGGGGCGATCGAGGATCACCGCGAAGAGTGCGATCGACAGCATCAGATGCGAGCGCAGCGCCGCCACCTGATTGCCGGAGAGCAACAGATAGACCGTCGCCGCGACGATCGCCGCCGCCGCCGCCCATTTGCGGATCGGAAAGCGCAGGGCGATCGCCGGGACGAGCGCCAGCAGCAGCCGCACCACACCCATCACCCCGCCGGCGACCAGGCTCATGTGCAGCCCGGAGATCGACACGATATGGGTGAGCCCCGACGCCCGCAGCGCCTCGTTCGCCGCCTCCGGGATCGCCCGCTGCTCGCCGACCATGATCGCCGCGCCGATCGCCCCGGCCGCCCCCGGCAGGCTCGCCCGGACCCGCTCGGCGATCGCGTGGCGCAGCGTTCCGATCGGCGCGAAGATCCGGTCGACCGCCCGTGGCGGCCCGAGGTCGGCCGGCTTTGCCCGGCCGAGCACGTAGCCGGAGGCGCCGCGCCCCTCGAACCAGGCGCGCCGGGCGAAGTCGTAGCCCCCCGGCAGCACCGGTCCTTCCGGCGGCTTCAGCCGCGCCAGGAAGGAGACGCCGTCGCCGACCGTCGGCACGGGCCCGCGCCCGGTCAGGGTCGCGGTGATCCGGGTCGGCGTGGTCGCCGGAGTGAGCCCCTTCGCTTCCATCCGCGCCACGTCGAGGGTGAGGCGGGTCCCGCCCCGGACCGTCGCGTCGAGATCGACCACCCGCCCGACCACGCTCACCGTACGTTCGTGGTCGAGCCGCGGCGCCGCCACCCGCACCGTCTCGACCGCGCCGGCGGCGAATCCGGCGGCGAGCGCCGCGGCGCACGCGAGGCCGCGTGCCGCTCCGCCTCGGCGCCTCAGGACGACGGTGGCCAGCATCGCCAGAGCCGCCGCGCCCACCGCCGCCGGCCACCACGGTTCGGCCGGCGCGACGAAGTAGAAGGCGGCGCCGAAGGCGAAGGTGACGACCAGCAGGGCGAAGCCGAGACCACGGTCGAGATCGCTCTCGATCGCATAACCCACCGACCGCACCGCATCGGCGAGCCGGAAACCGAGGCGAAGCCGTCGCGTCGGAGTGGTGAGACCGAGAGCGTCGGCGCTCGCGACGACGGCGCCGCTCTCGGTGGGCCCGCGCGCACCGATTTCGCCGCCCGTACGCTGGTCAGCCCCGCTCACGCCGACATCCCCTTGGGATTTCCGACGGGAACATGCTACAGGAACGCCCGTGTTCCCGACCAGCGGTCTCCTTTCCGCAGCGCTCCGGTTCCCTCTCCCTCCCTTCCGAGACAGCATCCGAAAATGGCCGACACCGTCGTCACTCGTTTCGCTCCGTCGCCGACCGGCTACCTTCACATCGGCGGTGCCCGGACGGCCCTGTTCAACTGGCTCTTCGCCCGCCACACCGGCGGCAAGATGCTGCTCCGGATCGAAGACACCGATCGCGAACGTTCGACCGACGCGGCGATCACCGCGATCCTCGACGGCCTGAAGTGGCTCGGCCTCGACGGCGACGACGCGCCGATCTTCCAGTTCGCCCGGATGAACCGTCATGCCGAGGTGGCGCACGAGTTGCTCGCCCGGGGCCACGCGTATCGCTGCTATGCGACCCAGGCAGAACTCGAGGAGATGCGCGAGCTCGCCGCCAAGGAGGGCCGCCCGCCGCGTTACGACGGCCGCTGGCGTGATCGCGATCCCGCCGAAGCGCCGGCCGGCGCGCCCTATGTGCTGCGTCTGAAGATGCCGCAGGAAGGCGAGACGGTGATCGACGATCTGGTCCAGGGCCGGGTCGTGTTCCGCAACGACGTGCTCGACGACTTCATTCTGCTGCGGTCCGACGGCACGCCGACCTACATGCTGGCGGTGGTCGTCGACGACCACGACATGGGCGTCACCCACGTCATCCGCGGCGACGACCATCTGACCAACGCCGCCCGCCAGTCCGGCATCTACCGGGCGATGGGCTGGGAAGTGCCGAGCTTCTCGCACATACCGCTGATCCACGGGGCCGACGGCGCCAAGCTGTCGAAGCGGCACGGCGCCCTCGGCGTCGACGCCTATCGGGCGATGGGCTACCTGCCGCAGGCGCTGCTCAACTACCTCGCCCGCCTCGGCTGGAGCCACGGCGACGACGAGATGTTCTCGCTGACCCAGGCGGTCGAGTGGTTCGAGATCTCCGACGTCAACAAGTCGGCGGCGCGGTTCGACTTCGCCAAGCTCGAGAACCTCAACGGCCAGTACATGCGGGCCACCTCGGACGACGAGCTGTGGACCGCCCTCCTCGCCTTCCTGCCGCACACCGAGCCGGGTCGGGCGCTGCTCGCCCGCCTCGACCCGGCGCTCGAGGCGCAGATCCGCGCCGCGATGACCGGGCTCAAGGAGCGCGCCAAGACCCTGGTCGAGCTGCTCGACAACGCGAGCTGGATCTGGGCGGCGCGGCCGCTCGCGCTCGACGACAAGGCGGCGACCCTGCTCGACGCCTCCGGCGTGGCGGTGCTCGCGGCGCTGGCTCCGCGTTTTGCGGCGCTCGCCGACTGGTCGGCCGAAACCACCGAGGGCGTCGTGCGCGCCTATGCCGAGGAGAACGGCCTGAAGCTCGGCAAGGCGGCTCAGCCGCTGCGGGCGGCGCTGACCGGCCGCTCGACCTCGCCGGGGATCTTCGACGTGCTGGCGGTGCTCGGCCGCGACGAGAGCCTCGCCCGCCTCGCCGACCGCATCGGCTGAGCCGACGGGCAGACGATCCGAGATCCGAGAGCCCGGCGGTCGCCACCGCCGGGTTTTTCGTGTCGCGCGTGACGGCGCCACCGATCGCGACGCCACGCGGTCGCCGCGCGGGACGCACACCGCCTCACGGACGGCCCCGTCACGCGGTCGCGGCGACCATCGCGTCGATCGCCGCCCACAGCGCGGTCGTCGCCGGGGCGGTGCGGTCGCGATAGAAGGCGTGATCGGCCTCGGGGAAGGTCACGGCGACGATCGGGAGGGTGGCGTTCCACGCCTCCGGAGGCCGTCGCGGATCACGCCCGCCCCAGAACACCCGGGTCGGGATCGCCGGCGCCACGGTTTCCGCGCCGAGCCGGGTCGACGAGACGCAGATCAGTGCGGCGAGATCGAGCCCCGCCAGTGCCGCCCGCCACAGAGCGGTGCCGCCGGCGCTGAAGCCGAGACCGACCTTGCCGCCGCCCTCGGTCGCCGCGAGCCGCCGGACCACCGTGGCGATTCCGTCCTCGCCGAAGAGATGCGCGTGCAGTGCCTCGCCGTCGAGGTCCGGCCGCTCCGCGAGATCGGCGAGCCGCAATCCGCGATGCACGGCCTCCCCGCCGCCCGGCAGGTCGGCGGGATCGGGCAGAAAACCGAAGATGTCGCCGACGATCAGCAATCGGGTCATGGGGCACCGCCTCGTCGGACCGTCCGGGCGGTGACGGGTCGGCCGGACCGCCGCCCATCGTCACCGGAGCCGGCTCGTCCGGCCCTCGTGCCGAACACTCTGCGGTCCGACCCGACCCCGTCCCTCCGCCGCGAAGCGAAGGGAACGCCCCGGCACCCGTCTCGGACGGGAACGCCGGACGGCGGGGTGGACCGTCGTGCGCACCGCATCATTCGTCGTAGGCGTGGCGCTCGCCGTAGGGGTCTTCGACCGTCCAGCGGCAGCGCCCGTCGGCGGCCGGCTCGCGCCTTTCGAGCGGATCGGGACCGATCGGCACCTTGCCGGCGCCGCCGGGGATGTCGAGCACGTAGGTCGGCTGGGCGATGCCGGTCAGCCGGCCGCGCAACGCCCGCATCAGGGCACGGCCCTCGTCGATCGGGGTGCGGAAACGCGCCGTGCCCTCCGCCCGGTCGAGGTGATGCAGGTAGTAGGGTTTGACCCGCAGCGCCACCAGCCGGCGGAACAGCGCCTCCAGCACCTCGGCCTCGGCGTTGACCCCGGCGAGCAGCGTCGTCTGGGAGAGGACGGGGACCCCGGCATCGACGATCCGGCCGATCGCCGCCGCCGCCGCCTCCCCGAGTTCGCGCGGATGGTCGACGTGGATCACCACCCAGGTGGCGAAGCGGCGCCGGAACATCCGCGCCGTCGCCTCGGAGATCCGTTCGGGATCGACCACCGGCACCCGCGAGTGGAACCGCACCACGGCGACGTGCGAGACCGCCTCGAGCCGGGTCAGGATCCGGTCGATCCGCCGGTCGGACAGGACCAGCGGGTCACCGCCGGTCAGGATCACTTCGAAGATCGCCGGATTCCCCGCGATTTCGTCGATCGCCCGGTCGATCTCGGCGTCGGAGAGCGAGCCCTCGCCAACTACTTCGCGGCGGAAACAGAACCGACAGTGGACCCGGCAGAGATGGGTGGGCTTGAGCAGCACCCGGTCGGGGTAGCGGTGGATCAGCCCGGCCACCACGGTGTGCGGATCGTCGCCGATCGGATCGGCGGTCTCGTCGGTCGCGATCTCGAGTTCGGTCGCGTCGGGGACGAACTGGCGGGCGATCGGATCGGCGGGATCGCTTCCGTCGATCGCCGCCGCGATCGTCGGCGTGATCTTCACCGCGAAGCGCGCCGCGACCCGTTCGATCGCCGGCGCGTCGTCGGCCGCGACCAGACCGGCGGCGACGAGATCGCCGACGCTGCCGTGTCCACCGCCGCTCATGACGTGCGGATCGCGACGTCGAGCCCACCGAGTTTGGCGAGCTGGCGGAACCGGCGTTGCAGCACCTCGCCGTCGAGATCGGCGAGCCGCTCCGGCAGTTCGAGCACCAGCACCTCGCCGTCCCGCGAGATCCGGGTGTCCGGTACGATCCCCGGCATGCCCGCCGACAGGACGAAGGCGACCCGGAAGGCGGCGCCCAGCGCCTTCGCCCGGTCGCGCAGCCGCGGCGGCACGATGCCGGCGATCCGCGGCGACAGCGCGTCGTCGACCTGCCCCATGTGTCGGTAGTAGTTGGCCAGCGCCAGATAGGCCCGGCCGGGATGATCGACGCCGATGAAGGCGGCATGGGCGATGATGTTGAGGCTCTGCTCGCCGCGATAGTCGGGATGGGCCCGCCAGCCGATGTCGACCAGATGGCAGGCGGCGATCCGGAGGCGGGCCTCCTCCGGCGTCTCGTCGATGCCGAGCGCGGCGAAGATCTCCGCCGTCCACGACCCCATCTCCTCGGTGTGGGCGGGCGACCGGGAGCGCAGATAGGCGAGTTCGCGCGCCGCCTCGATCAGCGGATCGCGAGCCCGCTCGGTGGGATCGAGCAGCTCGAACAGATGGCCCTCGCGCAGCCCGAGGGCCGACAGCACCACGTCCTTCGGCCGCCCAGAGCGGATCACCTGGGCCAGCACCACCGCGCCGTAGGGCAGCAGTTCGCGGCGCTGTTTGGAGATCGTCTCGATCTTCGGCAGGTTCTCCACCGCGCCGCGACCGACCTGCCGGCACAGTTCCAGCACCTCGTCGGCGGGGATGGCGTAGTTCTGCATGACGTGCAGCGGATAGTCGGTCTGGTGCATGTGCAGCTTGGCGAGCGACCGCCAGGTGCCGCCGACCGCGAAGAAGCTGCGTCCGGCGAGCCCGTCGAGGATCGGTGCTCCGTCGAGCACCTGCTGGGCGATCCGCTCGGCCCGCCGGATCGAGCCGTCGGCGGCTTCCGAGAGCCGAATTCCGCCGAGCGGAAAGGTCAGCCCCTGGCCGATCGTCTCGCCGCGGATGTCGACCAGCTCCAGACTGCCGCCGCCGAGATCGCCGGCGACGCCGTCGGCCCGCCACATGCCGGAGACGATGCCCATCGCCGCCAGCCGCGCCTCGTCGGCACCCGACAGGATCGAGATCGGCACGCCGCAGATCCGTTCGAGTTCGGCGACGAACGGCGGGCCGTTCTTCGCTTCGCGGGTGGCGGCGGTCGCCAGCACGTGCAGCGACACCGCGCCGGCCTGATCCGAGACGTGCTTGAACCGCTTCACCGCGGCGAGCGCCTGGCGGAGCGAGGTCTCGGCGAGATGCCCGGTCTTCGCCAGCCCCTTGCCGAGGCCGGCGAGCACCTTTTCGTTGAAGATCACCGTCGGCGAACGGGCGAGCCGCTCGTAGACCACGAGACGGACCGAGTTCGAGCCGATGTCGACGACCGCGATCGGACCCAACCCGGTGAGGCGCCCCGGCGCCGCGGGATCCGAAGCGAGCAGCGACGTCGCGGGCGCCTCAGGACCGGGGCGCACGGACGATGTTGCGGGGCTGGACGGACTTCGACGATTTGCCACGGCCTGACAACGACGGGTTGGTCATGAAGAACTTGTGGACGTTGAACGGCTCTTCGCCATCCGCCGGCCGGATCCGTTCGTGGCCCCCGTCGGGAAGGAGACGCCAGCTCTGCTGGTTGTCCTTCAGGTTGGCGACCAAGATCTGATCGAGCACCTGCTGGTGCACGGTCGGATTGGTGAGAGGCGCCAGCACTTCCACGCGGCGGTCGAGGTTGCGCGGCATCATGTCCGCCGACCCGATGTAGACGATCGCCTGCGCCGAGGGAAGCCCATGGCCGTTGCCGAAGCAGAAGATGCGGGAGTGTTCGAGGAAGCGCCCGACGATCGATTTCGCCCGGATGTTCTCCGACAGGCCCGGTACACCCGGCCGCAGACAACAGATGCCGCGGGCGATGATGTCGATCGACACCCCCGCCCGGCTCGCCTCGTAGAGTTTGTCGATGATCTGTGCATCGACCAGACTGTTGACCTTGAGCCAGATCTGCGCGGGACGTCCGGCCCTGGCGTGCTCGATTTCGGCGTCGATGTGATCGACGATCCGCGAGCGCACGGTGAGCGGGCTGACCGCCAGCCGTTCCAGCTCCTGCGGCTGGGCATAACCGGTGATGAAGTTGAAGATCCGCGCCACGTCGCGGCCGATCGCCGGATCGGCGGTGAAGTAGCTGAGGTCGGTGTAGATGCGGGCGGTGATCGGGTGGTAGTTGCCGGTGCCGATGTGGCAGTAGGTGGCGAGCGTCCCCTGCTCGCGGCGCACCACCATCGACAGCTTGCCGTGGGTCTTCAGCTCCATGAAGCCGAACACCACCTGGACGCCGGCCCGTTCGAGGTCGCGCGCCCAGCGGATGTTGGCCTCCTCGTCGAACCGCGCCTTGAGTTCGACGACCGCGGTCACCGTCTTGCCGGATTCCGCGGCCTCCGACAGCGCCTTGACGATCGGACTGTCCTTGGAGGTCCGGTAGAGCGTCTGCTTGATCGCCACCACGTCGGGATCGCGTGCCGCCTGGGTCAGGTACTGCACGACCACGTCGAAGCTCTCGTAGGGGTGATGGACGACCAGATCCTTCGCCTTGATAGCCGCGAAACAGTCGCCGCCGAACTCGCGGATCCGCTCGGGAAACCGCGGTTCGTAGGAGAGGAACTTGAGGTCGGGGCGATCGACGCCGACGAGCTGGGAGAGCTCGTTGAGGGCGAGCAGGCCCTCGACCAGGAACACCCCGTCGGCTTCCACCATCAGTGATTCGGCGACGAAGGCGCGGAGCTTCTCCGGGGTCGAACTCTCGATCTCCAGCCGGATCACCGAGCCGCGCCGCCGCCGCTTCAGCATGCTCTCGAACACCCGGACGAGGTCTTCGGCCTCCTCCTCGATCTCGATGTCGGAATCGCGGATCACCCGGAACACGCCCTCGGCGCGCACCGTGTAGCCGGGGAACAGGCCGCCGATGAACAGCCGCACCACCGTCTCCAGCGCGATGAACCGCCGGCCGGCGCGCGCCGCTCCTTCCGGCTGCGGCAGTTCGATGAACCGGGTCAGGGTCGACGGCATGCGGATCAGCGCGGTCATCCCCTCGCCGCCGCCGATCCGGGCGAGGTCGAGCACCAGCGAGAAGCCGAGGTTGGGGATGAACGGGAAGGGATGGGCGGGATCGCAGGCGAGCGGCGTCAACACCGGGAAGATGTGGGTCAGGAAATGGCCGTCGAGCCACTCGCGCTCCGCCTCGGTCAGATCGTTTCCGTCGACCAGCGAGATCCCGGCGGCGGAGAGTTCGCGCCGCAGTTCGCCGAACAGCCGCTGCTGCTCGTCGGTCAGCGAGGCGACCGCGTGCTCGATCTCGTCGAGCTGTTCGGCCGGGGTCAGCCCGTCGTCCGATCGCGTCCGGAGCCCGGCGCGCTCCTGTTCGACCAGACCGGAGACCCGGACCATGAAGAACTCGTCGAGATTGTTCGCCGAGATCGACAGGAAGCGCAGCCGTTCGAGCAGCGGATGGTCGACGTTCGCCGTTTCCTCGAGCACCCGCCGGTTGAAGCCGAGCCAGGACAGTTCCCGGTTCAGGAAGCGGCGCGGACCGAACGTCGGATCGGTGGCGGGCGCTTCGGTGGCTGCGACGGATTTCGACGCTCGAACGGTCACTTGGCGGTCTCCTCGATCCGACCTCGAAGGCGGGTGGATCCTTCCTACGACGAGATCATGACGGATTGTTCTCGGTTTCGTCGGTTTCGTCACCTTCGTCGAAAGCCGTGACGTCCGCGTCCACCCCGTCGTGTGCCAGAACCTGCGCCGCGATCGCCCGGGTGATCGGCCGTTTGGCGGCGAGCGAGGCCCGATCGAGTGCCTCGACCAGCCGTACGGCTTCCGCGAAGGACCGCTCCATCCGCCGCGCGAGATAGCCCGGAAGGCTCGGATCGACCCGTGTCTGGCGATCGGCGAAGAGCTTTTCGATCAACGATTCCAACAGTTCGTCGTCGGGCTCGGCGAGTTCGACAGGCTGTGCGGCGCGTAGCCGCGAGGCGAGATCGGCGATCTCCGGCACCCAGGCGGGCCGGCTCGGCCGGGCGGTGAGGAGAACCGCGACCCCGGCCGCCCGAGCGGCGTTGAGCAGATGGAACAACGCCCGTTCGTCGGTGCCCGGCCCGACGTCTTCGACCCCGATCGGGCCGGCGGCGGCGAGCGCCAGCGGACCGGCCTCGCCCAGCGCCTCGGCGGCGACGAGTCGGGCCGCCGCCCGCTCGGCGAAGATCCGCGCGAGATGGCTCTTGCCGGAACCTTCGGGACCGGCGACCACCACCACCGGGCTCGGCCAGTCGGGCCATCGCATCACGGTGTCGAAGGCGGCGCGGTTGCACGCCGAGACGATCCAGTCGGCGAGCCCCAGTCGCGGAGTGGCCGGCAGATCGAAGGCGAGTTGTTCGGGCCGTCCGGTCATCGCGGCGGTTCCCGTTCGATCACCCGGCCGGCCGCCCCCGAATAGAGCGCGCTCGCCAGATAGCGTTCCAGCGCGAAGCGGGCGAGCACCCCGATCGAGGCGGTCGCCGGCACCGCGATCAGCATCCCGACGAAGCCGAACAGCGAGCCGAAGGCGAACAGCGAGAACAACAGCCAGACCGGATGCAGGCCGACCGACCGTCCGACCCAGTTGGGGGTCAGCACCCAACCCTCCAGCCCCTGCCCGGCCATGAACACCGCACCGACCAGCAGCAGGCCGTGCCAGTCCGGCCAGTACTGGACCAGCGCCACCACCAGCCCGGCGACCAGCCCGGCGCCGAAGCCGACGTAGGGCACCATTCCGAGCAGCCCGGCGGAGAAACCGATCACGAAACCGAATTCGAGCCCGATCAGCGCCAGTCCGAAGCCGTAGAAGGCGGCCATCGTCAGACTCACCGCGACCTGTCCGCGGACGAAGCCGGAGACCGCGGCGTCCATCTCGGCGGCCAGCTTGCGCACCACGTCGCGATGGCGCCGCGGCAGCCAGCCGTCGATCCGCTCGATCATCCGATCCCAGTCGATCAGCATGTAGATGGCGACCACCGGCGAGATCACCAGCACCGAGACGATCGAGACGATCGCCTGCCCGCCGTTCCACAGCGAGGTCAGCACCCGCGAGATCCAGCCGACGCCCTGCCCCAGAGCCGCCGCCAACCCGCCCTCGACCGGCTTCGCCTCCGGCCCGAACAGTCGCCCGATCGGACCTTCCAGCCAGGGCGCGGCGAGCGCCTGAAGGCGCGCCACCAGGCTCGGCACCCGCTCGGCGAAGGCCGAGACCTGACCGACCAGCAGCGGCACCACCAGGACGAACAGCAGGACCAGGGCGAAGGCGAGCAGCGCCACGATCCCCGCCGCGGCGATCGTCCGCGGCAGGCCGAGCCGTTCCAGCCGGTCGGCGAACGGATCGAGCAGATAGGCGAGCGCGATGCCGGCGACGAACGGCAGGAGAACACCGGAGAACAGCCACAGGAACGCCAGCGCGAAGCCGAGCGCGCCGAGCCAGAAGGCGAGTTGCCGGCCGAGTGTCACGTGGGTGTCCTCCGCGTCGCGCGGCTCGTTGGCGAGACTGGTCGATCCCGGCGGTCCGCTCATGCCGGGCGCCCGGGATCGCCGGGATTGGACGACATGATCCTGAGCCAGTCGAGGACATAGGCCGCCCCCGAAACCACGGTCAATGCCGCCACCAGAATCTCACCGATGTTCCAGAGGACGCCGACGTCGATGCCGAAGGCCCTGGACCCCAGCACCAGCGCCACGAAGGCGATCTGCGCGGTGGTGTTGGCCTTGGAGACGAAGATCGGCTGGATCGGCACCTGCCGGCCGAGCATCCACGACAACAGGATCGCTCCGACGATGCCGACGTCGCGGGTGACCACGGTCAGCACCAGCCACACCGGCAGGGTGCCGCCGATTCCGAGCGTCAGGAAGATCGAGACGATCAGTGCCTTGTCGGCGATCGGATCGAGATGCGCCCCGAGTTCCGAACGCTGGTCGAAACGGCGCGCGATCCAGCCGTCGATGCCGTCGGAAACGCCGGCGATCAGGAACACCCAGAAGGCGATGTCGAAACGCCCGACCAGGATCGCGTCGATGGCGACCGGGACCAGCACCAGCCGGCCGATCGAGATCAGATTGGGAATGGTGACGTTCGATGCCATCGCCCGGCAGTCCTCCGCCCGTCTGTTCCCCTCGTGCCGCACCGCCCCGACGATCTCAATGTGGCCTCTTCCTCGCGCCGACCCAAGGGGGGAGGCGGCGAAAGACGCGGTCGCGTCGAAGATTTCTCCCGCGGCGCGGGTCTGCCCCGCCACCCTCACGACCTGTTGCGGGCTTGCAAATCCGCCGCCGATCGTCCATTTCCCGGGCGACCGAAAACCCCGGGGGCGGAAGATGAGCGAAGCGAAGAACTCCTGGACCTATGCGAAGGCGGGCGTCGACATCGGTGCCGGCAACGCCCTCGTCTCCCGCATCGCTCCGATCACCCGGGCGACCCGCCGGATCGGTGCCGACGGCGACATCGGTGGCTTCGGCGGCCTGTTCGATCTCAAGGCCTGCGGCTATCGCGATCCGGTTCTGGTCGCCGCCAACGACGGCGTCGGCACCAAGCTGAAGATCTCCATCGAGACCGGCATCCACGACACGATCGGCATCGACCTCGTCGCGATGAGCGTCAACGATCTCGTCGTCCAGGGTGCCGAACCGCTGTTCTTCCTCGACTACTTCGCCTGCGGCAAACTCGATCTGGACGTCGCCGCGACGGTCATCGAGAGCATCGCCGAGGGCTGCCGGCAGTCCGGCTGCGCGCTGATCGGCGGCGAGACCGCCGAGATGCCCGACATGTATGCGGCCGGCGACTACGACCTCGCCGGCTTCGCCGTCGGTGCGGTCGAGCGCGAGGAGATCCTGCCGAAGAAGACCACCGGCCCCGGCGACGTGCTGCTCGGCCTCGGCTCCTCCGGCGTCCATTCGAACGGCTATTCGCTGGTCCGCCGGCTGGTCCGCGAGGCCGGCCTCGCCTGGGACGCCGAAGCGCCGTTCGAGCCCGGCACCTCGCTCGCCCGCGCCCTGCTCACCCCGACCAGGCTCTACGTCAAGCCGATCCTGGAGACGATCCGCACGGTCGGCGGCATCAAGGCGATGGCCCACATCACCGGCGGCGGCTTCCTCGAGAACATCCCGCGGGTGCTGCCCGATCTCTGCGTCGCCGAGGTCGACCTCTACGCCTGCGCCGTGCCGCCGGTGTTCCGCTGGCTCGCCTCGGTCGGCGGGGTCGAACCGACGGAGATGCTGCGCACCTTCAACTGCGGCATCGGCATGGTCCTGGTGGTCGACGCCGACAAGGCGCACGACGTCTCGCAGAAGTTCGCCGAGCTCGGCGAGCGCTGCGTCACCCTCGGCTGGCTGCAGGACGGCTCCGGCCGCGACGCCCAGGAGCACGGACGCCGCGCCTGGGTCGACACCCGCGGCAAGCTCGACCTCGCGTGGTGAGCATG
>CALFRR010000172.1 GCA_937919435.1 uncultured Alphaproteobacteria bacterium | reverse complement strand
GGCGAGGTTCTTCTCGGCGATCGACATCATCCGGGCCCGCGATTCGCGGGCCGCCCAGGCGATGTGCGGGGTGACGATGCAGTTCTTCGCGCCGATCAGCGGATTGTCGCAGGCCGGCGGTTCGCTCGACAGCACGTCGAGGCCGGCGCCGGCGATGCGGCCGGCGTTCAGCGCGTCGGCGAGATCCTGCTCGACCACCAGCGGCCCGCGCGAGGTGTTGAGGAGGAAGGCGGTCGGCTTCATCAGCGACAGCGCCCGCGCATCGATCATGCCGCGGTTGGTCTCGAACAACGGACAGTGCAGGCTGACCACGTCGGATTTGGCGAGCAACTCGTCGAGCCCGCAGTAGCGCAGCGTCGCGCTCTCCAGCCGCTTGTCTTCGTAGGCGTCGAAGGCCAGCACGTTCATGCCGAGTGCCTGGCCGATCCGGGCGAAGGCCTGGCCGATCCGGCCGAAGCCGACGACGCCGAGGGTCTTGCCGGCGAGTTCGGTGAGCGGCGAATGCCACCAGCACCAGTCGGGATTGCGGAACCATTCGCCGTCGCGCACCGACGCCTCGTGGCTTCCGACCCGATGGCAGAGCTCGAGCATCAGCGCGGTGGCGAACTGGGCGACGGCGGCGGTGCCGTAGGTCGGGATGTTGGCGACGACGATGCCGCGTTCGGTCGCCGCGGCGATGTCGACGACGTTGTAGCCGGTCGCCAGCACGCCGACGAAGCGGATCTTCGGGCAGGCGGCGAACTCGGCCCGGCCGAGCACGGTCTTGTTGGTGAAGACGATCTCGGCGTCGCCGATCCGGGCGACGGTGTCGGCCGCGGCGGTGCGGTCGTGGACCGTGAGGTCGCCCTTGGAGGCGATGCCCTCCCAGGAGAGGTCGCCGGGATTGAGGGTGTGGCCGTCGAGGACGACGATCTTCATCGGGGTTCGCCTTCTGAGAGAGAGGACCGGCACCGGGTCGAGACTCGATGCCGGCCGAGTTGCGGTCGGGGGAACCGGAAGTCCCCCGACCGACGGCGTCAATGGAGGGGCGCCGATTGACCTTCCCGGACGGCCTTGCCGTCGAGGGTGAGGACCGAGACGAACGAGATGCCGGCGGCGATGGCGAGCCACAGACCGACCATCGCGTTCGACTGGAACGTATGGTTGAGCCAGGTGGCGATCGCCGGAGTGAAGCCGCCGAGGATCGCCGCGGCCACCGCTTGGGCGAAGGAGTAGCCGGCGGTGCGGCTCTCGGGCGGCACGGTCTCGACCATCGTCGGCACCTGGGCCGCGCTGTAGCTCGCGTACATGAACGAGAACCACAGTTCGAACACCACGAACTTGAACACGGTCGGTTCCGCGGCGAGCCAGGAGAGCAGCGGATAGGCCGACAGAGTGGCGGTCAGGGTGACGACGATCAGCATCGAGCGGCGGTTCACCTTGTCGGCGATGGTCGCCATGATCGGCAGCGCGACGAGGATGCTCAGGCCGACGAAGAACAGGGTGACGAAGCCGACCCAGTCGCCGAGCTTCAGCGACTTGATGAAGGTCGGGGCGTAGGAGGTGATCGCCTGCGAGGTCACCACCGCCATCGACGACATGCCCATGCAGCGCAGGATCACGCGCCAACCGGAGACGAGGCCCTTGCAGATCTCGCCGACCGACGGGGTGCGCTTCTTCCTGGCGAAGACCTCGGTCTCCGACAGGCTGGCGCGCAGCCAGAACAGCACCGGGATCACCGCGCAGCCGAACAGCAGCGGCAGACGCCAGCCCCATTCACCCATTTCGGTGGGCGTCAGGGTGTAGAGCAGGATGATGCCGGCGATCGACGCGGTCATCACCGCGAACTGCTGCGAACACACCTGGAAGCAGGTGTAGAAGGCGCGCCGGTTGGGCTGGGCGATCTCGGCGAGATAGACCACCACGCCGCCGAGTTCGGCACCCGCCGAGAAGCCCTGCAGCAGACGGCCGATCAGGACGATGATCGGTGCGGCGATGCCGATCGAGGCATAGGACGGGGTGCAGGCGACGGCGACGATGCCGACCGACATCAGGCCGAGCGCCATGATCAGGCCGGCGCGTCGGCCGTGACGGTCGGCGTAGGAGCCGAGCACGATCGCGCCGATCGGCCGGGCGAGGAAGCCGAAGGCGAAGGTCATCAGCGACAGCATCAACGAGACGTACTCGTCGGCGCTCGGGAAGTAGGTCTGGGCGATGTAACGGGCGTAGTACCCGTAGATCATGAAGTCGTAGATCTCGAGCGCGTTGCCGGCGCCGACCTGGACGATCGGTTTCATCGAGAATGGTTTGGTGGCCGGCGCCGTCGTGGCCGTCGCGGCATTGGACATCGGTGCCCCTCCCTTGCAAGGAAGCGTGTCGAAGCGCCGTGGACGACGGCGCACTCTGCCCGCTCGCGGCGGCGGAACCGTCGCGTCGGTTTCTCGTTCTGGCGTCTTCGGAAGCGATCAGCGCGCGAGCGCCGCCCGACCCCGGAATGCGAGTCCCGTCTCCTCGATGCGGACGGCTTCGTTCCATTTCGCCATCCGCTCGGAGCGGGCGAAGGAGCCGACCTTCAGTTGTCCGGCGTTCCAGCCGGTGGAGAGGTGGACGATGGCGACGTCCTCGGTCTCGCCGGAGCGGGCCGAGACGATCGTTCCCCAGCCGGCGGCGCGGGCCGCATCGAAGGCGGCGCGCGTCTCCGAGACGGTGCCGGCCTGGTTGGGCTTCAGAAGAACCGCGTTGCAGGCCCCGGCCTTCGCCGCGGCGGTGACGCGGGCCGCATTGGTGACGAGGAAGTCGTCGCCGATGATCTGGACGCGCGACCCGACGGCGCGGGTGAAGGCGACGAGCCCGGCTTCGTCGTCCTCGGCGAGCGGATCCTCGATCGAGACGATCGGATAGCGGTCGAGCCAGCCGATCAGCATCTCGGCCATCCCGTCGGTGTCGAGTTCGCGGCCCTCGAGCGCGAGGCGATAGCGGCCGTTCGCGCCGAATTCCGACGAGGCGATGTCGAGGGCGATGGCGACGTCGTCGCCCGGCACGTAGCCGGCCTTCTCGATCGCCGCGACCAGCGTGCCGAGCGCCTCTTCGTTGTCGGCGAAGGCCGGCCACCAGCCGCCCTCGTCCGCGACGCCCTGGAGGAGGCCGCGTTCGGCCATGATCCGCCCGGCGGCGTGATAGACCTCGGCGGTCATCGCGCAGGCCTGATCGAAGCTCTTCGCGCCGACCGCGATCACCATCAGGTCCTGGATGTCGATGCGACGGCCGGCATGCGCGCCGCCGCCGAAGATCTGGATCTGCGGCAAGGGCAGCTCGACCGGCTTTCCGCCGGCGAGGTGCTTCCACAGCGGCAGTCCGGCATCGGCCGCCGCCGCGAAGGCGACCGCCATCGACGTGGCGACGATCGCGTTGCCGCCGAGGCGCGACTTGTTGACGGTGCCGTCGAGGGCGATCATCGCGGCGTCGATGCCGGCCTGATCGGTGACGTCTCGGCCGACCAGCAGCGGGGCGATCTCGGTGCGCACCGCGACGAGCGCCGCGTCGACGCCCTTTCCGGCGAGTGCGGATCCGCCGTCGCGCAGTTCGACCGCCTCGTGAAGGCCGCGAGAGGCCCCGGCCGGAGCGATGCCGCGACCCGACCGGCCGGTCGACAGTCGAACCTCGACTTCGACGGTCGGCCAGCCGCGGGAATCCCACACCCGGCGGGCGACCACCTCGGAAATGCTGCTCATCGGCGGATGTTCCTTTCGAAGTCGGCGGCGAGCGTCGCGAGACGGGTCGGACGCGCGTCGATCAGATGGAGAGCGGTCCGGCGCACCGTGTCGCGCTCGGGATCGGTGAGGTATTCGGCCGGCGACTTGCCGTCGACGCGGGCCAGCAGCAGGCAGGAGAGGAGGGCGGCGGCCCGCGCCTCGAGCGCTTCGGCCGGCTCCCAGTCGACCGCCGCGAGATGGGCCTCGACCAGCCGGTGGAAGGAGAGGATCAGCGCATCGGCCCGGGCCGGCAGCTTCACCGCCTTGAGCAGCAGGTGATTGGCGCAGAAGGCGAGGTCGAAGGCCGGATCGCCCCACCACGCGCATTCGGCGTCGAGCAGCACCGGCCCCTGCGGGCCGAGCAGGATGTTCTTCGGCGAGACGTCGCCGTGCACCAGGGCGAGCTTGGTCGACCGGGTGGTGGCGATCACCGCTTCGACGAGCGCCGCCCGGTCGGGATGGACCCGCGCGATCTCCCCGAGATAGGGGTCGATCCGCAGCGCGTCGAAGTTGTCGTCGGTGGCGAAGGTCGCCCAGAGCTCCGGCCGCCGCGCGGTCTCGCGGTGGATCCGGCCGAGCCCGGCGCCGACCCGGGCGGCGACCTCGGGATCGACTTCGCCGGCGAGCAACCGGGCCTTCCAGTTCGGATGGTCGGCCGGATCGAGGAAGTCCATCGCGAAGGAGCCGGTCGGCCGGTCGACCCCGTGGATCTTCGGCACCATCGTCGGCTCGATCGCCGCCACCGTCTCCAGCCAGTCGATCTCGCCATAGACCCGGTCGATCGGCGCGGTCCAGAGCTTGGCGACCTTCAACTGCGGCAGCGCCTGCTTCAGACAGAAGCGCCGGCCGCCGACCTCGACCGCCAGCACGTTCGACGAGACGCCGCCGGTCAGCGGCCGCACGACGATCGTCGCGCCCTCTTCGGCGACGCCCATGCGGCGGAGCGCGGCCGCGAGTGCCTCGTGATCTTCGGACAGGTCGGTGAAGTTCGAACTCACGGCGCGTCTCCCTGGTGTCTCGCCGGCCCTTCGGAGCGGTCCGGTCGGAGGGAGGTGTACTCCGTTCCGCCGAATTCTCACGCCTCGTCGGCGAGTGCTCACGTGTGCACTGTGCTTAGAACACACGTGTGCACGAAGTCAATCGGCGGAAGGTGGTGTGCGGGTTCACGCTGATGGGGATTCCGTGCATCGTCGCGGGGAGCTAAGAAGAGGGCTGCGGACGGCCGCGCGGCACCCGGCGTCAGGTCGGGTGTCGAAGAGGGGGGAGCGATGGCGGACGCGACGATGGACGGGCCCGTCACCATCAAACAACTGGCGCGCATGCTCGGCATGGCGCATTCGACGGTGTCGCGCGCGCTGAACGGTCATCCGGCGATCAGCGAGGAGACCCGCCGCCGCATCCAGGACCTCGCCCAGCGCGAGGGCTACGTGCCGAACAGCGCGGCGCGCAGCCTGAAGACGGCGAAGAGCCGGATCATCGGACTGGTCGTCCCCGACATCGAGAACCGCTACTACACCACCATCGCCAAGACGATAGCCGACGCGGCGGCGCTGCAGTCGCGCCAGATGATGCTGTCGACCACCGACGATCGCCCCGACCGCGAGCAGTCGGCGATTCTGAACCTGCTCGAGGCGCAGGCGGAGGGTGTGGTCCTGGCGCCGACCGCCGATCCGACGCCGGAAACCCTGGCGATGCTGAAGCGTCTCGACGTGGTCCAGCTGCTGCGCCGCCATCCCGGGATCGAAGCGCCGTTCGTCTCGGTCGACGACGTCGACGGGCTCACCCAGGCGACCCGCCATCTCGCCGATCTCGGCCATCGCCGCATCGGCTACATCGGCAACCACACCCGGATCTCCACCGGCGCCTCGCGCCTCGGCGGCTATCTCGCGGTGGTCGGACACCGCCCGGAGATGCTGCGGCTGACGCGCCACTGCACGCCGCGCTTCGACTTCGCCGAGGCCGCCTTCCTCGATCTGATGAGCGGCGCGGAGCCGCCGACCGGGCTCGTCCTCGGCGGCGCCCGCTACACCACCGGCGTGCTCTCCGGTGCGGCACGGCTCGGTCTCCGGATCCCCGAGGACCTGTCGCTGGTCGGCTACGGCGACGGCGAGTTCGGTCCGTTCCTGGCCAACGGCCTGACCACCCTGGTCCTGCCCGAACAGGAGATGGCCGACGCCTGTGCCGAACTGCTCGGGCTGACCCCGGGTGGCGAGCGCGAGACGTCGCCGTCGCGGGTCGTCGTCCATCGGCCGCATCTCGTCGTCCGTCACTCGACCCGGCGGGTCTGAAGCCACCGCCCCGCGGGCGCTTGCCCATCGCTCCGGCCGAAGCTAGAGATCGCATTCATCCGTGCGACAGATGGAGCTCGGCCATGGAACTGCGCCAGTTGCAGCATTTCGTCGCCGTCGCCGAGGAACAGCAGTTCACCCGCGCCGCCCGGCGGGTCAACATCGTCCAGTCGGCGCTGTCGAGTTCGATCCGCACCCTCGAGCAGGAGCTGCAGGCCCGGCTGTTCGTCCGCACCACCCGCCGGGTGCAGTTGACCCCGGCCGGCCGGGCGTTTCTCGGCAAGGCCCGCGAGGCACTCGACGCGATCGAGGCGGCCCGCGCCCTGGTCGCCGAAGTCGAGGGGCTGACGGCCGGATCGCTGGCGATCGGTACCGTCCATTCGCTGCCCGCCTTCCTCGACCTGCCCTCGCTGATCGCCCGATTCCACGCGACCCGCCCCGGCATCGAGGTCCGCCTGCGGCAGGGCGACGCGCCGGGTCTGCTCGATCAGGTGCGCACCGGCCGGCTCGATCTCGCCTTCCTGCCGCTGATCGATCCGCCGGGCGATCTCGAGACCCGGATCGTCGCCTGCGAGGATCTGGTGGCGGTGGTCCCGGCCGCCCATCCGCTGGCCGGCGGCGACGAGGTCGGGCTCGGCGAACTCTGCCGCCATCCCTTCGTCGACTTCGATCTCGGCTGGGGGACGCGGGCGCTGGTCGACCGGGCCTTCCTGCGGGCCGGCCTGCAGCGCCACACCGCCTTCGAGGTGACCGACCTCGGCACGCTCGTCGATCTCGTCGCCCGCGGTCTCGGCGTGGCGCTGGTCCCGGAGACCATCGCCGAGGCGCGGCCGGCGGCTCTCGCCGTCGCCGGTGTGGTGAAGCCGGAGATCTGTTGGGAGCTGGTGGTCGCCCATCTCGGATCGGTCGACGATCCCGCGACGCCGATCAACCCTGCGGCACGGGCCTTCCTTTCGCTGCTGCCGGCGGTGTAGAAGCCGGCGTCGGATCGATCCGCACCCGCGCCGCCCCACCTCCGGGGACCGGCGATCGGCGGCGAGGGAACCGTCGTCGCGCGGGGTGCCGTTCGGAATGTGGCCCGAGATTCTGATCGTCCTGCCGCTCGCCTTCTTCTCCGGAGCGATCAATGCGGCCGTCGGTGGCGGCGGCCTGATCGCCGTGCCGGCGCTCTTCGCCACCTTTCCGGACATGCCGCCGGCCTCGCTGCTCGGCTCCGACAAGGCGTCGGCCGTCTTCGGCCATGTCGGCGCGATGCGGCAGTATGCGCTGCGGATGGCTCTGCCCTGGCGGCTGATCGGCTTCGCCTCGGCCGCCGCCTTCTGCGGTGCGCTGCTCGGGGCGCTCGCCGTCCATGCCTTTCCGCCGCAGATGATCCGCCCGGTGGTCGTCGTGCTGCTCGCCGCGATGTTCGTC
>CALFRR010000171.1 GCA_937919435.1 uncultured Alphaproteobacteria bacterium | reverse complement strand
CATGTGGTCGAGGCGCCGGTTCGGGTGTTCGACGATCAGGCGGCGGTGAAGGCGGCCTTCAAGGCGGGCGAATTCACCGGCGACACCATTGTCGTCGTCCGGTTCCAGGGGCCGCGCGCCAATGGCATGCCCGAATTGCACAGCCTGACCCCGGTGCTGTCGATCCTGCAGGGGCGCGGGCTGAAGGTGGCGCTGGTCACCGACGGGCGGATGTCGGGCGCCTCGGGCAAGGTGCCGGCGGCGATCCACGTCACGCCGGAGGCGGCCGACGGCGGGCCGATCGCCAGACTGCGCGACGGCGACCGCATCCGTCTCGACGTCGCCGCCGGGACGCTCGAGGTACTGGTCGACGCCGACGAATGGGCGGCCCGCATCCCGGCGGTCGCCGATCTCGAGGCGAACCGCAGCGGGGTCGGCCGCGAACTCTTCGAAACCTTCCGCCGGGCGGTGGGCTCGGCCGAAACGGGAGCATCGTCGCTGTGACCGACGACACCAGCCTCACCTTCCGCGTCCTCACCGAAACGCCGGCGGAGCTCGGCGAGGGTCCGCTGTGGGATCCGGTGCGCGCCCGGCTCTGCTTCGTCGACATCGAGGGCGGTCTCGTCCACGAGACCGACGCGGCGGGTGGCGCCCGGCGGAGCTGGCGGGCACCCGACCGGCCGACGGCGCTCGGCCTGACCGACCGCGGGCGGCTGATCGTCTCGCTCGCCCACGGCCTCGCCTTCCTCGACCGCGACACCGGCCGCTTCACGCCCTTCGTCGAGATCGACACCGGCGCGCCGACCACCCGCCTCAACGACGGCAAGGTCGGTCCGGACGGCGCCTTCTGGATCGGAGCGATCGACGAGCGCAAGCCGCGCCGACCGGTCGCCGCACTCTGGCGGGTGACCGGCGACGGCCGGGTCGAGCGCAGACTCGACGGGCTCGTCGCCTCGAACGGTCTCGCCTGGACGGCGGACGGCCGGACGATGTTCCATTCCGACAGCTCGCTCGGCCGGATCGACCGTTGGCGCTTCGATCCGGCGACCGGCGCGATCGACGATCGCACCACCATCGTCACGCTCGCCGACGCCGAGGGCCGGCCGGACGGCGGCGCCTGCGATCTCGACGGCAGCTATTGGAGCGCCGGGGTCAGCGCCGGGGTCCTCAACCACTTCGATGCCGACGGCCGGCTCCTCGGCCGTTTCCGCCTGCCGGTCGCGGCGCCGACGATGCCGTGTTTCGGCGGACCCGACGGGCGGACGCTGTTCCTGACCTCGCTGCGCCACGGGCTGTCGGAGGAGCGACTCGCCGACGGCCCGCTGACCGGCGCGACGATCGCCTTCGACGTCGACGTCGCCGGAGTCGGTCCCTTCGTCTTCGCCGAGGGCGGAGTCGTGCTCGGCTGACCGCTCCACCGCGGGCCGGGCCGACCTCGGTCGCCCCTCCCGCATCGAAGGTCGCGGCCGACCTCAGGCGGCGGCGACTTCCGTGAGGAAGCGGTCGACGTCGGCGCGCAGGGCATCCGCGGTGGCGGCGATGCGCCGGCCGACCTCGTCGACCTCACCGGCGGCACGCGAGGTGTCGGCGGCGGCGGCGGAAACGCCGGCGACGTTGTCGACCGCACCACGGGTGCCGCTCGCCGCTTCGCGGACGTTGCGCGAGATCTCGGCGGTGGAGGCCGACTGCTCCTCGATCGCCGCGGCGATCGCCGCGGTGAAGCCGTCGACGTCGGTCATGGTCCGGGCGATCCGCCCGATCGCGCCGACCGCTTCGCCGGTCGATGCCTGGATCGCGGCGATCTGCTCGGAGATCTCCTGGGTCGCCCGTGCGGTCTGGGCCGACAGGCTCTTCACTTCGTTGGCGACGACCGCGAAGCCGCGGCCGGCGTCACCGGCCCGAGCCGCTTCGATGGTGGCGTTGAGGGCGAGCAGATTGGTCTGGTCGGCGATGTCGCGGATCAGATCGACCACCGTGCCGATCCGGCCGGCGGCCTGTTCGAGCGCCGCGACGGTGGCGTTGGTGGCCTGCGAGGCCTGCGCGGCGCCGGCGACGATCTCGGTGGTGCGGGCCACCTGCCGGCCGATCTCGCCGATCGACAGCTCGAGCTGTTCGCCGGCGACGGCCACCGTCTCGACGCTGGTGGAGGCGGAAGCCGCGGCGGCGGCGGCCCCGTCGGCGCGGGCGGCGGCGGTCTCGGCGACGCCGGTCAGCGACGAGGCGGTGTGGTTCATCAGGGCGATCTCCTCGCCGACCGCCCCGAGCAGATCGGACATGCGGGCGCGGAAGCCGGCGACCGCGGCGTCGATCCGGGCCTCGCGATGCCGCTTGGCCTCGGCGGCGACCGAGGTCTCCTCGGCGAGACGCCGACGTTCGATCTCCTGGCCGCGGAACACCGCCACGGCGCGCGCCATGTCGCCGACCTCGTCGGCCCGCCGCTCGTCGAGGTGGACGTCGACGTCGCCCCGGCCGAGGGCGGTCATCGCCCCGCGGATGGCGGCGAGCGGCCGGATCACCGAACGCACCACCAGGATGCCGATTCCCGAGGTCACGACGACGAACAACAGCGCGATCAACCCGGCGCGCAGCGCGCTCGACCGGAACTGTGCCTCGATGTCGTCGACCCACAGGCCGGAGCCGATCACCCAGTTCCAGGCGGGGAAAGCGATCACATAGGACATCTTCGGCAGCGCATCGACGGCGCCCGGCCGCGGCCAGCGATAGCGCACGTCGCCGCGCCCCTTCTCGGCGGCGACCGCGTTCATCTCGCGGAACAGATATTTGCCGTCGGGGTCGCGCATCGCGTAGCCCGAGGTGCCGCGCAGCTCGGCCTTCGGGTGGACGACGATGGTGCCGTCGGTCGACTGGACGAAGAGGTAGTTGTCGCCGTCGAAGCGCAATTCGCCGATCGCCCGTTCGGCCTCGCGACGACCGGCCTCCTCGGAGAGCTCGCCGCGTGCGACGCGGGCGCGCGACGCCTCGGCGGTCGAGGCGGCCAGCTCCACGATCCGGCGGAGTTCGCCGACCTTGTTCTCCCACAGGCTCGCCCGCAGTCCGGCGAGGCCGAAGGCGGCGACCACCAGAATGCCGACGGCGGCCAGGCCGACGACCGAGAAGAGACGGAAGGAGATGCCCTGCAATGCCGACTTCATCGACCCTCTCCGAACCGGTGCCGTGAGCGGCAATGACGGGGCGGTGACGCCGAACCGCCGGAGGCGGCAGGCCTCGGACCGAGTCTCAGGCAGCGAGGCTTAACAATCAGGAAACCGTACCGGTAAAATGCCCTCGGGGAAGGCGAACCGGTGTGAAATTTCAAATGGTTCGGAGGAGTGACCCCGAATCGCCGACGACGAACCGACGAATTCGCCCGAAGCCGCCCCCCTGAAACGCCGAGAGGCGGCCGAAGCCGCCTCTCGTTCATCGACCGACGAAGCCGATCTCAGTGGATCGTGCCGCGGGCGACCTCCTCGATGCGCGAGCGCACGAGGCCGATGTCGCCGAGTTGATGGTCGTCGAGTGCGGAGAGTTCACGCACCGCGCGACGATAGTTGCGATACCGCTCGAGCGAGGAACGGAGCTGATTGGCAAGCGAGTAGATCGACATTTTCAACCACCTGGGGACCGGGTGGTCCCTCCCTTTGAAGCGGGCGGCCGATCAGGTTCCTCCCTGAACCGCCCGCGAACCGTGTGATGAATATCTAGCCATTCCCTGCTTATTTTAAAGGCGTTCAACTAGACCCCTGCCATGCGCCCGCAGCATGCCTTGGAAGAATATGCTTTCCCATGTCTGAACAGCCACTTAGGCGATAAACCCGGCATTCTCGGATGTTGATGATCCCTTCACGCCGGTCAGGAGCGTTCACACGGTGTCAACTACTGGGGCGAATCCGGGGCACTGACGCTCCAGTCATGCGCGATGCGCGGGCCTGCTCGTCGAGCCCCCTCGCCGACGAAAAGCGCCGCCGCCCAATCGGACGGCGGCGCTCGCTCGAGAGAACGGCAGTTCCTCAGTGGGCCGACACCATCGCCGGGGCCTGGACACCGTCGTCGAGGGCGACCCAGCGGTTGGGATCCTCCTGCGACTGGCGCTTGACGAAGCGATACCCGGTGCGCACCCAGGCGAGGATGTCGTCGCGCATGTTGTCGAGCACGAAGTCGCCGTGATCGGTGCGGACGGTCAGCACGGCGTGGCCGTCGCCGCGCGTGTCGACGACCACCGTGACGAGCAGCGACTGCCGCGGGAAGCCGCGATCGATGAGCATCTTGCGCTTCACCAGCACGTAGTCTTCACAGTCGCCCTTGCCGTCGGCGGCGAGATCCCAGCGGTCCGGCACCCCCCAGTGATCCATGTCGGTCATCGGCTCGATCGCCGCGTTGACCGAACGGTTGACCTCCCAGAGCGTCGCCCAGACCCCCGCATCGAGGCGGACGTCGCGGGCGGGAAGCCGCGGTCCCTGGCACTCGCGCGGATAGTTGCGGCAGAAATCGACCCAGCCCCAGACCGGGCGCGCCTCACCGACCGGCACCGCGTTGGTGGTCTCCGGCAGGCGGGCGAGCATCACGCTGTCCTTCGCCGCCGTCTGGCCGCCACCGACGACCATCGCCAAAACCGCCGACCCGATGAAGATCCCCATCAAATTTCGCATCGGTCACCCCATGTCCCATGAAGCAACCTTCGCACATTCGAATTATATCGACGTCAAAGTTCGACCGTACTTTATTCGCTTGCATTATATCATTCTTAAACTCGGATTTATACTTCGTTCCTCGAAACCATCCAATTCATTCGCAAGCAGCAAGACTCCGTGAACCATATCTTCACCGCTCGGGCGCAGTCTGATCCGGTTCATGAAACGCCGTGCTGCGACCGGCACCGCATTTCTGCCGCGGAACCGCGCGATTTTCGCCGCCCCACCCTTCCGCGAAACGATCGGAACCCGACGGAGACGACATGGCGACCGCCTGCACCAACGGCCTCGACACCGGCTTCGTCGCCCTCGGCCATGCCCGGGTGGCGATCCTCGGGGTCGTCCAGGGGATCACCGAACTGTTGCCGATCTCGTCGACCGCCCACATGCGGATCGTGCCGGCGCTGCTCGGCTGGCCGGATCCCGGTTCGGCCTTCTCCGCCGCGATGCAGCTCGCCGCCCTCCTGGCGGTCGTCTCCTATTTCTGGCGCGACGTCGCCGGGTTGACCGCCGGCACCTTCCGCTCGGTGCGCGACGGCGACTACCGCACCGCCGAGTTCCGGATGGCGGTCGGCATCGTCATCGCCACGATCCCGATCGTGATCGGCGGGCTGGTGCTCGACAAGCGGCTCAACGCCTGCGGCTCGCCGCTGCGCGAGCTCTGGGTGATCGGCGCCGCCTCGGTCGGGATGGGCTTCCTGCTGGCCTTCGCCGAGCTGATCTCCCGCCATGCCCGCGACTTCTCCGAGATCCGGCTGCGCGACGCGGTCGCCGTCGGCCTCGCCCAGGTCGGTGCGCTGATTCCCGGCGTGTCGCGTTCCGGCTCGACCCTGACGATGGCGTTGCTGCTCGGCCTGAAGCGGGCGGACGCGGCGCGCTTCTCGTTCCTGATCGGGCTGCCGGCGATCTTCGGAGCCGGCGTGCGAGAGCTGCTGCACCTGCGCCATGCCGGGCTCGATCGGGCCGGCTGGGAGGTGCTCGGGGTCGGGCTCGGCACCGCGTCGGTCGCCGCCTTCGTGGCGATCTGGTCACTGATGCGGGTGATGGAGCGGTTCTCGGCCTGGCCCTTCGTCTACTACCGGATCGTGATGGGCGGCTTCCTGCTGCTCTGCGTCTGGCTCGGCGTGCTCGACTGAACGAAGAGAGCGACCGCGGCGGGCCACGGTCGCTCTTCGAAATCGTCCCCTGCGGGTCGGGTCAGATCGATCGGCCGAAGCCGAACCGGCGCGGCGCCTCGTCGCGCGCCTTGAACTTCGCCGCCTTGGCGAACTTCTTGACCACCCGCTCGCGCTTCAGCCGCGACAGATGGTCGACGAACATGATCCCGTCGAGATGGTCGATCTCGTGCTGCAGGCAGGTGGCGAGCAGGCCGGAGGCCTCGATCTCGCGGGCGACGCCGTCGCGGTCGAGATAGGCGACACGGACGCGGGCCGGGCGGACCACCTCGTCGTAGTGCTCGGGCACCGAAAGGCAGCCCTCCTGATACTCGGAGAGTTCCTCCGAAGCCCAGACGACCTCCGGGTTGACCAGGAACAGCGGCGCCTTCGGCTCTCCCTCGCGGGAGACGTCGATGGTGACGAGGCGTTTGGGGACGGCGATCTGGATCGCCGCCAGTCCGACGCCGGGCGCGTCGTACATGGTCTCGAGCATGTCGTCGAGGATCCGGCGGATCTCGTCGTCGACATGGGTCACCGGCTCGGAAACGAGCTTCAGGCGGGGGTCCGGGAGGGTGATGATCTCGCGAATGGTCATGGCGGCTGAAATAGGTGAGAGGGTCGCGCCGGTCAATCGCCGGAAGGCGCTCGCAGCGCCGATTTCGCCGACCTCTGGACCTCGGCGCGTTTTTCCCCGACAAGGGCGGCTCGTCGCGCCCCAACTTTCGGAGGATACCGTCCGATGTCGCTTCTCGTCTCCGTCCGCGGGTGGGATCCCGAACCGTGGCTCGACCGGTTCCGCCGCGCCGCGCCCGATCTCCAGGTGATCGACGGACGCGACGCCTACGATCCGGAGACGATCCGCTTCGCCGCGGTGTGGAAGCCCGAGCCGGGCGCCCTCGCGCGCCTGCCGAAGCTCGAGGCGATCTTCAACCTCGGCGCCGGTGTCGATGCGCTGCTCGGCGATCCGAGCCTGCCCGACGTGCCGATCGCCCGGATCGTCGACCCCGACCTGACGGCGCGGATGACCGAATGGGTGAGCCTGCACGTGCTGCTCCACCATCGCCGGGTGCCGGCGCTGGCCGCGGCACAGGCCGCGCGGATCTGGGCCGATCTCGACCAGCCGGCGGCGTCGGCGCTGAGCGTCGGCATCATGGGGCTCGGCGAACTCGGGCGCGACGCGGCCGAGGTGCTCGGCCGGCTCGGCTTCCGGGTCTCCGGCTGGAGCCGGACCGCGCGGCACCTGCCGGGGGTGCGCTGCCACGCCGGCACCGAAGGCCTCGACGCCTTCCTCGCCGAGACCGACGTGCTGGTGGTGCTGCTGCCGGCGACGCCGGAGACGCGCGGCCTGCTGTCGCTCGACCTGTTCCGCAAGCTGCGGCGGACCGGCCACATCGGCGGCGCCGTGCTGATCAACGCCGGCCGCGGCGCGCTGCAGATCGAGGCCGACATCGTCGCGGCGCTCGACGAGGGGACCCTCGCCGCCGCCTCGCTCGACGTCTTCGAAGTCGAGCCCTTACCGCAGAACTCGCCCTTGTGGACCCACCCGAAGGTGATCGTCAGTCCGCATGCGGCGGCCGATTCCGATCCCGATGCGCTCGCCGCCCAGGTGATCGCCGGGATCCGGGCGATCGAGCGCGGCGAGGCGCCGGCCCATCTGGTCGACCGGCGCCGGGGTTACTGAGCGGCGACGATCCGGCGGACGGCACGCAGCGGCGAACCGGCCGCGGCGATCCGGGCGAGGCCTTCGGCGATCCCCTCGATCGCCACCGCCATGGCGTGGCCGTTGGCGTGCAGGAAGGTCTCGCTGTCGCGCACCAGGGCGACGTGGCCCGGCCAGAACAGCAGATCGCCGCGCCGCCAGGCCGCCGGATCGAGATCGACGGGAACGCCGAGCACCTTCTCCTGATCGCCCGAATCGCGCGGTGCGGCGATGCCGCACGCGAAGAGCGCGGTCTGGACGAGGCCGGAGCAGTCGATGCCGAGGCTCGACCGGCCGCCCCACAGATAGGGCACGCCGAGGAAGCGCTCGGCGACGGCGACCGGATCGGCCTCGCGTGCATCGATCGGCACGAGATGGCCCGCGACCAGCGCGCCCTGCTCGGTCAGCGCCCAGGCACGGCCGTCGACCTCGCGGATCGCCCGCACGCCGACCGGCGAGCCGAAACTCAACCGATCGACCGGCGGCCGTTTGATCGACGTATCGGGGTAGAGGAAGGTTCCGAGGGTCGCCACCCGATGGGTCGCGGCGGGGCTCTCGCCCTTCAGAATGGCCGAGCCCGGCAGATGGCCGACATAGCCGTCGCGATCGAGGCGGACGCGGGCCCAGCCCTCGTCGTCCTCCTCCAGGATGTTCAGGGTCTCGCCCCACAGGACCTCGCTGTCGAGCATGGCGTCGCCGCGCGGCTCGCGGCGCAGCGGTGCCACCCCGACGACGACGCGGGCCGGCATCGCCTGTGGTGCGGACGGGAACGGTTCGGACATGGCCACCTCCGGTGGATCAGACGGCGAAGAGACGGGCGATCTCGGTATCGACCAGCATGGTCAGCAGGAGATCGAGGACGACCAGCCCGGCGGCGACCGGCGGCGGCACCGCCGCGGCGATCCGGGTCGATCGGTAGGCGAGGAACAGTTCGAAGCCGAGCGCCGCGGCGATCGCCGGGAACATCAGCCGGCGCGGGACCCCGCCGACCAGCCACAGCAGCGTGACCAGAGCATAGGGCAGCGTGCCGAGGACGGTGGTCCAGTTGCGCACCACCATCAGCGGCACGTACCGCGCCTCGAGCCCGAGCGGGCGGGCGAGCAGCAGCATCACCAGCGGAAAGGCGATCCAACCGAGGACGTAGGACAGGCCGCCGACGAGGAACAGGAGACCGGTCGAGGCATCGCTCTCGGCGAAGGAACGGTCGGCGAGGATCGACACCAGCGCCGCCGGGCTCATCAACAGAGCGACGCCGAAGGAGCGCCAGAAGCCGGCGAAGGAGAGATCGAAGGCCGCCATGCCGCGCGGATCGTCGGCGAGCAGCCGCAGGCTGCCGCGCACCGCCGCGACGATCTCACCCCAGCCGATCATCGCGCCGCCGCCGCGAACCAGCGCTCCAGGAAGACCTCCCAGCAGCGCGTCAGCGTCTCGAGATCGGCGAGGACGACGTTCTCGTCGACCTTGTGCATGGTCTGGCCGACCAGGCCGAACTCGACCACCGGGCAGTGGTCCTTGATGAAGCGGGCATCCGAGGTGCCGCCGCCGGTCGACAGGCCGGGGCGTCGACCGGTCACCTGCTCGATCGCATCGGAGAGGGTGCCGACCAGCGCCGGATCGGCGGTGAGGAAACTGTCGGACGACGGGTGCTCGAGTTCCAGCCGCCAGTCGACGGCGTTGCCGGCGGCCGCGGCGAGGCGGCGGCGGAGCTCGTCGGCGAGCGTCGCCGGCGACCAGTGGTCGTTGAAGCGGACGTTGAACCGCGCCTTCGCCTCCGCCGGGATCACGTTCCAGGCGGGATTGCCGACGTCGAAGGAGACGAACTCGAGGTTCGACGGCTGGAAGCGCGCGTTGCCGTGGTCGAGCGGCGTGTCGGAGAGCGCCCCGACGAGGCGGGCGAGCTTCGGCACCGGGTTGTCGGCGAGATCGGGATAGGCGACGTGGCCCTGGCGGCCGGCGACGATCACCGTGCCGGAGAGCGACCCGCGGCGGCCGACCTTGATCGTGTCGCCGATCGCCTCCGGGTTGGTCGGCTCGCCGACCACCGCCGCGTCGAAGCGCTCGCCGCGCGCCGCCGCCCAGGCGAGGAGCTTCACCGTACCGTTGATCGAGGGACCCTCCTCGTCGCCGGTGATCAGCAGCGAGACGCGGCCGTCGGGCATGCGGCCGTCGCGGACCAGCCGACCGACCGCGGCGAGGAAGCAGGCGATGCCGCCCTTCATGTCGACCGCGCCGCGTCCCCACAGGCGGCCGTCCTCGATGGCTCCGGCGAAGGGATCGTGGCGCCAGCGCGCCGGATCGCCCGGCGGCACCACGTCGGTGTGGCCGGCGAAGGCGAGGTGCGGACCGGTCTCGCCGCGACGGGCGAAGAGGTTCTCGACGTCGGGGGTGCCGGCTTCGGTGAAGACGGGGCGGTCGACCGCGAAGCCGAAGGCCGCGGCGATCTCGCCGACGAGAGCCAGGGCGCCGCCCTCGGCCGGAGTGACGGAGGGACAGCGCAGCAGCGCCTGGGCGATGGCGACGGGATCGTCGAGGGCGGGAAGCTCGGTCATGCCAGCTATCAGCCACGGCGGCGTGGGCGCGTCAACCGGGGACGGCGGCGGGGTTCACCGGTGCCGGCGCCCCGTTCGGTCGGTATCGCTCACCCGTCCCGCAGCGTCGCCCGCATCGCGGCGGCGGTCGCGGCCGCGGCCTCGCCCGGCTCCGCCCCGAGGCCGGCGATCACGCCTTCGCGATCCGCCGTCGAGCGGTTCTGCGAGAGCTTGCGCTTGCCCTCCCAGCGCTCGATTTCGATCTCGAAACCGACGATGCCCTTCAGGTGCGCGGCGATGAAATCGGCCGGGGCGTCGGCGACCGACCACGGTTCGGCCCGGCCGGATTCGTGGACCTCCGAGAGGCGGGTGACGATGTCGAGCAGGCGGTCGCGATCGTCGACGAGGCGCAGGCGGCCATGGACATGCACCGCCTCGTAGTTCCAGGTCGGCACCGCCTTGCCGGCTTCCCGCTTCGACGGATACCAGCCGGGCGAGACATAGGCGTCGGGGCCGGCGAAGATCGCCAGCACCCGGCCGCCGTCGGCCTGCGCCGCCGCCCGCGGATTGGCGCGGGCGAGATGGCCGACCAGGGTGCCGTGGGGCCCGCGGGCCGGATCGAAGAGCAACGGCACGTGGTCGGCGGAAAGGCCGTCCGGCCCGTCGCCGACCAGGATGGCGAGGCGGGTCGTCGCGATCAGGCGGGCGAGCTCGGCCGGATCTTTCTCGTCGAAGGCGGGCGGACGGTACATCGGCTCACTCCGGAACCGGGCGCCCGCGTCCGGCGGCGTCAGCCGGCGAGGCCCCGTGCGAGGTTGGTGTTGTGGACCGTGATCCAACCGGGGATCAGGAAGGCGTCGACGATGACCCAGATCACCAGCACCCCCAGGAAGAGCATACCGATCCCGAGCGCCGCGGTCAGCACGCCGAGGATCGCCAGCACCAGCTGGCCGACCCCGCCGCCGGTCCGCCCGAGATAGAAGCGATGCGCGCCGAAGCCGCCGAGGAAGAACCAGAACAGATAGGCGACCAGCGCCGCCTTCTTGTTCGCCTCGTAGAGCATCAGCGCCTTGGCGTCCTGGGACACGGCCCCGGTCGACGCGATCGCGGACGGCAACTGTACGGACATTCGACACCCCCACCGACGGTTCGGAGACGCTTCCGCCGGTCTCGGGCGGAGACCGACGGCGCCGTCACACGGTCACGCGACCGCACACCGAGTGGATGTCGTTTTCTCGTGAATTGCAAGCTCAGATCGCATATTCGTCACATTGCGATCGATGCGCGTATCAGTCGCGCAGCAGGTCGTTGATCGAGGTCTTCGACCGGGTCTGGGCATCGACCCGCTTGACGATCACCGCGCAGTAGAGCGACGGGCCCCAGTTCTGGCCGGGCAGCGGCTTGCCGGGCAGCGAGCCGGAGACCACCACCGAATAGGGCGGCACCCGGCCGACGAAGACCTCGCCGGTGGCGCGATCGACGATCTTGGTGGTCGCCGAGATGAACACGCCCATCGCCAGCACCGAACCCTGGCCGACGACGACGCCCTCGACCACTTCCGAACGGGCGCCGATGAAGCAGTCGTCCTCGATGATCGTCGGTCCGGCCTGCAGCGGCTCCAGCACGCCGCCGATGCCGACGCCGCCGGAGAGGTGCACGTTCTTGCCGATCTGGGCGCAGGAGCCGACGGTCACCCAGGTGTCGACCATGGTGCCCGAGTCGACATAGGCACCGAGGTTGACGAAGGACGGCATCAGCACCGCGTTCGGCGCGACGTAGGCGGAACGGCGGACGATCGCGCCGGGCACCGCGCGGAAACCGGCGGACTCGAAGTCCGAAGCCTGCCAGCCGGCGAACTTGGAGGGCACCTTGTCCCACCACACGGCGCCGCCGGGGCCGCCGGAGATGGTCTCGGTCGGGGTCAGGCGGAACGACAGCAACACCGCCTTCTTCAGCCACTGATTGACCGTCCAGTCGCCGTCGATCTTCTCGGCGACCCGGGCCTCGCCCCTGTCGAGCAGCGCCAGCGCGGTCTCGACCGCGTCGCGGACCTCGCCGCGAGTGTCGACGCCGATCTCGGCGCGGCGCTCGAAGGCGGCTTCGATGGTCTTCTCGAGGTCGGCGAAACGGGCGGCGGTCATCGGTCTCTCCCGAAAACGTGGGGTGCGGACGGGGCCGCGGGTTCGCCGCGGACCATACCGACGGGAAGGTGGGAGTCAATCGCAGCCGGCGGGAGGGAGGACCTCAGCCCTGACGCAGCTCGTCGAGGAAGCCGGCGAGATCGCAGGTGACCCAATCGACCTGCGGGGCGCCGACGCCCTCCTTCTCCCAGAGCTCGCGCGGATCGCCCTCGCCGGGCGGCGGCACCACCAGGACGGTCGCCATGCCGCGATCGTGCGGCACCTCGAGATTGCGGGCGAGATCCTCGAACATCGCGGCGCGGGCGGGATCGACGCCGTCGCGGGCGAAGAAGCGCTCGAAGGTGGCGGCATGCGGCTTGGGCAGGAGATCGGCGTCGACGATGTCGAAGATGCCGTCGAACAGCCCGTCGAGGCCGACCCGGGCCATCACCTTCTCGGCATGGCGGCGGGTGCCGTTGGTCAGCACGAAGCGTCGCCCCGGCAGCCGGCGGATCGCCGCGGCGAGCGCCGGATCGGGCGCCACCACCGAGTGGTCGATGTCGTGGACGTAGTCGAGGAAGCCGTCGGGCTCCAGCCCGTGCTCGCTCATCAGGCCGCGCAGGGTGGTGCCGTAGCGCTCGTAGTAGTCGCGCTGGAGGCGGCGCGCCTCGTCGAGGGAGACGCCGAGATGATCGGCGACATAGGCGCGGATGCGCTGGTTGACCTGGGCGAAGAGGTCGGTCGCGGCCGGGTAGAGCGTGTTGTCGAGATCGAACACCCAGTCGGTGACGGCCGCGAACCGCGCACGGCGTTCTCGCAGGTCTTCGAGGAGGGGATCGTGGACGGGGTGGACGTTCATGGCACGGGTGCTTCCGGTCGGGCGGTCGGGCGACGCGGCTCGACGGCCGGGAGCGGTTCAGCATGCCAGTCATCGCGCCGCACCGCAACCGCGACGTCGCCGGAGGGGCGGAAGCGCCTCTCGCGTCGGTGAGGCGCCGCGGCGCGGCCGCTTGCACGACGGCGAAAACATGCAAACCTGGATCGACCGCCGAAGGAGATCACCGACGATGCTCGACCTGCCGACGCTCGAAACGCCCCGCCTGCGGCTGCGGCCCTACCGGCTCGACGACTTCGAGGCCTATGCCGGGATGTGGGCGGAGCCGGCGGTGACCCGCTTCATCGGCGGCGCGCCGCTGTCGCGCGAAGCGGCGTGGATCCGCTTCCTGCGCCAGATCGGCCTCTGGTACCATTTCGGCTTCGGGTTTCTCGTCGTCGAAGACCGCTCCGACGGCGGCTTCCTCGGGGAATGCGGCTTCCACGAGATGCGTCGGGCACTGTCGCCGTCGATCGAAGGCACGATCGAATGCGGCTGGGGGCTGGTGGGCGCCGCGCAGGGTCGGGGTCTGGCGGTCGAAGCGATGGACGCGATGCTCGCCTGGGGCGACGCCCGACATCCCGGGCGGCGCCAGACCTGCATGATCTCGACCGGCAACGTCCGATCGATCGCGGTGGCGACGAAGCTCGGCTTCACCGAGTTCGCGCACACCGACTACCACGGCGATCGGGTGATCCTGATGGAACGGACCACGACCGCCCTCAGGGGGTGATCAGGGTGCCGGCACCGTGCTCGGTGAACAGCTCGAGCAGCACCGAATGGGGCACCTTGCCGTTCAGGATGACCACCGCCTCGACGCCGCGGTCGAGCGCCTCGAAACAGGTCTCGACCTTCGGGATCATGCCGCCGGAGATCACGCCCTCGTCGATCAGACGCTGCGCCTCGGCCCGCGACAGCTCCTTGATCAGGTTCTTGTCGGCATCGAGCACGCCGGGAACGTCGGTCAGGAACAGGAGGCGGGTCGCCTTCAGGGCACCGGCGATGGCGCCGGCGAAGGTGTCGGCATTGACGTTGTAGGTCTCGCCGTCCTCGCCCGGGCAGACCGGCGCCAGGACCGGAATGATCTCGGACTTCTTCAGCACCTCCAGCACCTCGGTGCGGACCTCGTCGGGATCGCCGACGAAGCCGAGATCGAGGACCTTCTCCTCGCCGGTCTCGGGATCGGCGACGGTCCGGGTGAGGCGCTTCACCGTCACCATGTTGCCGTCCTTGCCGGTGAGGCCGATGGCGCGGCCGCCGGCCTCCTGGATGGTCTGGACGATCTCCTTGTTGATCGACCCGGCCAGCACCATCTCGACCACCTCGACGGTGGCCCGGTCGGTGATCCGGAAGCCGCCGGCGAATTCCGACTTGATGCCGAGCTTCGACAGCATGGCGTTGATCTGCGGGCCGCCGCCGTGGACCACCACCGGATTGAGACCGGAGAGCTTCAGCAGCGTGACGTCCTCGGCGAAGGCCTTGCCGAGGGCCGCGTCACCCATCGCATGGCCGCCGAACTTCACCACCACGGTCTTGTCGTCGTAACGCAGCATGTAGGGCAGCGCCTTCGACAGGATCTCGGCCTCGGCGATCATCTCGGCTTCGGACTTGGGCGCGTGCGGCACGGTGCGACTCCCGGATTCGGGCAGAAGAGAAACCTTCAGAGTGCGAAGGCGGCGATCTCGGCGCGCAGCCGGTCGATGCCCCAGCCGGCCTCGGACGAGGTGACCAGGATCTCCGGATGGGCGGCGGGACGGCGACGGACGGCGGCGGCGGTGGCGGCGAGAACCGCCGCGACCGGGGCGCCGTCGACCGTCCGGGCGATCTTGTCGGCCTTGGTCAACACGATCTGATAGGAGACCGCGGCCGGGTCGAGCAGATCGAGGATCTCGGTGTCGACCTTCTTCAGCCCGTGGCGGGCGTCGATCAGCAGATAGACCCGGCGCAGATTGGCGCGACCGCGCAGATAGTCGTTGACCAACCGCGTCCAGGCGTCGACCTGGGCCTTCGGCGCCTTGGCGAAGCCGTAGCCGGGCATGTCGACCAGCGACAGGCCGGCGTCCTCGGCGTCGCGCGGCGCCCCCGAGGTCATCCGCTCGGTCTTCCTCGAACGCTCGTCGAGCCGGGCGGGGACGAACCAGTTCAGTTCCTGGGTGCGGCCGGGGGTGTCGGAGGTGCGGGCGAGCCCGGCCTGACCGACGACGGCGTTGATCAGGCTGGACTTGCCGACGTTCGACCGACCGGCGAAGGCCACCTCGGAGCCGACCATCGGCGGCAGGTCGGCCAGGTCGGCGATGCCGCGGACGAAGCCCCAGGGACGCGCGAAGAGGAGGCGGGTCTTCTCCGCCGCGTCTTCGCGCCCGGTGGCGTCGTCCGTGGTCGTCTCGGTGCTCACCGGCGGCCTCGTCAGCTCGCGGCCGGCGGACGACGGCCGAACATGCCGCGGACGTTGTCGAAGAGTTCGATCTTCACACCGTTCTTCTTCATGATCCACGACTGCTGAGCGATCGACAGCAGGTTGTTCCAGGTCCAGTAGATCACCAGTCCGGCCGGCATGCTGGCGAGCATGAAGGTGAACAGCACCGGCATCCAGTCGAACATGATCTTCTGGGTGGGATCCGGCGGCGGCGGATTGAGCTTCATCTGGACGAACATCGTCACGCCCATCACCAGCGGCCAGGCACCGAGCATCAGCAGATGCGGCGGGGTCCACGGGATCAGGCCGAACAGATTGAAGACGGTGGTCGGATCGGGCGCCGCGAGGTCGTGGATCCAGCCGTAGAACGGCGCCTGCCGCATCTCGATGGTGACGAACAGCACCTTGTAGAGCGAGAAGAACACCGGAATCTGGATCAGGATCGGCAGACAGCCCGACAGCGGATTGATCTTCTCCCGCTTGTAGAGCTCCATCAGCGCCTGCTGCTGCTTCTGGCGGTCGTCCTTGTAGGCCGCCTGCAGCTCCTTCATCTCGGGCTGCACCTTCTTCATCTTGCTCATCGAGTCGTAAGACTTGCTGGCGAGCGGATAGAAGATGCCCTTGATGAACACCGTGACGATCAGGATGGCGATGCCGAAGTTGCCGACGTGCTGATGCAGCCAGCTGATCAGGACGAACAGCGGCTTGGTCAGGAAGTAGAACCAGCCCCAGTCGATCAGCCGGTCGAACTTGGCGATGCCGAACTTGTCGGCATAGCCGTCGACCGCGGCGACTTCCTTGGCGCCGGCGAACAGACGGGTCTCGAACGACACCGAGGCGCCGGGAGCGACCGCGAGGCCGTCGCCGAGCATCAGCGTCTGGTAGACGTCCGGACGACCGCCGACCCCGGCCGTGGCGGCGAAGCGCGGCTGCACCTTGGCCTTGGCCTCGGGGATCAGGGCGGAAGCCCAGTACTTGTCGACGAAGCCGATCCAGCCGCCGGCCACCCGGGACGGTTCGATCTTCTGCTTGTCCTTGAGATCCTTGTACTTGATCTCCTGGAGACCGTCGTCGCCGAAGACGCCGATCGCACCCTCGTGGAGGATGTAGTAGCCGGCGGTCTCGGGGGTGCCGTGGCGCGACAGGGCCGACCAGGGATAGACGGTCGCCGCCTTGTCGCCGGTGCTCTTCACCTTGTCGGTGATCGAGAACATGTAGCGGTCGTCGACCGAGACGGTGCGCTCGAAGACGAGGCCCTCGCCGTTGTCCCAGGTGAGGGTCACCGGGTGGCCGACCGACACCGCCGCATCGGCGGGAGCGGTCCACTGCGTGGTCGGGCCCGGCACCTTGACCGGCGCACCGGCATCGGAGAGCCAGCCGAAGTCGGCGAAATAGGGCGCCTTGGTCCCGGCCGGGGAGAGGACGTCGATCAGCGGGCTCGTCGGATCGATGGTCTCGCGGTAGTGCTTCAGCGCGACGTCGTCGATGCGGCCACCGACCAGCGAGATCGAACCGGAGAGGTTCGGCGTGTCGATACGGACCCGAGGATCGGCGGCGAGCGCCTGCTCGCGGGTCCGCACGGCACCGGCGACCTCGGCGACCGGCGCGGCGCCGGCGGCGGGCG
>CALFRR010000170.1 GCA_937919435.1 uncultured Alphaproteobacteria bacterium | reverse complement strand
TTGTTGTCGCGGCCCCGCGCGGCCAGGTCGGCGATCTGCCTGGCGATGCCGCCGATCCCGCCCTCGGTGGTCGCCGAGCCGAGCAGCAGCTGATCGCGGGCACATGCCCGCATGTAGGCGACGTGCCAGGGACTGCCGGCGGAATGGCGGATCAGGCTCGACATCTTGATCTGATGCATGCCGTAGATCATCGCCGAGGAGCCGCAGGCCTGACCGAGCCGCGCCACCAGTTCGACCATCTCGGAAAGGCCGAGGCCCTCGCCGCCGTGCTCCTGCGGGATCCAGACGCCGAGCAGACGGGCCCGCTTCAGCGCGGCGAAGGTCTCGCTCGGGAACCGGCCGGAGCGGTCGACGTCGGCGGCGTGGACCGCCGCCACCTCGTCGGCGATCGTGCCCATGCGGGCGAGTGCGGTGCCGTCGGTCGCGGCGGGTTCGGAAACCATGGTCATCGGCGTCATGCCCTTCCCGCGGTGAGTTCGGCGACGGACCGGTCGATCGCGGCGATCGTCGCGAAGGTCTTGCGATTCAACATGTGTTCGGGAAATTCGATGTCGAACGCCTCTTCCAGCGCCAGCATCAGCTGGACCGATGCGAACGAGGTCATGCCGAGCTCGTAGAGGTCGGCGTCGTCGGAAATGTCCGCCACGGCCACCGGCAGGAGTTTGCGGGTGGCGATGAGATCGCGAATGCGTGCTGCCATGGAACGCCCCTCGGAAGGTATCGGCTCGCTACATTTTGAAGAAGATTCGCCAAGATCGGCTTAAACGACATCATTACCGCCGGCTTGCCGCGATCTCCGAAACACCGGCGCGCTCGGCGGCCGACTTGCCGCGACGGCCGGTCGGTGGCATCACCCGTGGAACCCGGACCGTTCGAGGAGAATGACCATGACGCGACATCCGGCACTGCGCATCGGCGCCACCGCTCTGGTCACCGGCGCCGCCTCCGGCATCGGCCTCGCCGCCGCCGAACGCTTCGCCCGCGCCGGGATGCGCGTCGTCCTCGCCGACGTCGACGAGGCCCGGCTCGGCCCCGCCGCCGCCCGGGTCGCCGCGGCGGCTCCCGAGGGGGCGGCATCGGTGGCCGCCGAGACCGTCGACGTCTCCCGCCCGACCGAGATCGAGGCGCTCGCGGCCCGTGTCTCCGCCCGTTTCGGACCGATCTCGGTGCTGATGGCCAATGCGGCGATCCAGCCGGGATCGTCGATCTTCGGCGACGACGACGCCTGGCGGCGGGTCCTGGCGGTGAACCTCCACGGGGTGATCGACACATGCCGGATCCTGGTGCCCGGGATGATCGCGCATCGCGAGCCGGGTCTGGTGATCGTCACCGGTTCGAAGCAGGGCATCACCACGCCGCCCGGCGATCCCGCCTACAACATCGCCAAGGCCGGGGTGAAGGTCTTCGCCGAAGCCCTCCAGCACGAACTGCGCTCGCGCCCCGACTGCACCGTCGAAGCGCGGCTGCTGATCCCCGGTTTCGTCTTCACCTCCCTGACCGCCCGTGGCCGCACCGAGAAGCCGGCCGGCGCCTGGACCCCGGAAGAGACGATCGACTTCCTGTTCGAGAAGCTCGCCGGGCCGGACTTCTACGTCCTCTGCCCGGACGGCGAGACCACCCGGGCGCTCGACGAGAAGCGGATGGCCTGGGCGATCGGCGACCTGATCGAGAACCGCCCGCCGCTGTCGCGCTGGCATCCCGACCACGCCGAAGCCTTCCGCGCCTTCGTCGCGAAGGGCTGAGCCCGGCGCGGCGAGGGCGTCGGCGGCCGCGATCCGTCACCCTGCCGCGCGGGCCTCTTCGGCTGCGCGGGTCGCCTCGCGCACGATCGTCGGGATCTCCGCCCGGACCCGTTCGGAGGTCGACTTCATCGTCTCCGAGACCCGGGCCGCGGTCTCCGCCGCGCCGGTCGACTGGGTCACCATCGCGGCGATGTCGGTCATCCGCGAGGCCACCCCTTCCGCCGCCTGCGACGTGCGGCGGATCGAGTCCGAGAAGCCCTGCATCGCCGTGCGCTGTTCCTCCATCGCCGCGGCGATCGCCGAGGACACGCCGTCGAGCGTGCCGATGCGTTCGGAGACGTGGTCGATCGAGACCACCGAGGCCCGGGTCGCCGCCTGGATCTGGCTCATCCGCCGACCGATCTCGTCGGTCGAACGGGCGGTCTGGCCGGCGAGCTGCTTCACCTCGTGGGCGACGATGGCGAAGCCGCGGCCCGCCTCGCCGGCCCGCGCCGCCTCGATCGTGGCGTTGAGGGCGAGCAGATTGGTCTGCTCGGCGATCCCCGTGATCGAGCGGACGATCGCATCGATGTCGCCGGTGACCCGGGCGAGGCTCTCGATCGCCAGCTTCGATTCCCGGGCGCTCTCCACCGCTTCACCGGTCAGCGACGACGAACGGCCGACCTGTTCGGCGATCTCGTCGATCGCCAGACCGACCTGCTCGGTCATCGAGGCCGCCTGCCCGTTGAGATCTCGGGTCGTCGCCGCCGAATCCGCCGCGGCGTTGGCGGCCTCGGAGACCACCCGCAGCGCCTGCAACATCTCGCGCGACCGGCCCTGCAAAGCGCCGGCGCCGTCGACGATCTCGTGCATCCCGGCCTCGGTCGCCCGCTCGACCTCGCGCGCCATGGTCTCCAGCACCGCCCGGCGGTTTTCCTCCACCTGCCGTTCGTGCCGGACCCGCTCCGCCTCGAGCCGCCGCCGTTCGGCGAGCACCCGGAGGAAGGTCGACATCGAATTGGAGACGCGGCCGATCTCCGACCGTTCCGGCAACGGCGGCGGCGGTTCCACGTCCTCACGGCCCGCGGCCACCGCATCGATCACCGCCGCGGTCCTCGCGATCGGCCGAGCGATCGAGCGGGCGACGGCGAAACCGAGGCCGCCGATCATCAGGATCGCCAGCCCCCCGAACGCCGCGAAGGACCGGAACGCCGCCCGCGCCGTCGCCGCGGTCGCCTCCGCCGAGGCGCGCAGGTCGGCGATCAGAAGGTCTTCGATCTCCTTCAATTCGTCGATCCGCGCCGTGGTCGCCGCCCACCAGTCGGCGGCCACCACGCCGACGATCGGCTGGCCGGGCGCGGCGTTGCGGATCACCTTCCGCATCGCCTCGACCTTCTCGCGCTTCTCCGGACGCGCCTCGCGCGCCGCCGCTTCCGTCGCCCGCCCTTCGGCGAGGCGGCGGAACTCGACGAGGCCGGCGACTTCGCGCGCCACCGTCTCGACGAAACCGCGTTGCCGCTCGACGTCGACCGGTCCGCCGGAGATCAACGCATTGCCGATCGCCCGTTCGACGCCGGCATTCTCCTTGGCCCCCGACAGCGCCCGCAGCGTCGACAGAGACGCCGAGATCGCGCCGTCGTCGACTTCCTTCAACACCTCCGCCGAGGTCCGGAAGAACTCGTCGATCGAGCCGGAGTACCAGCCGATCACCGCCGCGACCTGCAGCTTCAGCGAATCGACGCCGGCCCTGATCTCGGCGAGACCGGCGATCCGACGGTCCGCCTCGTCGAGCACCCCGGCCATCGTCCGGCCGAGATCGCCGACCGCCTTACGCACCCGCGCATGCTCGGCGATCGCCCGATCGGTGCGGGCGCGCTGGGCGATGAGAAGATCCCGCGCCTCCGGTTTCTCGCCCTTCGAGGCGATGAAGCCCGAAGAGGCGCCGCGTTCCCGCTGCAACTCGTGAACGAGCCCGGCGATCGAACCGGAGACTTCGGTGAAGCCGATCATCCGCTCGGAGCGAACGACGGTATCGTAGTGCTCGGAGATGAACAGGCTCATCAGCACGGCGAGACCGACGAGCGGCAGGAAAACCGCTGCGACGAGACGCTCGACTACCGTCAGTCGTTGCATGACACCCTCCGGAAAAACAACAGGAGGATGGTGCCCCGACGTTTATAACGAATTAACGGCTTAATATACGAAAGTTCTACGGCAGTATTACGCTGCGTCATCTTATGCCACCGTCGCCTGATATTCTTCTTTCTCGCCAAACTGATCCAGAACGGCTCGGAGATCGGTAGGGATCGCTGCCGGAAGCGTCCGACGGCGGGAGCGACCGGTGGGGGCTCAGTCGTCTCGCGACGAGCCGTCGCCCGATGGCCTTCCGGTCTCCGCCGCCGGAGGGTAACCTCTCGCTCTGCCGCCCCGGATCGTCCGGCGGCGCGGGAGGACGGGCATGCGGCGCCTATACGACCTGATCGCCGGCAACGAGAACTGGCTGACCGCCCGGATCATCCACTACGCCAAGTCGCTCGGCTACACGCCCTTCACCTCGACCCTCGAGCAGGCCTGGCTCGCCTCGATCCGCGGCCTCTCCGCGCCGATCCTGGAGGCGCTGGCCCAGGGCCGCACGCTGACCGCGGTCCGCGCCGAGGCCGACTACGCCCGCGATCCGATCGCCTTCTACGGGATCGAAGCGGCTCGCCGCCACCGCACCCGCGGCATCACCCTCGGCCTCTTCCTCGGACTGATGAAGAGCTACCGGCGCACCTATCTCGACCTCGTCGAGACCCTCGACGGCCCGGCCGAGGAACGCGAGCACCACGCCCGCCTGATCGACAACTTCTTCGACCGGATGGAGGTCGGCTTCTGCGACGAATGGGCGAGCCGCCCGACCGACGGTCGTTGCGAGGAACTGGCCAGCCAGAACCGGCTGATCACCAACGAGAAGAACAAGTATCTGACGATCTTCGAGAGTCTCAACGACCCGGCGATCCTGATCGGCACCGGCGGGGAGATCGAGAATCTGAACTTCGCCGCCTCCTTCCTGTTCCTCGACGAGGAATCGCCGGGGGCCGGCTACTACGGCGATCGCCGGCCGCGGGTGGTCGACCTGCTCGGCTTCGATCCGGTGAAGACGACCGAGGCGAACCGCGAATGTGAACTCGTCACCCGCCTCGGCCGGCGCTGGTTCGACGTGCGCACCCAGCCGATGCTCGACGTCTCGGAGAAGTACATCGGCACCGTCGTGATCCTGGTCGACATCACCGAACACCGCCACGCCAAGGAGGCGGCCGAGCGCGCCGACCGGGCGAAGTCGAGCTTCCTGGCCACCATGAGCCACGAGATCCGCACCCCGATCCACGGCATTCTCGGCCTCGCCGAACTGCTGCGCGAACGCCCGATGGGCACCCGCGAGCACGACTGGGTCGAGGCGATCGCCCGCTCCGGCGAGATCCTGTCGTCGGTGGTCTCCGACATCCTCGACTATTCGAAGATCGAGGCCGGAGCGCTGGACGTCGAGCGGGTGGAATTTCCGGTCGGTGCGGTGATCGAGGACGTCTTCGAACTGATGGAGCCGATCGCCCGCAGAAAGCCCGACCTGTCGCTGGTGCTGGAGACCCCGCGCCTGCCGACGATCGTCGGCGATCCCGGCAAGCTGCGTCAGATCCTGCTCAATCTGGTCGGCAACGCGATCAAGTTCACCGACTCCGGCAACGTCTGGCTGGCGGTCGAGGAGATCTCCGGCCCCGGCGACACGCGGATGCTGCGCTTCGTCGTCGCCGACACCGGTATCGGCATCGCCGAGGAGAAGCTCGACAGCATCTTCCGCCCGTTCACCCAGTCCGACGGTTCGGTCGCCCGCCGCTACGGCGGCTCCGGCCTGGGGCTCGCCATCTGCCGCAGTCTGGTCGAGCGACTGGGTGGCCGGATCGACGTCGAGAGCCGGCTCGGCGAAGGCAGCCGGTTCTTCTTCACCATGCCGTTCGAAGCGGTCGGCGGCGAGGCGATGCTCCGCCGCGACGGCGGAAAGGACGACGCCGGCCCGCTGCGCCCCCTCGACATCCTCGTCGTCGAGGACAACGAGGTCAACGCGATGGTCGCCTCCGGCCTGCTGCAACGCGCCGGCCACCGGGCGACCGTCGCCTCGACCGGCCGGGCGGCCCTGCGTCGGATGGCCGAAGGCCACCCGGATCTGGTGCTGATGGACCTGCGCCTGCCCGACATCGACGGGCTCGAGGTCACCCGCCGGATCCGCGCGCTCGCCGATCCCGCGAAGGCCGCGGTGCCGATCGTCGCGCTTTCGGCGCAGGTGGTGAAGGCCGACATCGACGCCTGCCTCGCCGCCGGCATGAACGACTTCCTCGGCAAACCGTTCCGGCTCGAGCGGCTGGAGGCGACGCTGCGCCGGGTGGTCGGCCCTTCCGGCCACGCCGCCCCTCCCCCCGCCCCGGTCGCCGAGCCGCCGGCGCCCGAGACGCCGGAGCCGGCGGCGATCCGGGTCGACGAGCGGGTCCTCGCCGGCCACGTCGCCGCCCTCGGTCTCGCCGAGACCGGGCGGATCGTCGCCACCTACCTCGCGGGGACCCGCGATCTCGCCGCCCGCCTCGACCATCTCGCCGACTCGGGCGACCGCCGCGCCGTCGCCGACGTCGCCCACCGTCTGAAGAGCTCGTCGCTCCACGTCGGCCTCGCCCGACTGTCGAACGAGGCGGCGGCGGTCGAACGCGCGGCGCGGTCCGAGGCCGGCGTCCCCGCGGACGCGGCGGGCGACCTCGCCGCCACCTGCCGGGCGGCGATCGTCGCGCTCGACGCGAGCTGGACGCGGATCTCGGAGGCTCAGCCGGCGAACACGTAGCCGATGCCGTGGACGGTGATGACGAGGCGCGGGTTCTTCGGATCCGCCTCGATCTTCCGCCGGAGACGGCCGACCAGCACGTCGACGGTCCGGTCGAGCGGATCGCGCGACCGGCGGCTGACGTGATCGATCAGCGCGTCGCGGGTCAGGATCCGGCCGCGATGGGCGACGAAGGCGGCGAGCAGTTCGAATTCCGCCCGGGTCAGTCGCACCTCTTCCCCGTCCGGCCGCTTCAGGCTCCAGTGCGGGATGTCCATCTCGAAGCCGGCGAAGTACTTGAGCGGCTGGTCCTCGGTGACCAGCCGTGCCGCCGCCACCCGCCGCGCCAGATTCTTGGTCCGCGGCAGCAGTTCGCGCATGTTGTAGGGCTTGGTGACGTAATCGTCGGCGCCGAGTTCGAGGGCGACGATCCGGTCGACGTCGTCGGCCCGGCCGGTGACCATGATCACCCCGACCTCCGACTGGCGCCGGAGCTCCCGGAGCAGCGACAGCCCGTCCTCGCCGGGCAGATTGATGTCGAGCATCACCACCGCCACGTCGCCGCCGGAAAACACCCGGCGCATCGCCTCGCCGTCTTCCGCCTCGGAGACGCGGTGCCCCTCCTTGCGCAGATAGGCGACCAGGGTCTGACGGTCGACGGGATCGTCTTCGACGACGAGGATGTGATGGATCCGGCTCATGGTTCCATCAAGACACCGCCTCCGGCGCCCTGTCGAGAGCGCACGAAGCGCCGTTCACACCGGTTCACAATTCTCTACATCGTCTTCACGACCGCACGAAAACCCGTTCACCGCCCCGGTTCATCCTCGAGGAATCGAGAACCGTGGGGAGGCGAAGTCGGTGTGGGAGAAGCTCGGAGACGCGCGGGTCAGGACCATCGGACTGGTCGGCTTCGCCGGCGTGGTGATCGGCGTGGTCGGCTGGGGCGGTTTCAACACGGCGATGGAGGCCACCAACACGCTCGAGTTCTGCGTCTCCTGTCACGAGATGCGTTCGACGGTCTATGAGGAATACAAGAAGACCATCCACTATTCGAACCCCGCCGGCGTCCGCGCGATCTGTTCCGATTGCCACGTGCCGAAGGACTGGACCCACAAGATCGTCCGCAAGATCCAGGCGTCGGGCGAACTGTGGGGCAAGCTCGTCGGCACCATCGACACGCCCGAGAAGTTCGAGGCCGAACGCCTCCGGCTCGCCAAGCACGAATGGGATCGGATGAAGGCGGTCGACAGCCGCGAATGCCGCAACTGTCACTCCTTCGAGGCGATGGACTTCCAGCATCAGAAGAAGAAGGAAGCCTCCGACCAGATGCAGAAGGCCTGGAAGGAAGGCGGCACCTGCATCGACTGCCACAAGGGCATCGCCCACAAGCTGCCCGACATGACCACCGGCTGGAAGTCGCAGTGGACGGATCTGGTCGGGGCCGCCAAGTCGTTCTCGCCGAAGGTCGGCGACAAGCCGACGACCCTCGCCACCAAGGGCTTCTGGCTCGACAAGCCGGCCGCCGAGACGGCGACCGTCGACGGCCGTCTGCTCGCCCCGACCCCGATCGAAGTGGTCGCCCGCGACGGTACCTTCCTCAAGGTGAAGGTCGCCGGCTGGCAGCAGGAGGGTGCCGAACGGATCGTCTATGCCCTTCAGGGCAAGCGGATCTTCGTCGCCGCTCTCGGCAACGCCGCCGTTGCGAAAGTCGAGCACGGCAAGACCATGGTCGATCCCGACACCGAGCAGAAGTGGACCGAGGCGACCCTCACCGTCTGGACCACCGCCCAGATGCTCGGCGCCGACGCCGCCAAGATCTCCTCCTACGGCGCCGAAATGTACAACGCCTCCTGCGGCCTCTGCCACGCGGCGCCGCAGACCGGCCACTACCTCGCCAACCAGTGGATCGGCAACCTCAACGCGATGAAGCGCTTCGTCGCCCTCGACGACGAACAGTTCCGCTTCCTCCAGAAGTGGGTCCAGCTCAACGCCCAGGACACCGGAGGTCACAAGTGATGGACCTCTCCGGCACCCCCCGCGCCGCCAGCGCAGCCCCTGCGACGAGCTTCGAGACCGCGAGCCCCGAGGAACGCGCCGCGATCCTGACCTGGCTCGCCGGCTTCTTCGCCGCCCCGCCGACCGCCGCGGTGGTCGGTGCGCATCGGCGGGCGGCCGGCGCCGCTCTGCTCGACGAGATCTCCGGCGATCCCGACCTCGGCCCCGGACTGCACCGGATGCGGGCCGCCTTCGCCGCCGACGTCGACGACGACGCGCTCGCCGCCGCCTTCGAGCGGGTCTTCGGCCTCCTGTTCCTCGGCATCGGCGGCCCGGGAACGGTCGCCCCGTACGAGTCCGCCCATCGCGGCGACGGTCGGCTGTTCCAGGAGCCGACCGCCGCGATGACCCACCTGCTCGCCGGTCACGATCTGGCGGTCGCCGTCGGCGAACCGGCCGATCACGTCGCGATCGAGGCGATGCTCCTCGCCCGCCTCGTCGAGGCCGGCCACCCCGACCGCGGCGCGCTCGCCGAACGGCTCGCCGGCTGGATCCCCGACTTCGCCGGCCGTCTCGCCACCCGTGACCCCACCGGCCTCTACGCCGGCGCCGCCGATGCCCTGGCGGCCGCCGCCCGCCGTGAACGTCCCCTCCAGACCCTCGAGACCCGGAACTGAGCTCGAGAAGAACAACGGGAGAGAAACATGTCTGTCGTCTCGAACGATGATACGAGAAACGCCCCGTCGCGGCGCAGCCTGCTCGGCTGGGGTCTCGCCGCCGGCGTCTTCGGAATGGCCGGACCGTCGCTGTTGACGGTCGGCGCCCGCGCCGCCACGCCGGACGGCGAAGTGCTGACCGGCAGCCACTGGGGCGCCTTCCGCGCCAAGGTCGAGGGCGGCCGCATCGTCTCGGTCAAGCCCTGGGAGAAGGATCCGGCGCCGAGCCACCAGCTCGCCGGCGTCCTCGACAGCATCTATTCGCCGACCCGCATCAAATATCCGATGGTCCGCCGCGCCTGGCTGGAGAAGGGCCCGGGCGCCAGCCCCGAGACCCGCGGCACCGGCGACTTCGTCCGCGTCTCCTGGGAAAAGGCGATCGAGCTCGTCGCCAAGGAACTCGTCCGCGTCGAGAAGACCTACGGACCGACCGCCACCTTCGCCGGCTCCTACGGCTGGAAGAGCCCGGGCCGTCTGCACAACTGCCAGAGCCTCCTGCGCCGGATGATGAATCTGAAGGGCAGCTTCGTGAACGCCTCGGGTGACTATTCGAGCGGCGCGGCGCAGATCATCATGCCGCACGTCGTCGGCACGCTCGAGATGTACGAGCAGCAGACCGTCTGGCCGATCGTCGTCGAGAAGACCGAACTGATGGTGTTCTGGGGCGCCGATCCGGTCGTCACCAACCAGATCAGCTGGGTGATCGGCGACCACGGCGGCTACGCCGGCATGGCGGCGCTGAAGGCCAAGGGCACCAAGGTCATCTGCATCGATCCCGTCAAGACCGAGACCGCCGAGTTCTTCGGCGCGGAGTGGATCGCCCCGCGGCCGCAGACCGACGTGGCGATGATGCTCGGCATCGCCCACACGCTGGTCGTCGAGAAGCTCCACGACGTCAAGTTCCTGGACGAATACACCACCGGCTTCGACAAGTTTCTGCCCTATCTGATGGGCGAGACCGACAAGACGCCGAAGTCGGCGGAATGGGCTTCGGCGATCTGCGAAGTTCCCGCCGACAAGATCAAGGAACTGGCCCGAGCCTTCGCCAAGAACCGCACGATGCTCGCCGGCGGCTTCTCGCTGCAGCGCCAGCACCACGGTGAGCAGCGCCATTGGATGCTGGTCACTCTCGCCTCGATGCTCGGCCAGATCGGCTTGCCCGGCGGCGGCTTCGGCTTCTCCTACCACTACGCCAACGGCGGCGCACCGTCCGCCGATGCCCCGGTGCTGACCGGCATCACCGACGGCGGCAAGGCCAAGGAGGGCGCCGCCTGGATGACCGAAGCCGGCGCGGCGACGATCCCCTGCGCCCGGATCGTCGACATGCTGATGAACCCCGGCAAGGACTTCGACTTCAACGGCACCAGGTCCAAGTATCCCGACGTCAAGATGGCCTACTGGGTCGGCGGCAATCCGTTCGTCCACCATCAGGACCGCAACCGCATGGTCGAGGCCTGGAAGAAGCTCGAGACCTTCATCGTCCAGGACTTCCAGTGGACGCCGACCGCCCGCCACGCCGACATCGTCCTGCCGGCGACGACCTCCTACGAGCGCAACGACATCGAGAGCGTCGGCGACTACGCCGGTTCGGCGATCATGGCGATGAAGAAGGTGATCGATCCGGTCTTCGAATCGAAGACCGACTACGACATCTTCGCCGCGATCGCCGACAAGCTCGGCAAGGGCAAGGAGTTCACCGAAGGCAAGAGCGAGATGGACTGGATCAGGTCGTTCTACGACGCCGCTCTGACCCAGGCCAAGGCGAAGAAGATCCCGATGCCGGAGTTCGACGCCTTCTGGAACGGCGCCGGGGTGATCGAGTTCCCGGTCACCGAGGGCAAGACCTTCGTCCGCTACGGGAAGTTCCGTGAGGATCCGCTGCTCAACCCGCTCGGCACGCCGTCCGGCAAGATCGAGATCTACTCGAAGAACATCGAGAAGATGGGCTACGACGACTGCGGCCCGCATCCCAAGTGGATGGAGCCGGTGGAGCGCCTCGGCGGTCCGACGACCAAGTACAAGCTGCACATCGCCACCAGCCATCCGAAGAGCCGCCTGCATTCGCAGCTCTGCGGCACCAAGCTGCGCGAGACCTACCAGATCGCCGGCCACGAGCCCTGCCTGATCAACCCGAAGGACGCCGAAGCGCGCGGCATCAAGGACGGCGACGTCGTCCGCGTCTTCAACGACCGCGGTCAGATCCTCGCCGGCGCCAAGGTGACCGACAAGATCCGCGCCGGCGTGGTCCGGGTGAACGAAGGCGGCTGGTACGATCCGGTCGAGGCCGGCAAGCCCGGCAGCCTGTGCCGTTACGGCGACGCCAACGTGCTGACCGTCGACATGGGCACCTCGAAGCTCGCGCAGGGCAACTGCGGCCACACCGCGGTCGGTGAGGTCGAGAAATATGCCGGGCCGGCGGTGACCGTCGGCGTCTTCACCGCTCCGGCGGGCGCCGCCTGATCGGCCGAGACCCGGGCGGGGAGCTCCTGACGGTCCCCGCCCCGCCCGGGTCGTCTTCGCGACGGACCGAAGGGTTCGCGAATGCGCATCTTCGGATTGGTCGGCCGCTCCGGCGCCGGCAAGACCACGTTGATCGAGAAGCTCGTCGCCGAACTGCGGCGGCGGGGTCTCTCGATCTCGACGATGAAACACGCCCACCACGGCTTCGACATGGATCGGCCGGGCAAGGACACCTGGCGTCACCGCGAGGCCGGCGCCGAAGAGGTGTTGGTGGTCTCCGGCGGCCGCTGGGCCCTGCTCCACGAGATCCGCGACGAACCGACCCCGCCGCTCGAGCGGCTGCTCGCGGTGATGAAGCCGGTCGATCTGGTGTTGATCGAGGGGTTCCACACCCACGGCCACCCGACCCTGGAGGTCCACCGCCCCGAGGCCGGTCATGCCCTGATGTGGCGCGACGGCTCCGACATCGTCGCGGTGGCCAGCAACGAGCCCCTCGCCGGCATCGGCGTTCCCGTCCTCGACCTCGACGACGTCGAAGCGATCGCCGACTTCGTCGAGCGCCGGATGCCGCAGCTGCCGGAGGTCCGCGGCGCCGTGCCCGCGTGACGCGACGGTCCGCCACGGGCCGCGCCTCGTGGTGCCACCCCGCGGCATCGCCCGTGCCGTCGAAGTCCGGGCTCCGTCCGTCCGGACGAGAGCGGACGGACGCGCCGGTGTGAGAGATTTGGTGCGGGTGAAGGGACTCGAACCCCCAAGGCTTGCGCCGACGGAACCTAAATCCGTTGTGTCTACCAGTTCCACCACACCCGCGCCGGCTCTCAGGTAGCCGGAGCCGGGACGCCGCGCAATGGGGTTCGTTCGTTCACTGCGCCGCCGTCGCGACGGCGGGATCGAACGGTGCCGAACCGTCGCTCGGGAGCGACTCGTGCCGTGCGCGCGCCGCCAGACGCGCCAGCAGCCCCGGCACTTCGGCCGAGGGAACCGGCGGCGAGTACAGGAAGCCCTGGATCAGGTCGCAACCCCGCGATTCCAGCGTCGCGAGCTGTTCGGCCGTCTCCACGCCCTCCGCCAGGACCTCGAGCCCGAGCGTGTGGCCGAGGGAGACCACCGTCGAGACGATCTCGCTCGACATCCGGTCTCCCGGGAGGTCGCAGACGAAACTGCGGTCGATCTTCAGTTTGTCGATCGGCAGACGGCGCAACGAAGCCAGCGACGAATAGCCGGTGCCGAAGTCGTCGATCGCCAGACGAATCCCGAGCT
>CALFRR010000169.1 GCA_937919435.1 uncultured Alphaproteobacteria bacterium | reverse complement strand
GGAGGAGGAGATCCTCCTGCTCGAGGCCGTCGAGCTCGGCCACAAGGTGGCGATCGTCGACATTCCCGAGGGCGCCCCGGTGACCAAGTACGGGGTGCCCATCGGCCTCGCCACCCGGGACATCCGGCGCGGCGAATGGGTGCACCTGCACGACTGCCGGTCCGCCTTCGACGAACGTTCCTCCCATCTCGACGTCCACACCGGCGCCGCTTCGGAGATCCGTTATGAATGATCTGTCGACCCGCCGCTGGACCGGGTTCCTCCGCCCCGACGGATCGAAGGGCGTGCGCAACCTCGTCCTCGTCGTCTACACCGTCCAGTGCGCCGCCCACGTCGCACATGCGGTCGCCGCCGGCGAGGAGGACACCCACGTCGTCGGCTTCCCCGGCTGCTACGACAACGCCTACGCGGTCCGTCTGATCCTGTCGCTCGCCCGCCATCCCAACGTCGGCGCGGTGCTGGCGATCGGGCTCGGCTGCGAATACACCCGCCCCGCGGGGATCGCCGAAGCCGTCGAGAAGAGCGGCCGGCCGGCGGAAGCCTTCTACATCCAGGACGTCGGCGGCACCCGCAGCTCGATCGAGAAGGGCAAGGCCGCCGTCGCCGCGCTGCGCGCGAGGATCCGCCGCGAGGTGCCGCGCGTGCCGATGGGCTTCGCCGACCTCACCGTCGGCTGCGAATGCGGCGGCTCCGACGGCACTTCGGGCCTGGTCGGCAATCCGGTGGTCGGCCGCTTCTTCGACCGGCTGGTCGATGCCGGCGGCACCGCGATCGTCGAAGAGATCGTCGAGATGATCGGCCTCGGCGAGACGATCTTCGCCCGCGCCGCCGACGCCACCGCCCGGGCCGAACTCGAGGCGGCCTATGCCAAGGCAGAATGGTACTGCCGCGAGGTGCGCCAGTATTCGGTGTCGCCCGGCAACTTCGCCGGCGGCCTCACCACCATCGAAGAGAAGAGCATGGGCGCCTTCGCCAAGAGCGGATCGCGCCCGATCCAGGGAGTGATCAAGGTCGGCGAGAAACCGCCCCGCCCCGGCCTCTGGGTGATGGACAGCGTTCCCGACCCCCACTTCATGGGCTTCGGCTACACCAACCCGAACGACACAGAAGGGATCATGGACCTGATCTCCGGCGGTTCGCAGGTGGTGCTGTTCGTCACCGGCCGCGGCAGCGTGATCGGCTCGCCGGTCTCGCCGCTGGTCAAGGTCACCGGCAACTCCCGCACCTTCGCCCGGATGAGCGACGACATGGACTTCGACGCCGGCCGGGTGCTGGCCGGCGAGCTCGACCTCGAGGAGGCCGCCTTCGAACTCGCCGGAACGATCGGCGAAGTCGCCGCCGGCCGGCCCTCCAAGCCCGAGGCGCTCGGCCACCGCGAGTACTACGTGATGTACAAGCACCAGGAGGAATCGGCCCGCCGCAGCACCTGCGGTCGCTGAAGGGGACCGCCTCCGAACGCCCGCCTTCCAAGACCTTCCGGCGATGTGCCCACGGGCTCGTCCGAAGGCCGGCCGGCGAGCGGCGACAGGGGGCTCCCGCGTCCGGTGGCGGGAAAGGGCGGCGACAGGGTACCGCCCGCCTCCGGGACGAGGGTGCGAACCTCCCTGCCGCCGCCCCCACCCGAAGCGCCGGGCGGCGGAAACCATGGTGCCCGTGATCCCCACGGATTGTATGCACGAATTTCCGGCGACGGCGCCGAGCTTTTGGGCTCCGCGATCCCGAAGCCGGCGAGCGCGGCCGCGACCGCTCCCGCCCGGCCTCCGCACCACCGCCGGTCCGAACGCGGTTGCAGCGCAATCCCACGTCGACCGTCAAGTATTCCTAAAGATTCCGGATGCAGACTTCCCCGGTCGCCGCCCACGGCCACCGCCGATCCGGGTCGACGCGATCGAGAAGGACCCAATCCGAATGGCTCTCCTGAAACGCTTTCTCACCGACCGCTCGGGCGCCACTGCGATCGAATACGGCCTGATCGCCTCTCTGGTCGCGGTCGCGATCATCACCGGCGCATCGGCTCTCGGCACCAATCTCAACACGACCTTTACCAATCTCGCCAACAACATGAAGTGACGCCGAGGAATTTCGCCGTGTCGCGCCTACGCGCGACTGCGACGTGCCCATCCGTCGACTTGACCCGCCCGGTCGCGGGGCGGAACGCTGGTACCGTTCTTCGCGATCAGATCCGGGGAGTCGCTCCATGTCACAGACGGAACAGACCGTCACCCTCCTGTCCGACGACCTGTCGGCCGACGTCGCGCTGCTCGGCGCCGAACTCACCTGGCTCGACGACTCGGCCGGCAACTCCTACCTGTGGAACGGCGATCCGACCTTCTGGAGCAGTCGGGCCCCGATCCTCTTCCCGATCGTCGGCTGCCTCGGCGCCGACACCTATCGGTTGGGCAGCGAGACCTATTCGCTGCCGCGCCACGGCTTCGCCCGCACCTCGCATTTCCGGGTCGCCGACCGCTCGGACGCGCACGTCACCCTGCGGCTCGAGGCGAACGACGCGACCCGCGCCGTCTGGCCGTTCGAGTTCCGTCTCGACGTGACCCATGCCCTCGCCGGCCGGACGCTGACCACCACCGCGGTCGTCACCAACCTCGGCGACGTCACCATGCCCGCCTCCTTCGGCTTCCATCCGGCCTTCCGCTGGCCGCTGCCCGGCGCCGGCCCACGCGAACACCATCGCATCCGCTTCGAGAAGCCGGAGCCCGCGCCGATCCGCCGCCTCGGCGCCGACGACTGCCTGCGGGCCGAGCCCGAGCCGTCCCCGGTGGTCGGCGACACCCTGATGCTCGACGATTCCCTCTTCGTCGACGGGGCGCTGATCTTCGACGCGCTCGAGAGCCGCCGCCTCGTCTACGAAGGCGAGACCGGCCCACGCCTCGACATCGCCTTCCCGGACATGCCGCATCTCGGCATCTGGACCAAGCCGGGCGCCGGCTACGTCTGCGTCGAACCCTGGCAGGGTCATGCCGACCCGTCCGGCTTCGTCGGCGAGATCGGCGAGAAGCCCGGCATGCTCCCCTTCGCGCCCGGCGCGTCGCGGAGCTTCGCGATGTCGGTGAGCTTCGACCTCCGTCGGAGGTGATCCGTCGCACGACACCCTTGCCGAAGCCGGCACGAAGGACATATTAGAAGCGATTGATATGTCATTCCGCGGGAGAAACGCATGTTCGGTTTCGGCAAGTCGCAGAGCACCGTCGATCTGACCCCCGGCGAGGCCTGGGACCTCGCCTCGCGCGGCGAGATCCTGCTGGTCGACGTCCGCGAGGCCAACGAATGGGCCGCCGGCCACGTGCCCGGCGCCATGCTGGTGCCGTTGTCGAACTTCGCCACTGCCGCCGCCGAGATCCCGACCGACCGGCGGGTGGTGCTCTACTGCCAGATGGGCGGCCGCTCGGCCAAGGCGGTCGGCCTCGCCAAGTCGCTCGGCCTGCCGATCGACAGCCACGTCGCCGGCGGCATGAGCGCCTGGCGTGGCGCCGGCCTGCCGGTCGAGCGCTGAGGCACGCCGCTCAGTCCTCGAAACGGCCGACGACGATGCCGGTCGGCGAGCGCTTCGCCGCACTCTTCAAATCGGCGATCCGCCGGCCGATCCGGTCGAGTTCGGCGGTCACCGTGCCGCGGTCGATCGTCAGCACCGCCACCGAGCAGCGCATCAGCGGATAGAGGCGCGGTCGCCCGTCGCGGTCGGTGCCGGCGATCCCGCCGGCCGACCGGTCGCCTTCGGCGTAGAGCTGCGCCACCTCGCGTTCGAACAGCGCGACGATCCGGGCGACCCGCTCCAGAACGGCCGACGGCTCCTGTCCGAAGAAGCCGGCGAAGAAGTCGTCGCCGCCGATGTGCCCGAGGAACGCCTCGCCGGTGGCGAACTCGCAACGCAGGGCGCGGGCGAAGACGGTGATCGCCTCGTCGCCCCGGCGGAAGCCGTAGCGGTCGTTGAACGGCTTGAACGCATCGAAGTCGAAGTAGCAGAACAGCCGGACCGCGTCGCCGTCGAGGGCCGAGGCGGCGACGTGGTCGGCGATCGACAGATTGCCGGGCAGTTCGGTCAGCGGGTTCTGATCGCGCGCCTGCCGGAGCTGCTTCTCGCTCATGATCTTGACCAGCGCGGCGGTGGTGAGCACGCCGAGATAGCGCTGGTTCTCGGTGACGATCACCCCGTCCGCCCCCTGGGAATGGCTGAAGATGTCGAACAGCCGCCCGGCCTCGGTCTCCACGTCGGCCGTCGGGCAGGGCTGGACGAACGAGGCGGCGGTGCGGCCGTAGCCCTTGTTGCGCAGGAGGTCGCGGCCGAACGGATTGTAGATGTGCCGCTTCAGATCGCGTTCGTGGACGATGCCGCGCGGCGCGCCGCCGGCGTCGACCACCGGAAAGAAGCTCTCCGCCGGATGGCAGCGGAACAGATCGAACACCCGTTCGAGGTCGGCACCGTCGTCGACCGTCGGCAGTGGGGTGAGTTCGGAGCGGATCAGCAGTTCGTCGGTCTGCCGGTCACGCCGGTGGCGCGACCGCACCGCGACGACGTGGCCGTAGGTCTCCCGCAGATCGGCCGCGTCGAGCGCCGCCCGCGCCACGAACCAGCCCTGGACGAAGTTGCAGCCCGCCTCGCGGCAGGCGATGTAGTCCTCCTCGACCTCGATCCCCTCGGCGATCACCCGCACCCCGAGCACGTGGGCGAGGTCGCAGATGGTGGCCACGAACAGCCGTTTGCGCTGGCTGCCGGCCATGCCCCGGAGAAAGTGGGCATCGATCTTCAGATAGTCGATGCCGTGATCGCAGAGCAGCCGCAGCTCGCCGCAACCGGTGCCGAAGTCGTCGATCGCCACCCGGACCCCGCGCGCCTTCAGCCGATCGAGGAACCGCGGGAACACCGGATCGGCGAAGTGGTCGGCCCGTTCGGAGAGCTCGACCACCAGCGACGACGGCGCCACCCCCGACCGGGCCGCCGCGTCGAGGAGCCCGTCGACCACCGCGAGGTCCGGCGTCAGTGCCCGCGCGTCGACGTTGACGAAGAGCTTCGCGCCGACCGCTTCGACCTGGGTGAAACAGGCGATCGCCCGCGCGTGCAGCATCCGCTCGAGCCGCAGGATCTCCCCCGCCTCGGCCGCCGCGTCGAGCAGATCCCAGGGGTGGGGGAACCCCAGCCGATCCTGACCGCGCATCAGCGCCTCGTGGCCGTAGACCCGCCCGGTATGGACCTCGACGATCGGTTGGAGGGCGTGCGCCACCGCCAGCTTGGCGAGCGACACGAAATGATCGCCACCGACTCTCGCGAGTTGTGACGGCACGGTCGGACCCGTCGGGTCGTGCCTTTCGAAGGATTGTTCGACAGCCGGCATGTCGGCGTTTCCGCGTGCCCCCACGCGCCCCCTGGTCGCAAAGCCATGGCACCGATCTAGCGCGCCCAAAATTACAGTTCGAAGCGCGGGGGACGCCGACATCGTGAACTTTCGATGAAGTCGGATGACATGCTCGAGAAAGTGTTGATCGCCCGCGCGGCGAAGAACACAACCGCTGACCGACGAGATCGACCGACCGCCACCGGCGATGGCGCGGGTCCGGTCGCGACACGATCCCGCGTTGCCAGGGGGGGCGGGAGCCGGTATCACGCCCCCCTTTGCCTCGGGTCTCCCCCCTCCCGCTCGTCGGTGACGAGGGGGCCGGTCTCCCGGACAGGCGCGGGCCCCGATCGATGAGCGAAGAACCAGTCAGACTTTCCGACGACGCCCGACGGCGTGCCACTGCCTTCGCGCTGCTCGCGGTGTTCCTCGACTGCGTCGGCTTCGGGCTGATCCTCCCGGTCCTGCCGCCGCTGATCGAACAGATCGGCGGCGTCGGCATCGACGATGCCGCCCGCATCGGCGGTTGGATGTTCGCGCTGTTCAGTCTCGCTCAGTTCGTCTGTGCTCCCCTGGTCGGGGCGCTCTCCGACCGCATCGGGCGACGTCCGCTGTTGCTCCTGGCGATCGGCGGGCTGGGCATCGACTACGTCGTCCAGGCCCTCGCCCCCTCCCTCGGCTGGCTCTACGCCGGCCGTCTGATCGCCGGAGTGTGCGGTTCGTCCTATGTGATCGCCAACGCCTGCCTCGCCGACATGAGCCCGCCCGAGGAACGGGCTCGGGCCTTCGGACTGATGGCCGCGGCCTTCGGAATGGGCTTCGTCCTCGGACCGGCGCTCGGCGGCCTGCTCGGCGGTTTCGGCGTGCGGGTGCCGTTCTGGGCGGCGGCGGCCCTGGCCGGCGCCAATTTCCTGTTCGGTCTGTTCGCCCTGCCGGAGACGCTGGCGCCCGAGAACCGCCGCCGCTTCGACTGGCGCCAGGCCAATCCGCTCGGCGCCTTCACGGTGTTCCGCGGGTTTCCCGGCGTGGTGCCGCTCGGCGCGGTGCTGACCCTCTATTTCTTCGGCTCGGCGATCTACGTGGCGATCTGGCCCTACTGGGGCATCGCCAAGTTCGACTGGTCGGCGACGATGGTCGGGCTGACGCTCGCCGCCTCGGGTCTGTCGATGGCGCTGATGCAGGGGCTCGCCACCGGTCCGGCGGTGGCGCGCTGGGGCGAGCGGCGTCTGGCGGTGGCGGGTCTGGCGGTCGCCGCGCTCTCCTGCCTCGGTTACGCCCTGGCCCCCACCACCGCCCTGGTCTTCGTCATTCTCGTTCCGCACGCGGCCGAGGGTTTCGTGCACCCGATGTTGACCGCGATGATGTCGCGGGAAGTGCCGGAGAACGCCCAGGGCGCGCTCCAGGGCGGCATCGCCGCGCTGACCAACCTCGCCATGTTGGCCGGAACCATCGCCTTCACCCAGGTCTTCGGCTTCTTTCTCTCCCCCGGCGCCCCGTTCCACGGCCCCGACGTCGCCTTCCATATCGCCGCGGTGCTGATCGGCGCGGCTCTCGTCGGCTTCCTGTGGGTGGAGCGAGGCACCGTGCCGGTCGGATCGCGATGACCACCGCCGCCGTCGCCTCGCCGGCCTCTGCGCTGGTCAGCCGCGCGTCACCCGACTAAGAAGGCTGAATGCCGCTCGCCGGAGGCCGCGATGCCGAGCCTCCCGTTCCCTCGTCCGCCGAAGGCCGCGATGTCGCTTCCAGCAGACCGTTCCCCGTCCGCCTCCGACCCGGACCGCGCCACGCGCCTCGCTCTGGCGCTCCTCGCAGCCGGCCTCCTCGCCCGCCTCGGCCTCGCCGTGCTGATCGATCCCGGCCTCGACGAGGCCTATGCGATGGCGGTCACCCGGGTGTTCCAGGTCTCCTGGTTCGACCATCCGCCGATGGCCTTCTGGTGGGTGTGGGGCATGCGCGCCCTCGCCGCGCCGCTGTTCGGCCCCGACGTGCCGGCGGCGGTGCTGCGCCTGCCCTTCGTCCTCGCCTTCACCGCCACCTCCTGGCTGCTGTTCGATCTGACCCGCCGGCTGTGGGGCGCCCGGGCCGGCCTGTGGACGCTCGTGGCGCTGACGCTCGCGCCGTTCTTCCTGGTCTCCGCCGGCTCCTGGCTGGTGCCGGACGGACCACTGGTGCTGTTTCTGGCCCTGACCGCCCGGCTGCTGGTCGAGATCCTGTGGGGCGAACCCGATCCGCGCCGCGAACGCCGGCTGTGGATCGGTGTCGGCCTCGCCCTCGGTCTCGCCGGCCTGTCGAAGTACCACGCCGGGCTGTTCGCGATCGGCGCCCTCGTCTTCTTCCTCGCCACCCCGCACCGCCGCCGTCTCGCCGGCGCCGGCCCGTGGATCGCCGTCGCCCTCGCCGTCGTCGTCGCCTCGCCGGCGATCCTCTGGAACGCGGCGAACGGCTGGGTCTCCTTCCTGTTCCAGTCGAAGCGCGGAGCCGGCCGCGGCCCGTCGCTCCTCGGCTTCGGCCGGGCGATCCTCGGCCAGGCCGCCTATCTCGGCCCCTGGACCCTGGTCGGCGCGGCGCTCGCCACGATCCGCGTTCACCGCATCGATCGCACGCTCTCCGGCCCGGCCGCCTTCCTCACCGCGATCGCCGCGCCGTCGATCCTGATCTTCACCCTGGTCCCGCTGATCGGCGGCGAAAGTCTGCCCCATTGGCAGATGCCGGGCTGGCTGTTCCTGCTGCCGCTGCTCGGCCGGACGATCGCCGAGACCGAGGCGGCGACCGCACGCCTCGCCCGCGGTTTCGCTTGGACCGCGATCGGGCTCCTGGCGCTCGCCGCCGTCCTGGTCGGAGCGATCCGCGTCGTCCCGCCGTCGCCGGAGACGGTCGCCCGCCTGAAGATCGGCGGCTTCCTCGAGGAATCGCTCACCTGGCGCGGCCTGTCCGACGAGCTCTCCGCCCGCGGCCTGCTCGCCCCCGCTCCCGACGGCACGCCGGCCGGGGTGATCGGCCTGCGCTGGATCGAAGCCGCCCGGCTCGGCGAGGCGTTGGGCTCGCGCGCCACCGTGATGGTCTTCGACCGCGATCCCCGCGGCTTCGCCTTCCAGAGCGATCCGGCGAGCTTCGTCGGCCGCGACCTCGTCCTGATCGGCCGTCCGCGGACCTTCGAGCACGGCCTCGACGCGCTGCGCCCGCTGTTCGAGCGGATCGAGGAGATCCCGCCGATCCCGGTCCGGCTCGGCGACGGCACCCTGTTCGCGGCCCACGCCGCGATCGGCCACCGGCTGCTCGCCCCCTATCCGCTGCCCTATCCGAACCGCCGACGGAAATAGCCCGATGCGCCTTCCCGGTCCCCTCGTCGCCGCCCGACTGGTGAAGCGCTACAAGCGCTTCCTCGCCGACGCGATCCTCGAGGCGACCGGCGAGCCGGTCACTGCCCATTGCGCCAACTCCGGTTCGATGCTGTCGCTGGCGCGGCCCGGCGGCCGGATCTGGCTGCGCCACGTCGCCGATCCGAAACGCAAGCTCGCCTGGAGCTGGATCCTCGAGGAGGTCGACGGGGCGCCGGTGGTGATCGACACCTCGCTGCCCAACGCGGTGGTCGCCGAGGCGATCGCCGAAGGCCGCATCCCGAGCCTCGCCGGCTGGGCCGAGTTGCGCCGCGAGGTCGCCTACGGCGAGAACTCGCGCATCGACGTGCTGCTCTCCGACCCGGTTCGCGGCCGGGTCTGGGTCGAGGTGAAGAACGTCACGCTGATGCGGGAGAAGGGCCTCGCCGAGTTCCCCGACGCGGTCACCGCCCGCGGCGCCAAGCATCTCGCCGAGCTCGCCGCCCGAGTGGCGGCGGGCGACCGGGCGGTGATGGTCTATCTGGTCGACCGCCCCGACTGCGACCGCTTCACCCTCGCCGCCGACATCGACCCGACCTATGCGACGGCCTTCGCCGCGGCCCGCGCCGTCGGCGTCGAGGCGATCGCCGTCCGCACCCGGATCACCACCGAGACGATCGAGGTCGACCGCGAAGTCGCGATCGTCAGCCCTGCGCCGTCTCCTCGGTGAAGTCCATCACCAGGATCTCCTCGTCGACATGGTGGTCGCCGAACTTGAGGATCTTCCGTTCGACGCCGGAGACCGAGAAGCCGAGGCGGCGGTAGAAGGCGCGCGCCCGATCGTTGTCGGCGACGACCAGACCGGTCAGAAGCTCGACGTGCCCGCGCGCATGGGCGATCAGCGCCCGCAGCAGACCCTCGGCGAGCCCGCCGCCGCGGTTCTCCGGCCGGACGTAGACCGTCCACAGCGTGCCGCGATGCCGCTTGGTCGCTCCCTCGCCGCGGTACATCCCGACCATGCCGCAGAGCCGAGCCCCGACGAAGGCGCCATAGACGACGTTGCCCGGCTGACGGGCCCGGAGCCGGTCGCGGAAGTAGTCGAGATCGCGAACCCGCTCCTCCTCGACCAACGTGCCGAACGCCCTCGGCTCGCGTTCCAGCGCCTCCAGCCGGAGATCGCGGAAGGCCTCGGCGTCGGTCTCGGGATCGAGCGGCCTGAAGATCGGATCGGCGGTCATCGGGGAGTCTCCGCGATTGAACGGCGGGTCGGCGGTCGCCGACACGGCGGAGCGCGACCATAGACGCGAACGCCCCCGGGACAAGCCCGCTCCGCTCCGGTCCGCCCGGCGCCCCCGTCGGGGCTGGCCGGCTTCGCCGCTCACCGCTCGGCCGGGGCCCGCGTGAGATCCAGCACCAGCACCACCTCGTCGGAAGGGCCGTCGGCGAACTTCAACATCTTCCGCTGAACCCCGGTGGCGACGAAGCCGAGCCGGCGGTAGAAGGCGCGGGCACGTCCGTTCTCCGCGGCGACGAAGGCGTTGACCAGTTCGACGTGGGCGCGGGCGTGCGCGATCACCGCCCCGACCAGCGCTTCGGCGAGACCGCCGCCGCGGTGCTCCGGCCGCACGTAGACCGTCTGGAGCATCGCCCGATGACACCTCGTCGCCCCTTCGGCCCGCTGGAGCCCGGCGATGCCGCAGAGCCGCCCTCCGACGAAGGCCCCGAAGACGGCGTCCCCCGGTTGGCGGCCACGGATCCGGTCGGCGAAGACCGCGAGGTCGAGCCCGCGCTCCTCCTCCGCCAGGGCACCGAAGGCCCGGGGATGACGATCGAGGGCCTCGAGCCGGAGACGGCGGAAGTCCTCCGCCTCCTCGGCGACGAGCGGTCGACAGATCGGCTCGGACGGCATCACGGGTCTCCGCAGGGAAACGGCGCTTCTGGCGCCCGGCGGCACTCGCCGGGGGCGCGGCGAGCGACTATATGTGGGAACGTCGGATCGTCGGCAACCCGCCGCCGCACCGCCGGGAAGCGCCGTTCCCCCTCTCCAACCGAGGTCCTCGATCGTCCGATGGTCACCTACGTCGAAGCCACCGCCGCCGCCCCCCTGAAGAACAACGGCGTGATCCGCCTCTACGACGCCGCCGCCTTCGAAGGACTGCGCCGGGCCGGCCGCTTCGCCGCCGAATGCCTCGACGAAGTGACCGCCCTCGCCCGCCCCGGCGTCACAACCCAGGAGATCGACGACTTCGTCTATCGCTTCGCCGTCGACCGCGGCGCCCTGCCGGCGACCCTGAACTACCGCGGTTACGAGAAGAGCGTCTGCACCTCGATCAACCACGTCGTCTGCCACGGCATCCCCAACGACAAGCCGCTGCGCGACGGCGACATCGTCAACATCGACGTCACCTTCGTGGTCGACGGCTGGCACGGCGACTCCTCGCGGATGTACCCGATCGGCGAGGTCAAGCGCGCCGCCGAACGGCTGATCGAGGTGACCCACGAGAGCCTGATGCGCGGCATCGCCGCGGTGAAGCCGGGCCGCACCACCGGTGACATCGGCCACGCCATCCAGACCTACGTCGAAGCCGAGCGTTGTTCGGTGGTCCGCGACTTCTGCGGCCACGGCATCGGCCTGCTGTTCCACGACACCCCGAACATCCTGCACTACGGCATGCCCGGCGAAGGCGTGGAGCTGCGGCCCGGCATGGTCTTCACCATCGAGCCGATGGTCAATCTCGGTCGCCCCCACGTGAAGGTGCTCGCCGACGGCTGGACCGCGGTGACCCGCGACCGTTCGCTGTCGGCCCAGTTCGAGCACATGATCGGCGTCACCGAGGACGGCTGCGAGGTCTTCACCTACTCGCCGAAGGGGCTTCACAAACCGCCCTACCACATCTGACGATGGCGGGCGGGGCCGGAAGGATTTTTGGAGGCGAGCGCCCGATGGGCGGTTTCGACGAGAGCCAGGGCGGTGTGCCGCAGTCGTCCGACGCCCATTGGCTCGGCCACCGCGAACGGCTCAAGGCGCGCTTCCGCGAGGCCGGTCCGGACGCCCTGCCCGACTACGAGCTGCTCGAACTGATCCTCTTTCGCTCGATCCCGCGCCGCGACGTCAAGTCTCTCGCCAAGACCCTGATCGCCCGCTTCGGCTCCTTCGCCGAGGTGCTGGCCGCGCCGGAGCAGCGGCTGCGCGAGGTGCCGGGGATCGGCGAGGCGGTGGCGACCGACCTGAAGCTGGTGCGCGCCGCCGGACTCCGGATGGCCCGCGGCGAAGTCCGCAAGAAGACGGTGCTCGGCTCGTGGACCCAGGTGATCGACTATTGCCGCTCGGCGATGGCCTTCGAGACCCGCGAGGAGTTCCGCATCCTGTTCCTCGACAAGAAGAACGCGCTGATCGCCGACGAGGTGCAGCAGATCGGCACCGTCGACCACACCCCGGTCTATCCGCGCGAGATCGTCAAACGGGCGCTGGAACTGTCGTCTTCGGCGATCATCCTGGTGCACAACCACCCGTCGGGCGACCCGACCCCGTCGACCGCCGACATCGCGATGACCCGGCAGATCGTCGACATCGCCAAATCGCTGGGGATCGCCGTCCACGACCACATCGTCATCGGCCGTGACGGCCACGCCAGCTTCCGCGGACTGCAGCTGATCTGATACCGAGTTCACGACGTTTCGCCCCCTTCGAAACGTCGTGAACGAAGGCAAGCCCGAACGGGCGTCGGCCGGTCAGGCCGTACCGCTCATGAAGTTCGGACGAGTCCGAACTTCATGAGCCCAGTATGAGGTGGGGCGGCAGGTCTGCGCCTCGCCCCGCAGAGCGGTCGGTCGGTACGCGACGACCCCGGGCGGGCACCGACGGGCACCCGCCTCGGGCGCGGAGATCCGCCTCGTTCACTGCTGGGCGATGACGTCGAGGAAGATCAGCGGCTCGGAGCCGCTGTTCTTCAGCGCATGCGCCTCGCCCTTGCGGGCGATGGTGATGTCGCCGGCCTTGACCGGGCTCTCCTTGCCCGCCGTGTCGGTGAACACGCCGGTGCCGGAGACGATGATGTAGGTGTCTTCGTTGGCTTCGTGCTTGTGCATGCCGATCGAGGCGCCGGGCTGGAGCGTCATCCAGCCGATCTCTTTGATCGCCTCTTCCTTCTTCGCCTCGTTGCGGGTGAAGGAGAACCTGCCGTAGAGGGTGCCCTCTCCGCTCGCCACCTTGTCGCGGTCCCAGGTCTTCAGCGTTTCCTTGGTGAACAACTGTTCGGCGCTCGCGGTCCCGACCCAACCGACCAGCCCGGCGACGATGCCGAAGATCAATGCCCTGTTCATGACGGTCGTCTCCCCTCGATGTCTCTGGTTCCTCGCGGGCGTCTTCGTCCCGCACCCCGCTCTACCGCCGCGTCGGAGGGGCTGCAATGCGAGGTTGCGCGCGGCTCGGCCGCGAAAAACGACGGCCGATGTCCCCGCCCTCACCCCGGCATCCCGCCGCCGCCCGACGCCACCCGCTC
>CALFRR010000168.1 GCA_937919435.1 uncultured Alphaproteobacteria bacterium | reverse complement strand
GCTACATCCGCGCGTCGTTCGACGACGGTCGCGAGACGACGGTCCTCCAGCGCGACGCGTTGATCGCGGCCGGAGTCGATCCGAAGCACCTGTTCGAGGAGCCCTCGTCGCCGGCATCCGACGGCCGCGTCGCGCTCGAGAAATGCCTCGCGATCCTCGAGCCGGGGGACAGTCTCGTCGTCTGGCGGCTGGACCGGCTCGGCCGTTCCATGCCGGATCTCCTCCGGACGATCGAAGATCTGCGACGGCGGGAGGTCGGGTTCCGCTCCCTGGTCGAGAAGATCGACGCCGGTGCCGCACACGGCGAAGAGCTGTTCGACGTGTTCGGCGCGCTGTCGCGATGCGAGCGCACCATCAGCCGCGAGCGCATCCTGACTGCCGTCGCCGCGATCGGGCGGAGGGACCGAAGGGGAGGGCGCCCCAATGCCATCGATCCGCGCACGATGGAGGCCGTGCTCGATGCCCTCGACAAGGGTGTCGGCAAGACGGAAGTCTGCCGCAGCTTCGGGATCGCTCGATCGACGCTCTACGAGACCCTCGGGCGGATAGGCTGGGCGCAATCGAAGCATAGACAGCCGCTCGACCGAGAGCTCTGATCACATTCAGGTAGTTCACCGATCACGCTCGCTTCTCACCCTCCACTACTTCAGCAGAGAACGACCCGTTCACGCGACCGACTCGCGATATCGAAGTGCTTCAATCAGAAGCGCAAAGGCGGGTGAGGACTGCCGGCGGGTCGGATAGTAGAGGTGGTATCCTTCCCAGTGAGGGCACCAGTTTTCGAGAACCCGACGCAGACGGCCTGTTCTCAGGTGTGGAGCCGCCATGGCCTCTGGAACGAAGGCGAGCCCGAAGCCGGCGAGTGCTGCAGTCATCACCTGGAAGATCCCGTTGAAGGTGAGCTGGCCGTCGACACGGACACGCAGCTCTTGCCCGTCCTTCTCGAATTCCCAGGCGTATGTGTTGCCGTAGGTCGGTAGCCGGAGGTTGATGCAGCGGTGATCCGTCAGGTCCTGCGGAAGGATAGGGGGCGCAATCGCCGCGAAATACTCCGGTGCGCCGACGACGGCGAACCGCGCCGCCGGACTGATCGGCACCGCAATCATGTCCTTCGCCACGACGCCGCCCAGACGGATGCCGGCATCGTAGCCGGAGGCGGCAATATCGGTCATACCGTAATCGATCGCGATCTCGATCTTGATGTCGGGATATGTCTTCAGGAACGGTTCGAGCTTCGGCCAGAGAAAATAGTCGACCGTGAAATCGATCGCCGAAATACGAAAGGTCCCGGCGGGCTTTTCCCGCAGTTCACGCAGTGACGCGAGTTCCGCTCGGATCTCCTCGACACGAGGTCCGGCCATCGCGAGAAGACGTTCACCCGCTTCGGTCGGCGAGACGTTGCGCGTGGTTCGAATCAACAGGCGAACGCCCAGCCGTTCCTCGAAATTGCGGATGGTCTGGCTGAGGGTCGGTTGTGCCACGCCGAGCTTGGCGGCGGCGCGTGTGAAACTCCGTTCCCGGGCCACGGCAAGAAAGGCAACCAGATCGTCGAGGGTTTCGTGCGGCATTAATTGGCCCTGCCTATGAGTGAAATTCGATTATAGCATCTAATCGGATGACCCGGACGGGGCTACAACCTTCTTCGAAATTCACGACCGGCGGCTCAGTCGAGATCGCCACGGGAGAAGGCATCCATGAACATCACGCGCTCCGGCGCCACGCCGTCCGTCAAAGGTCCCGAAGACTGGTTCAGCGGCACCGTTCGTATCGACCCCCTGTTCGGTCTCGCGGACCCGGCCCGGGCGACGGGTGGGGCCGTCACTTTCGAACCGGGCGCTCGCACCGCTTGGCATACCCACCCGCTCGGCCAGACGCTCATCGTCACGTCGGGCTGCGGCTGGGTGCAGCGCGACGGCGGTCCGATCGAAGACATCCATCCGGGCGACGTCGTCCGGTTCGAACCCGGCGAGCGGCATTGGCACGGCGCTGCGCCGACGACTGCCATGACACACATCGCGATTCAGGAGCAGCTCGACGGCAAGGCGGTCGACTGGCTCGAGAAGGTATCCGACGAACAGTACCAACGTTGAAACGAAGAGGCGCTCATGGATCGCCGTTTCTTCGTCGCAGGATCCGCCGCACTGGCGGTCGGCGCTCTCACAGCAGGAGAAGGCGCGATGGCAAATGCACCGTCGAATGCGCGCAAGAACTTTGGCGACATCGCCCCGGCGCTGGCCGACTACACCGACAAGGTGCTGCTCGGCGACCTGTGGGAGAGACCGAACTTGAGCCCGCGAGATCGGAGCCTCGTCACGATCACAGCGCTCATCGCGCTCTACCGGCACAACGAATTGCCGTTCCATTTGAAGCATGCGCTCGAAAACGGCGTGACCAAGGACGAGATCGTCGAGACCATCACGCATCTCGCCTTCTACGGCGGTTGGCCGGTCGCCAACACGGCCTTGCCGATCGCACGCAAAGCCTTCGAAGAAGCGGCGAAATGAACGATCGAGCAGAGGAGTGAATCCGATGAAAGCCACCATGCTCCACGGGGCTCGTGACATCCGCTTCGAGGCGGTTGCCGTACCCTCCATCGAAAAGCCGACCGATGCCGTCATCCGCATCGCGGCCACCTGTGTCTGCGGCTCCGACCTCTGGCCCTATCGCGGCATCCAGCCCCTCGCCCAGCCGACGCGGATGGGCCACGAGTACTGCGGCGAGGTCGTCGAGGTCGGCAGTGCGGTGACCACGGTGAAGCCGGGCCAGTTCGTCATCGGTTCGTTCTTCGCCTCCGACGGCACCTGCCCGAACTGCCTGGCGGGCTATCAATCCTCTTGCGTTCATCGCGAGCTGGTCGGCAATGCCCAGGCCGGCATGCTGCGCGTGCCGCTCGCCGACGGTACGCTGGTGGCGACGCCCGAGATGCCGCCGGCTTCGATGATCCCCGATCTCCTGACGCTCTCCGATGTGATGGGCACGGGCTGGTTTGCCGCGGAGGCGGCAGAAGTGGCGCCGGCCAAGACGGTGGTGGTGGTCGGCGACGGCGCCGTCGGCCTGCTCGCCGTATTGTCGGCGAAGCTGAAGGGGGCGGAACGGATCATCGCCATGAGCGGGCACCCCACGCGGCAGACGCTGGCTCGCGAGTTCGGCGCCACCGACATCGTCGCCGAGCGCGGCGAGGCCGGCATCGCCCGGGTGATGGAGCTGACCGACGGCGTCGGCGCCGACTGCGTTCTGGAATGCGTCGGCACGCAGGGTTCGTTCACGCAAGCCATCGGTTGCACTCGCAAGGGCGGTCACATGAGCTTCGTCGGTGTGCCGCACGGGGTGAGCCTCGACGGCGCGGCGTTGTTCTTCGCTCATATTCACCTGCACGGCGGTCCAGCGCCGGTCCGCCGCTTCCTTCCCGATCTGATCGACCTCGTATGGACCGGCAAGATCCACCCGGGAAAAGTGTTCGATCTGGAACTGCCGCTGGAGCAGGTGGCCGAGGCCTACCGCGCCATGGACGAGCGCCGGGCGATCAAAGCCCTGCTGAGACCGTGAGGAGGCAGCGATGCCGCACGTCGTCGTCAAACTCTGGCCCGGCAGATCGGAGCAGCAAAAACAGAAGCTCGCCGATGCGATCGCCGAAGCCGTCATGTCGATCCTGAACTACGGCGAGGCCTCGGTGTCGGTCGCCATGGAAGAGGTCACGCCCAGAGACTGGGCCGAGAAGGTATTCAAACCCGACATCACCGGAAAGCCGGAACAGCTCTACAAGAAGCCGGGCTACACGCTCGCCGATCTCTAGGTCACCGAGGATCCCCATGAACAGGTTTCTTTCATTGCCCGCAGCGATCGCTGCGGGCCTCGCCTTCGCTTGCGCCGTCGCGGTTCATGCGGAAGACACTCCGGTACGGTTCCCGTCGGGCTACGCGAAGGGCGTGCATTACGCGACGATCAATCGCGGCGACACTCGTGAAGAACTGTTTACCAGTCGGGAGGCCGTCGATGCGTTGAAGGCGGGCAAACCGCTGCCGAGCGGCACCGTCATCACGATGGAAGACTATCGCTCCGACGTCCTCTTCCGTTACGTCGTTCTCGAAAAGCGCATCGGTTGGAGCACCCTACATCCACCGGAACTCCGTACCGGTGATTGGGAGTTCCAGTGGTTCAATCCGGATCGCACGGTCAAGACCAGCGAAAACCTCGATCGCTGCCGGTCCTGTCACGTGTCGCAGGCCTCGCAGGACTACCTCTTCACGTCGGACCGAATTCGGAGCGCGCCCTGACATGCCCCGAGCCCCGGACGCCGCAACGCCGCAAAAGACCGTCGTCGCCGAACTGACGCCGATCTTCGCCGTCGTCCTGATCGCGTTCCTCGCGATCGGGCTCGGCCTTCCGGTGCTGCCGCTTCACGTCCACCACACCCTCGGCTTCGGCCCCACCATCGTCGGCTTCGTCACGGGCAGCCAGTTCGCTGCTTCTCTGTTCTCGCGCGTCTGGTCCGGCCGGACCTGTGACGTCCGTGGGGCGAAGACCGGTGTCTCGATCGGTTTGGCAGCAGCAGCGGCCGCTGGATTGATCTACCTCGCGTCGCTCCAGTTCGCCGCGAACTCGACCACCTCGGTCGTCGTCCTCCTGGTCGGCCGAGCCGTACTCGGCGGCGCCGAGAGCTTCGTCATCACCGGAGCAACGGTCTGGGGGCTCGCTCGCGTCGGTGCCACCAACGCCGGCCAAGTCATCGCATGGATGGGCACGGCGATGTTCGCCGCTTTCGCGGCCAGCGCACCAATCGGTGTGGCGATCTACGATCGCACCGGCTTCACAGGCGTCGCGGCCGTCACCATGCTCGCATCGCTCGCGACGTTGTTGCTCGTGGCGCCGTTGCGCGATCAACAGAAGCCGGATCGCCGGGAACCTCACGGCATGGCGGCAGTTCTGAAGACGATCTGGTTGCCCGGCCTCGGGGCCGCGCTCGCCAGCGTCGGCTTCGGCGTCATCCTGTCCTTCGCTTCGCTTCTGTTTGCCGAACGTGGCTGGATGCCGGTCTGGCTGGCGTTCAGCGCCTATGCGGTCGCGCTCATTCTCGCGCGCCTGTTTGTCGGTCACCTTCCCGACAAGCTCGGCGGAGCCAGGGTCGCACTCGTTTGCGTCGTGCTGGAAGCGGCCGGTCTCGCGCTCATGGGGCTGGCGTCCTCCATCGTTCCGGCCGCGATCGGTGCCGCATTGACCGGTCTCGGCTATGCGCTCGTGTTCCCGGGGCTCGGCGTCGAGGCGGTGCGGCGCACCCCTCCCGAAAGCCGGGGCATCACCATGGGCGCCTATACCGCCTGTCTCGACCTTGCGCTGGGGACGACGGGTCCGGTTCTGGGCTTCGTCGCTGGTGGCGTCGGGCTCGGGACCACCTTCCTGGTAGGAGCGGCCTGTGTCCTTTCGGCGTCGTTGGTGGCACTGCAATTGCTGCGTCAACCAACGCTTCGATGACCCTGTGACACTGAAAATATTCGGTGTCTTCAGCGAGGGCGTCAGCAAGGCGGAAGTCTGCCGCAGCTTCGGGATCGCTCGATCGGCTCTCAACGAGACGCTCGAACGCATCGGTTGGAGCAGTGGACACGGCTGACCGAGAAGAGGGGAGGGGAGGCCTTTCCGATGGACGGCGTCGGACGACCGGCGTGAAGGCGCGCAGAACCGACGTCCCCCTTGACAAGGTAATGCAATATCCTTACCTTCGTCGGCATCGGATGGAGCCGACGATGGCCGCGTTGTTGAAGGAAGAAAGCACGATCACCGCGAAGGGCCAGACCACGGTTCCCAAGG
>CALFRR010000167.1 GCA_937919435.1 uncultured Alphaproteobacteria bacterium | reverse complement strand
AAGGATTTCGTCGCCAGCGGCACCGCCGCCGTCGTTGGAGCGGTTTATAGCCATCGCCCCCGAACCCGTCAACACCGCCTCCCAATTTTTTCAATCCCAACCCCCAATCACCCTGGGGACAAATGAAATTTCTCACATGAATTCATCGGCTTGACGGGATCCGATTTTCTTCGACGGCGTTCCACCGGGCGTCTCGCGCTCTCCGGGCCGCCTGCGATCGCCGTTCCACACCCCAAGCAGCCGCTTCCGGCCGGTGCCGCCGACCCCTCCCCGCCCTCCCCCCTCGAGGCGGCATGTCGCGGCCTCCCACGTGTCGATCCGCGCCCATCCGCCCGCCCGGCACGGTTCGAGGTCCCTTCGGTCGCGCCGGCGTGAAGCCGCCCCGATTGACGACGCCCTCGCGGGCGTGCACCCTTCGCCCGTCGCCGCGCCGGTTCGGCCGAACGACCGTCGATGCGCGGGCCATCGAACTCCCGGACGGGAGTTCCACCGAACGAGAGACATGCACCACCGACCCGAAGACGACCGATCCTACGGCCTCGACCTCGGCGGAGACCTGCCGCTCAGGGTCGACGGCGGAGTGGGTGCGCTCGATCGCCGGACCGTCAGTCTGCGGTGGATGGCCGGTACCCTGCTCACCGGCATGACCTCGTTCTTCCTGATGGGCGGCGCTCTCTATGTCGCGCTCGACGGCCGGCACACGCTCGCGGCGATCCCCGTCGAACTCTCCGGCGTCGAGCGTCCCCAGACGAAGGCCGCGGCGACCGCGTCTCCCACCGGAACCGGCGTCCTCGCCAAGGCCGACCGGTTGAAGATCAACCCGGAGCGCAACGCCACCCGGCAGGTGCTGAACCTGTCGACCATGACCCGGGTCGGCGATCGCGATCTCGTCCGGGTCCGCCCCTTCGTGCGGGTCACCGCCGGACTGAGCCTCAAGGTGGCGGAAGCCAAGGCCGAGATTCCGCCGTTCAATCCTCTGAAGGTCTTCGCCGACACCGACCTGCTGTCGGGTCGCGGCGTCACCTCCAAGAACCCCGAGTTCTACGACGCCGACGTCGAGGGCGAGATCTCGCTCAGGACCCGCGACCTGCCGACCGACATCGCCTCCTTCGACGCGGACACGGTGATGTCGTCGACCGAAGTCGAGCGGATCGTCGGCGATCAGGCCCGCTTCCTCACCGACGGCACCATCCAGGTCGCGTCGCTGCCGATCTCCGACGCCGGCAAATGGGCGGTGTCCGGACTGTCCGGTGGCGCCTCGGCACTCGCCATGCGGATCGTGCCGGAGAACGTCTCCTACTTCACCAAGAGCGACAACGCCGGCTCCACCAACACCGGCGGCTCCGGTCTCGACGAGAAGATGGTGACGGTCGAGAAGGCCGACTCCCTGAAGACGATCGTGCGCGACGCCGGCGGCGACGACAAGACCGTCGCCGAGATCGTCAAGGGACTGTCGAAGCCGCTGGCCGGCCGCTCCGTCGAAGTCGGGCAGAAGATCCGGATCGGTCTCGCCAAGATCGATCAGACCGAAAAGCTGAAACCGGTCCGCGTTTCCGTCTACGCGAAGGACGGCGGCCATCTCGGGACCGTCGCGCTCGACGACTACGGCAGTTTCGTCGCGGCCGAGGAACCGGGGATCGGCGAAGGCATGGTCACCCCGGAGGAGGAAGACGAGACGATCGCCGAAGCCAACGGCGTCCCCTCGATCTACTACAGCCTCTATCAGACCGCCCTCGACAATCAGGTGCCCACCCGCCTGATCAAACAACTGGTCGACATCTACTCCTACGACGTCGATTTCAACCAACGCGTCAAGCAGGGAGACCAGTTCGAGGTCCTCTACGCGTCGGAGGATCCGAACGATCCCAAGGCGTCGCAGGAGATCCTCTACGCCTCGATCAACGTCGGCGGTCAGCCGCGGAAATACTATCGTTACCGCTCGCCCGACGACGGAACCATCGACTACTACGACGATGCCGGCAAGAGCGCGAAGAAGTTCCTGATGCGCAAGCCGATGGAGGGCGGTGTCTACCGCTCCGGCTTCGGCGGCCGCCGCCATCCGGTCTACGGCTACTACCGGATGCACACCGGCGTCGACTGGGCCGCGCCGAGCGGCACGCCGATCGTCGCCTCCGGCAACGGCACGGTGACCGAAGTCGGCTGGAAGGGCGGTTACGGCCGGTACATCCGCCTCCAGCACAACAACGGCTACGAGACCGGCTACGGCCACATGTCCGGCTTCGCCCGCGGCATCGAGAAGGGCACCCGGGTGCGCCAGGGCCAGGTGATCGGCTACGTCGGTTCGACCGGCGTGTCGACCGGCCCGCACTGCCACTACGAGGTGCTGATCAACTCCGCCTTCGTCGATCCGATGCGTGTCAAACTGCCGCGCGGACGCGAACTCGGCGGCCAGATGCTGGCGGAATTCGGCCGCGAGCGCGAGCGCATCGACGCGCTGATGTCGAAGCCGGCCGGCAGCGGCCGCCTCGCCTCCAACTGATCGCCGCGGTCTTCAGTATCCGGTGTAGCGACCGCTGCGATGGTTGGTCGCCAGGACGAAGTTGAGCACCAGTCCGCCGACGATCGAAAATCCGAGCAGCAACGGCGCGACGATCGTCACCGCCCCGCAGAGGATCGCGGTGTCGACCACCATCTGGACCCGTCCGGCCCGCCAGCCACGAGTCTCCTGCAACCACAGCGCGACGATCCCGACGCCGCCGAGGCTCGACCGGTGGCGGATCAGGATCAGCAGACCCGAGCCGATCAACAGCCCGCCGAACACCGTGCCGAAGCCGAGATCGATCCGTTCGAAGACGATCACCCGCGGCACCAACCACAGTTCGCCGGTGAGCAGGCCGACCGACACGACCGTCTTCAGAGTGAATCGCCAACCCATCCGGATCCACGAGAAGACGTAGAACGGCAGATTGACCACCGCGACCGAGAGCGCCAGCGACCAGCCGACGGCGTAGTGGAGGAGCAGACCGAGGCCGGCGGTTCCGCCCGCGGCCAGGCCGAGTCGCCGGTAGATCTCCATGCCGACGGCGACGAACAGCGTACCGACGCCGAGCGCCACCACGTCCTCGAGCGTCGTGTGTCTGAGATCCGTCGGGTCGGCCATCGTCCACTCCACCGGCGCCCGGGTCACCACGACACCGGAGCGGCGAGACACCCGATACGACGAACCACCGCCCCTCGTCGAGGCGTCCCGCGAAGAACGGAGCCGCCCGCGGACCGCGCCGATCTCAGCTCCGCCGACCGGCGATTTCCCTCTCGAGCGCCGCGACCACCCGTTTCAACAGATCGAGAAACTGCACGCGTTCCTCCTCCGAGAGATCGCGGAGCGCCGCGGCGTTGACCTCGGCGATCGACTCGCCGAGGGCCTCGGCCTTTTCGAGCGCCTTCGGCGTCAGCGTCACCTGGGCACTGCGACCGTCGGTGGGATCGCGCCGTCGCTCGACGAGTCCGTCGCGCTCCATCCGCACCAGCGTCGCCGCCATCGTCGGCTGCTCGATCGAGGCGAAGTCGGCGAGCGCCTTCTGGGTCATCGCCGTTCCATCGGCGAGCGCGAAGAACACCGGCATCTGACCGGTCGACAGCCCGACCGGCCGCAGTCGCCGGTCGATCGCCCGGGCGAACAGCCGCGCGGCCCAGTTGGTCATGTAGCCGGCCGACCGGCCGCGATCCTTGGTTGACATATAGCTTGCTATGTTTATCTGCCGGGGTATATAGTTCACTATATATCACTCGGAGGCCCGTCATGGAACGCCGAAACCGACTTCTGGCGCTGCATCGCCTCGCCGATGTCGCCGCCTTCGCGACCATCGTCTTCTTCATGGTCCGAACCGCACTCGCCGAAGCATCCGGCGACCTCGCCGAAATCGCCGCCGCCAAGGCAACGATCGTCGTCCTGTTGCCGCTCCTGATCGTCGCGGCGATCGCCGCCGGGGTGAGCGGCCGCCGGCTCGCCGCCGGTCGACCGGCCGGACACACCGCCGGGAAACTGTTCCGGATGAAGCTGATCGGCGCCAACGGGCTCCTCGTCCTGGTCCCCGCGGCGCTGTTCCTCGATCACGCGGCCGGGCTCGCCGAGATCGACGTCGGCTTCGCCGTCGTCCAGGCGATCGAGTTCATCGCCGGTGCCGCCAACATCGTCCTCTTCGCCATGCAGACCCGCGACGGTCTGCGCCTCGCCGGTCGTCTCCCCCGGACCCCGATCGACTGAACCGCCGCCCCCGCGAAACGAACGAGGGGCGCCCCTCGCGGAACGCCCCTCGCCGGGATCGTCTCGGCCGCGCCCGTCAGGCGGCGGCGTCGACCGAAGTCACCGTCTCGAACAGCAGCCGGTCGCCGCCGGCGCCGATCGAGACCTTGGCTCCCTCGCCGATCGCTCCCATCAGGATCTTCTCGGCGAGCGGGTCCTGCACCTCGCGCTGGATCACCCGCTTCAGCGGCCGTGCCCCGTAGGCCGGGTCGTAGCCGCGCGCCGCCAACCAGTCCCGGGCCGACGGCTCCAACACCAGTTCGATCCGCCGATCGGCGACCAGCTTCTCGAGCCGGGCGAACTGAATGTCGACGATCCGCCCCATCTCCGACCGCTTCAGCCGGTGGAACAGCAGGATGTCGTCGAGCCGGTTCAGGAACTCCGGCCGGAAGTGGGCCCGGACCATCGCCATCACCCCGTCACGCGCCTTGTCGACGTCGTCGCCGTCGGCCAGTTCGGTCAGGTATTCGGCACCGATGTTCGAGGTCAGCACGATGATCGTGTTGCGGAAGTCGACGGTACGGCCCTGACCGTCGGTCAGCCGGCCGTCGTCGAGCACCTGCAGCAGCACGTTGAAGACGTCGGAATGCGCCTTCTCGACCTCGTCGAACAGCACCACCTGATAGGGCCGGCGCCGGACCGCTTCGGTCAGCGCTCCGCCCTCCTCGTACCCGACGTAGCCGGGCGGTGCACCGATCAGCCGGGCGACCGAGTGCTTCTCCATGTACTCGGACATGTCGATGCGGACCATCGCCTGGTCGTCGTCGAACAGGAAGGCGGCGAGCGCCTTGGTCAGCTCGGTCTTGCCGACGCCGGTCGGCCCCAGGAACATGAACGAGCCGATCGGCCGGTTCGGATCCTGCAGCCCGGCGCGCGCCCGACGGACCGCGGTCGACACCGCGTGCACCGCCTCGGCCTGCCCGACCACCCGCTTCGACAGCTCGTCCTCCATCCGGAGGAGCTTCTCCTTCTCGCCCTCGAGCATCTTGTCGACCGGCACCCCGGTCCAGCGCGAGACCACCTGGGCCACCATGTCGGCGGTGACCGCCTCCTGAGCCTTCGCACCCTCGCCGCGCGCCTCGACCTCCTTCAGCCGGGCCTCGAGTCCGGGGATCACGCCGTAGGCGAGTTCGCCGGCCCGATCGTAGCGGCCGCTGCGCTGCGCCTGCTCGAGTTCGATCCGCGCCTGATCGAGGCTCTCCTTGATCTTCGTCGCCGAGGCGAGTTCGGCCTTCTCCGCCTGCCACTTGGCGGTCAGCTCGGCCGATTCCTGTTCGAGATCGGAGAGTTCGCGCTCCAGCCGGACGAGCCGGTCCTTCGACGCCTGATCGCTCTCCTTCTTCAGCGCCTCGCGTTCGATCTTCAGCTGGATCACCCGCCGATCGAGTTCGTCGAGCTCTTCGGGCTTGGAATCGACCTGCATCCGGAGCCGCGCCGACGCCTCGTCGACGAGGTCGATCGCCTTGTCGGGCAGGAACCGGTCGGTGATGTAGCGGTTCGACAGGGTCGCGGCGGCGACGATCG
>CALFRR010000166.1 GCA_937919435.1 uncultured Alphaproteobacteria bacterium | reverse complement strand
GAGGGCGACCGGATCTCCGGCCGGCGGACGCTGGCCATCGTGATCGGGGCACGCGGGGCGGTGATGCTCTATGCCGCGGAACTGGCCTTCGCCCCGGTGGTCGCGGCGGCGACGCTGTGCGTCGAGGGGTGGACGGCCTGGTTCGTGCCGCTGGTGATGCTGCTGCCGGCGGCGGTGCTGGTGCGTCGACTGGCGGTTCTGCCGATCGGGCGTGAACTCAACGGCCGGTTGGCGGCGACCGCCGGCTTCCAGATGTTGGCAGTCGCGTCCATACTCGTCGTCTTCCTCGGAGCGACGCCGTGATCGACCGACGCCATTTCCTTCTCTCGCCTCTGTTTTTCGCTCTGCCCGCGGCGGCGGCCGAACCGGTGCCGAGCGAGCCGAAGGCGGTCGAGATCACCCTTTCCGACCGCGACGGCAAGCCGAAACGGCTCTCCGAGGTGCGCGGGCGGGTCACGTTGCTTCACTTCTGGGCGAGCTGGTGCGCCTCCTGCCGGACCGAGTTCCCGGCGATCGACGCGCTGCAGCGCGACCTGAAGGCGGACGGCCTCGCCGTCGTCACCGTGTCGCTCGATCGGATGGGCTGGCCGGTGATCGACAAGACGCTCTCGACCCTCGGCATTCGCGAAGTCACGGTGTTCCACGACGGCGAACGCGAGGCGACCCGGACGCTCGGGGTGGTCGGCCTGCCGACGACCCTGCTGATCGACCGCGAGGGACGCGAGATCGCCCGCTGGATCGGCTCCGGCGACTGGGAGAGCCCGGCGCTGCGGGCACGGCTCAGGGCGATGGCGGGCTGAGCGGTTCGATCCCGGCCGGAGCGGCCTTCCGCCCGGAGTGGACGGCGACGATGCCGAAGGCGAGATCGCGCCAGCCGACTCCCTCGAACCCGGCGTCGGTCAGCGCCCGGGCGAAACGGTCACGGTCGGGGAAGCGGCGGATCGAGGCGGTCAGGTAGCGATAGGCCTCGACCCGGCCGGTGACCAGTGCCGCCATCGCCGGCAGCGCGGTCGCCGACCAGAGGTCGTAGAACGGCGCCAGCCAGGCGTGCGGCCGGGCGAACTCCAGACAGAAGAAGCGGCCTCCGGGCTTCAGCACGCGGTGGATCTCGGCGAGGCTGCGATCGAGCGAAGTGACGTTGCGGATGCCGAAGGCGATCGTGAGGAGATCGACCGAGCCATCGGCGAAGGGCAGATCCTCGGCTTCCGCCTCGCACCAGTCGACCGTTCGCCCCTTCGTCCGGGCGCGACCGATCGCGGTCATCTCGGCCGAGGGGTCGACCACGGTCACCCGGGCGCCCTCGGCGGCGAGGCGGAAGGCGACGTCACCGGTACCGCCGGCCAGATCGAGCGCGACCTCGCCGGGACGCGGCGCGGCGAGCGCGACGAATCGCGCCTTCCAGGCCCGGTGCAGACCGAGGCTCATCAGATCGTTCATCAGGTCGTAGCGCGGCGCGACGACGCCGAAGGTCCGCCGGATCAGACCGCGGCGTTCCTCGGGGTCGACGGTCCGATCGCCGAAGGTGGCGGCGAGCGGATCGTCGGAGCCGGCCGGATCCGACGGCCTCAAGACCGCTGCTCCAGCACCGAGCGGACCTTCTCGGCGAGGCGCTGTCCGCCGAGATCGTGCGGCAGACGCCCGGCGACGACGCCGGCCGGATCGATCAGCAGGATCGACGCGGTGTGATCCATCAGATAGGGGCGGCCCTCGCCGATCTCGACCTTGCGGTACTTGATCCGCCAGGCGGTGGCCATCGTCTTCAGCTCCGCTTCGGTCGGGGTGACGCCGCGGATCTTCGGATGGAAGAAGTCGACGTAGTTGCGCATCACCTCGGGCCGGTCGCGATCGGGATCGACGGTGACGAACACCGGAGCGATCTTCTCGGCGAGCGGTCCGAGGGCGTCGATCGCCTCGGCGATCGACTGGAGGCCGAGGGGACAGACGTCGGGACAGTGGGTGTAACCGAAGTAGACGAGCCGCCATCCGCCGAGATCGGCCTCGCCGACCGGCTTGCCGTCGTCGAAGGTGCCGAGGATCCGGGGGCCGGCGGCGAAGGCCGGACCGGCCGCGAGACCGAGCAGGAGAGCGCCGCCGAGCAGGGTGCGCCGGGTGAGAACCGTCATCGACTCCATCCGCAGTTTCGTCCCCGCCTTCGCGAGGGAGGCCCGAGTGTGGCAGGCGGCCGGGATCGGGCCATGACAACCGTCAAGCCGCGGAGCTGCGAAGCCGGACCATCCGCCGCAGCCCGCCGCGAGACCCGGCCCGGCGTTCGACGAGAGCCGCGGTCCGGGCGGACATGGTATCACCTTTCGACCGACGACGGCGACCGATCGCACGACCGGCCACCCGCCGTCCTCACCGCCGACAGACCGGAGCGACGTCCGATGCCGAACCCGACGAAGACCGCCATCGTCCTGCGCCACCTCGCCTTCGAAGACCTCGGGCTGCTCGGCCCGTTGCTCGCCGCCCGCGGCTGGCGGATCGAGATCCTCGAACCGGCGGTCGCCCCCCTCGATCCAGCGGCGTTCGCTTCGGCCGATCTGGCGATCGTCCTCGGCGGACCGATCGGCGCCTACGACGGGGCCGACTATCCGTTCGTCGCCGGAGAGATCGCGGCGATCGAGCGACGGCTGGCCGCCGGTCGACCGACCCTCGGCATCTGTCTCGGCGCTCAGATGATGGCGGCGGCGCTCGGGGCGCGGGTCCATCCCGGCCCGGTGAAGGAGATCGGCTGGGGGCGGATGGGGCTGACGGCGGAAGGCCGCGCCTCGGTGCTGGCGCCGCTCGAGGCGACCGAGGCCGAGGTGCTCCACTGGCACGGCGACACCTTCGACCTGCCGGCCGGCGCGGTGCGGCTCGCCTCGAACGAGCACTATCCCAATCAGGCCTTCGGCTTCGGCGCCTCGGCGCTGGCGCTGCAGTTCCATCTCGAGGCCGATCCCGATCGGCTGGAGCACTGGCTGGTCGGGCACGTCGGGGAGCTGCACGGGGCCGGCGTCTCGGTGCCCGGCCTCAGAGCCCGCACCCGCGAGCTCGCGGCGATGGCGCGGGCCCAGGCGGCGGCGGTGTTCGGCCCCTGGCTCGATGCGGTGGCGGCGCCTCGCGGTCACTAGACGCCGCTCCCCTTCGCCTGCGATGATCGCCGCGACCGCTCGCCGGGACCGATGCTCCCGCGGTCCGCGACGGGGCGTTCTCACCGGAGGCCCGTATCGGCCGGAGCGGTGTGCCCGCCCCTCCCGGATCGGTCGGCGATCCGAGCGAAAGCGGATGCACAATTCCGTTTTACGGAATTGACATCCGAAAAATAGAACTTACACTCCATTCTCGTAACTTCCGAAGCCCGGCACGGCCATCGACGGCCCACTGAGACCGGGCGGGTCCCAACCGAGAGGGAGGTTCGATTCATGAACTGGGTCAACAAGATCGCTGCCGTCGTCGCCGGCGGGACGATGCTCGTGGCGGTCGCCGGGGCGACCGCCCAGGCGCAGACGCTCGCCGACATCGATGCCAAGGGAAAGATCACGATCGGCGTGCTGACCGGCATTCCGCCCTACGACACGGTCGACGCCAAGGGCAACACCGACGGCTTCCTCGTCGACATCGCCCGCGACATCGCCGACAACCTGAAGGTCAAGCTGGAGATCGTCCCGGTCAACAACGCCTCGCGTGCCGCGGCGCTCGAGTCCGGCCGGGTCGACATGCTGGTCGCCCACATGACCGCGACTCCGGAACGGGCCAAGCTGTTCCTGATGACCAACCCCTACGGCGCCTACGAGATGCGCTTCGTCGCCCGCAAGGACATGAAGCTGACCAAGGTCTCCGACCTCACCAACAAGAAGGTCTCTGTGCCGAAGGGCTCGACCCAGGACGTCGCCGTCGCCGGCATGGGCGTTCCCGGCCTCGAGGTGGTCCGGTTCGACGACGACGCGCTCGCCATGCAGGCGCTGATCTCCGGCCAGGTCGACGCCACCGCGGCGGTCGCGACGGTCGCCGACGACGTCATCAAGAAGCGGAACATCGACACCCTCGAAGTGAAGAGCGAAGTGCCGCTGTTCACCCTCTACTGGTCGATGGCGGTCCGCAAGGACGCCACCCAGCTGCATCGCTGGCTGAACAACTTCATCTACTATCAGGAAGTGACCGGGCGCCTGGGTGCCCTCCACAAGAAGTGGGTCGGCGTGCCGATCCCGGGTGGCAAGCTGCCGACCTTCTGAGGTCGACGATCGGGCGACCGGATCGGGAGGCGGCGGCCCCGCCTCCCGACCTTCTCGCGGGAAGATCGCAGGCCGTCCTCGCGGGCTTCCCGCCGTCACGCTCCGCCCGAGATCGCTCGGAGTACGTCATGGCCTATGAAATGCATTTCGGCCCCGTTCTGGCCCGCGCGCCGGAATTCGTGAACGGGGCGACGAACACGATCCTGTTGTCCGGACAGGGCATCGCGATCGGCCTGACCCTCGGTCTCGCCGTGGCGATCCTCCGGGTCGACGGCCCCAAACCGATCCGCCCGCTGGTGGCGACCTATGTCGAGGTCTTCCGGAACACGCCGCTGCTGGTGCAGGTGTTCCTGATCTTCTTCGGCCTGCCCTACATCGGGCTCAGGCTCAGCGCCAACGCCGCGGCGGTGATCGCCATCTCGTTCAATCTCGGGGCCTATTCGGCCGAGATCTTCCGCGCCGGCCTGCTCGCCATCCCGCGCGCCCAGATCGAGGCGGGACTGGCGCTCGGCATGTCGCGGGTCCAGGTGATCCGCCACGTGGTGATCGTACCGGCGCTGCGGGTGATCTTCCCGGCGTTGACCGGCCAGCTCACCCTGACCCTTCTCGGCTCGTCGATCGTCTCGGCGATCTCGGCCCAGGAACTGACGCTGGCCGCCTCGAAGGTGGAGAGCCTGACCTTCCGCAGCCTGGAGACCTTCCTGGTCGCGGCGGTGCTCTACATCTCCCTCACCTTCCTGTTCCGGTTCGTCTACTGGCTGATCTCGCTGTGGCTGTTCCGTCGGACGCCGGCGGAAGCGGTGAGATTGCCCGAACCGAAGTTCGTCGAGCCGCGGAGGGCCGAGGCATGATCCAGTCCTACGGATGGTCGAGCCTACCGTTCCTGCTCAACGGCGCGATGTGGACGGCGGCGCTGTCGGTGATGACCTTCATCGGCGGCGGGGTCTTCGGCCTGATCTTCGCCCTGCTCCGGGTGCTCGGACCGAAGCCGGTCAAGTACGCGGTCGTCGTCTACATCGAACTGGTACAGGCGACGCCGCTGCTGATCGTGCTGTTCCTGGCCTATTACGGCCTCAGCTTCATGGGCTTCTACTTCTCGCCGCTGGTCGCGGCGGCGATCTCGCTGACCCTCTATGCGACCGCCTTCCTCGCCGACATCTGGCGCGGCTGCATCGAGGCGATCCCGAAGCAGCAGTGGGAAGCGGCCGACGCGCTGGCGATGACCGGAACCCAGAAGCTGCGCTGGGTCATCCTGCCCCAGGCGTTCCGCATCGCGCTCGGTCCGACCGTCGGTTTCATGGTGCAGATCGTCAAGAACACCTCGGTCACCGCCCTGATCAGCTTCGTCGAACTCACCCGGGCCGGCCAACTGCTCAACAACATGACGTTCCAACCCTTCGAGGTCTTCCTCACCGTGGCCGCCATGTACTTCATCGTCTGCTATCCGTTGTCCTGGTACAGCGAGTATCTGAAGGGAGGCCCCCGTGCCCGCCGTGCGACTCGATGAGATCAAGAAGTTCTTCGGCGCTCACTGCGTGCTCGACGGTGTCTCGCTGACGGTGGAAACCCGGGACGTGGTCGCGGTGATCGGGCGTTCGGGCTCGGGCAAGAGCACCATGCTCCGCTGCATCAACGGGCTCGAGGAGATCCAGGCCGGCAGCATCGACGTCGCCGGGCACAAGATCGTGCCGGGCGGCAACGTCCGCGACCTGCGCGTCCTGCGCCGCGAGGTCGGGATGGTGTTCCAGAGCTACAACCTGTTTCCCCACCTCAACGTGCTCGAGAACATCGTGCTGGCGCCGAAGGTGGTGAAGAAGGTGCCGGACGAGGAGGCGCGGGAGACCGCGGCGGTCGTGCTGCGCCAGGTCGGCCTCGCCGACCGGGCCGGCGCCTACCCGGACGAACTCTCCGGCGGCCAGCAGCAGCGGGTGGCGATCGCCCGGTCGCTGGCGATGAAGCCGAAGGTGATGCTGTTCGACGAGGTGACCTCGGCGCTCGATCCGGAACTGACCGGTGAAGTGCTGAAGACCATCGCCGAGCTGGCGGAAGCCGGAATGACGATGATCCTGGTGACCCACGAGATGGGCTTCGCCCGTCAGGTGGCCAACCGGACGGTGTTCATGCACGCCGGCAAGATCTGGGAGGAAGGCACCTCGGAAGAGATGTTCGGCAATCCGAAGTCGCCGGAGCTGAAGACTTTCATCGCGCCCCAACTGAAGTGACCGCGAGGAGGTCCGGTGCGCGCGCGAACACCGTTTCGATGGCGCGCCGGACCTCGCCGTCGGCATCGACCATCGGGGCGCGGACCCGGGACGCCGGGGCGCCCGCCAGGGTCTGCGCCGCCTTGACCCGGGCCGGCAACTGGTTGCCGGTCAGGACGGCCCAGAGATCGGCGAGGAACCGGCCGATCCGGGCGGTCTCGGCCGCATCGCCGGTGCGGCACGCCCGCCACAGGCGGACGTTGGCGGCGGGCGCGGCGGCATTGATCGCGGCGATCGAGCCGACCGCGCCGATCGCGTAGCAGTCGCCGAGGCGATCGTCGATCGCCGCATAGACCCGCGGCGCGCCGATCGCGGCGATCACCTCGCGATAGGCGCCGACGTCCTTGGCCGAATGCTTGACCGCCACCACGCCGGGCGCTTCGGCGATGATCCGGGCGAGCAGCGCCGGGGCGAGCTGCATCCAGGGCAGGACGTTGTAGACCACCACCGGCGCGGCGGAAGCCGCCGCCGCGGCCCGGTAGAAGGCGACGAAGCCGTCGTCGTCCGGCGGAAAGATGTAGTGCGGCGGCGTCACCTGGAGCGCGGCGAGCGGGAACCGCGAGAGCCGTTCGGCCCCGGCGACGACGGCCCGGGTGCTGTCGGCGATGATCGAGGCGACCACCGGGCGGCGCCCGTCGACGGTGGCGGTCGCCAGATCGACCAATCGGGCGAGCTCGTCGAGGCTCAGGGTGTAGCCCTCGCCGGTCGAACCGCCGACCACCACCCCGTCGACCTGCTGGGCGAGCAACCATTCGATCTCGGCCACGAAGGCGCGTTCGTCGATGTCGCCGGCGGCATCGAAGGGCGTGGTCAGCGGTGCGAGCACTCCGGGCGGGTGTGCTCCCCGCGCCGATCCCGTCTCGTCGAGGCCCATGTCGTCGTTCCCCAAGGGGCGGCCGGCGGCTTCTGGCGTCCGCGGCCGCTGGTCCTCCTCGTCGGTCGCCGCCGCTCGGCGACCGACCGCGGCGAAGAGGGACCGTACCCTGTCACCGGTACGGTCCCTTCGCGTCGCGGCAGTCGATCTTATCGAAGAGGGCCGGCGCGCATCAAGGCGTCGTCCC
>CALFRR010000165.1 GCA_937919435.1 uncultured Alphaproteobacteria bacterium | reverse complement strand
GTTCGGTCTCGCCGGGCGCGGCATCTGGATCGGGCTGGCGACCGGCCTGACGGTCGTCGCCGTCGGACTGGTCTGGCGCTGGGCGGTGCTCACCTCCGGCGCGCGCCGGATGGTCTGAACGGATCGCCGGCGAACCCCAGCGCCGCCCATTCGGCGGCGACCGCCGGATCGGTCTCGCCCGCCCCGTGCGCGGCGTGCAGCGCGGCGAGGGCCGCCGGGTCGGCGAGCCGCCCGGCCGCCCACACCGCCGCGCCGCGCACCTGGGCGGCCTCGTCCCCGAGCCGCGGCCGAACCGCCGCGAGCAGCTCCGGCGCCCCGGAGTTGCCGATCGCGATCATCACGTTGCGCACGAAGCGGGCGCGTCCGATGCGCTTCACCGGCGACCCGACGAACAGCGTCCGGAAGGCGGCGTCGTCCAGATCCGCGAGATCGGCGAGCCGCGGCCGGACCAGCTCGGGCCGCGCGATCAGCTTCGCCTCACGGGCGGCGCGCGCGAAGCGGTTCCACGGGCAGACCGCCAGACAGTCGTCGCAGCCGTAGATCCGATCGCCCATCGCGACGCGGAACTCGGCCGGGATCGGTCCGTCGTGTTCGATCGTCAGATAGGAGAGGCAGCGGCGTGCGTCGATCCGGTGCGGCGCCGGCAGTGCCCCGGTCGGACAGACGTCGAGGCAGCGCCGGCAGGAGCCGCACCGATCGACCGCCGGTGCGTCGCGCGGCAGATCGAGGGTCGTGTAGATCACTCCGAGGAAGAACCAGCCGCCGAGCCGGCGCGACACCGCCAGCGTGTTCTTGCCCTGCCAGCCGATCCCGGCGGCCGCCGCCAGCGGCTTCTCCATCACCGGCGCGGTGTCGACGAAGACCTTGACGTCGCCCTCGACCCCGAGCCGGCGGGCGGTGGCGAGCAGCCGTCCGGCCATCTCCTTCAGCCGCCCCTTGAGCAGATCGTGGTAGTCGCGGTGGCGGGCATAGGCCGAGATCTCGCCGCGCGATCGGTCCTCGCGCCCGGCGAGCGGATCCTCCGGCGGTCCGTAGTCGAAGGCCGCGACGATCACCGAGCGGACTTCCGGCCACAGCCCGGCCGGGCGCGCGCGCCGCTCCGGCGTCTCGGCGAGCCAGTCCATCGAGGCGTGGTGGCCGGCCGCGAGGAAATCCGAGAGATCTGCGTGGGCACCCGCGGTCGCCTCGGGATCGGCGACGCCGATCGCCGAGAACCCGAGGCGCTCGGCCTCCTCGTCGAGGAAACGGCGCAGTCGCTCGGCAGCGTCGGCACCCGTCACCGCGGCCTCCCCCGTGACCCGCCGCGTCGCGGAACGCTCAGTTGCGGTCCTCGGGCAGGATCGGCAGCGGCTGGAACTCGACACCCTCGTCGGAGAGCGCCGACACTTCCTCGGCGGTCGCCTCGCCGTAGATGCCGGTGTGCTCGATCTCGCCGTAGTGCATCCGCCGGGCCTCGGTGGCGAAGCGGTCGCCGACCCAGGTGGCGTTCTCCGTCACCTTGCGGCGGATCTCGCGCATCGCCTCGAGCATCGCCTTCTGCGAGTCGTCGGCGACCATCACCGCCTGGCGCGGCGGCGTCGTCTCGCTCTTGGCGTCGCGGTCGCGGTCACGGCCCGAACGAACGTTCGGCGCCATCGGTGCCCGGGTCACCGCGGTCGACGCACAGGTCGGGCAGCCGACGAGATGCCGACCGGCCTGGGTCTCGAAATCCTCCGACGAGCGGAACCAGCCTTCGAAGGCGTGGCCGGCGTCGCAGACGAGCGCGTAATGGATCATGCCGGTGCCTCCTCGTCCGCCTTCGCCAGTTGGAACGCCCGATCGTGGGTGAGCGACGGCACGCGACCGCGCACCACGTCCGCCTCGTCCGGATCGATGTCGGCGAAGATCACGCCGGGGTCGATACCACCTTCGGCCAGCACCGTCCCCCACGGATCGACGATCAGCGAATGGCCGTAGGTCTCGCGTCCGTTCTCGTGCAGCCCGCCCTGCGCCGCCGCCAGCACGAAAGCGCCGTTCTCGATCGCCCGGGCCCGCAGCAGCGCGTGCCAATGGGCCTCCCCGGTGGTCCGGGTGAAGGCCGCCGGCACCGCCAGGATCTTCGCCCCGCCGTCCCTGACCAGTGACCGGTAGAGATGCGGGAAGCGCAGGTCGTAGCAGATGGTCACACCGAGCCGGCCGAACGGCAGATCGACGGTGACCGCCCGATCGCCGGCGACGTAGCGCGAACTCTCCCGGTAGACCTGTCCGTCGGCCAGTTGCACGTCGAACAGATGGATCTTGTCGTAGCGCGCCATGATCGCGCCGTCCGGGCCGATCACGAAGGCGCGGTTGGCCGCCTTGCGGCCGTCGCCGACCTTGATCGCCAGCGAGCCGATGTGCAGGTGGATCCGGTGCAGCTCGGCGAGCCGCCGGGCCGCCGCCAGCGTCGCGTCGCCGGCCTCGTCGGTCAGCGTGGTGAACAGCCGCTTCGGATTCTCGTCCATGATGCCGGTGGTCTCCGGCGTCTGGACGTAGACCGCACCGCCCGCCGCCGCTTCGCCGACCAGCCGCTCGAGTTCGGCGACGTTCTCGTCGACCGACCGCGACGCGCGCATCTGCACCAGGGCGACCCGGAACCTGCTCATCGAAACCTCACGTCCACTGCGACCCGATCGGGCCGTCTCACTTCACGGCGGCGAGGAGCGGATCGAGCCCGCCCCGCGCATCGAGCGCGTGCAGATCGTCGCAACCGCCGACATGGGTCGCGCCGACGAAGATCTGCGGGAAGGTGGTCCGGCCGGAACGTTCCATCATCTCCGGACGGAAGGCCGGATTCGCCGTCGCGTTGCGCTCCTCGTAGGCGACGCCCTTGGCGTCGAGCAGGCGCTTGGCGGCGACGCAGTAACCGCACCCGTCACGGGTGTAGATCAACACGGGAACTCCGGTCACCACATCGCTCCTTCGCTCGTGCGGCGCATTCGACTTCCGTTCATACCGTGATCGCACCTCCCGGGGCAACTCGCGCGAAGGTGAGCACGTCGATGCGCGCCGCGCCGGCCCGCTTCAGTGCCCGGGTGGCCGCCGACAGGGTCGCCCCGGTGGTCAGCACGTCGTCGACGACGACGATCCGCCGCCCCTCGATCGCCGCCCGGTGCCGCGCGGGAACCCTGAACGCGCCGCGGACGTTCTCGATCCGCTGCGCCTCGCCGAGCCCGACCTGCGGCCGGGTCGCCCGGATCCGCACCAGCGCAGCGGCATCGACCGCCACCCCCGAGATCCGGCCGACCTCGCCGGCGATCAGCGCGGCCTGATTGAACTTGCGGGCGAGGAGCCGGAGCCGGTGCAGCGGCATCGGCACCACCAGATCGGCGTCGGCCAGCAGTTCGCCGCCGGCCCGTGCGGTCATCCGGCCGACCAGCGGCGCCACCTCGGTACGATCGTGATACTTGAGCGCATGGACCAGATCGCGGGCGACGTCGCCCCACAGCACCGCCGCCCGGGCACGGTCGAACACCGGCGGCGACGCGATCGCCTCCGCCGACAGCGCGCCGGGGCCGATGTCGTAGCCGAAGGGAATGCCGAGCCGCTCGCAGAACGGCCGCTCGATCGGTTGCAGCCGGGCCCAACAGACGCCGCACAGACAGGCGGCGTCGGCGACCGGTGCGCGACAGGAGAGACAGGCCGGCGGCACCACCAGATCGACGATGCCGGCCAGGAGCCTCCGGCCACCGCCGAAGAGACCGGCGACGGCGGCGGCGATCCGGCCGCGAAGCGACGGGTCTTCGAGTTCGGTCTGCTCCATCGCGACCTCCGGAGCACCAGCATAGCGCGATCCGGCGAAGGCCGACACCGCCCGCACGGGCTTTGACGTGCCGGCCCGCCCATGCGAAGGGAAGACCCGAGGAAAGCCGATGACCGAGACCGTCGCCCCCCGCCTGTTCGATCGCCCGCTGCTCGCGATGCGCCGGTCGCGCGCCCGCCGCGCCCCGCGCGCCGGCGCCGACTTCCTGCTCGCCCGGGTGGTCGAGGATCTCGACGACCGGCTCGCCGCGGTACTCCGGCATTTCCCGGTCGGCGTCGACCTGGGGCTCGCCGCCGGTCCCGCCGCGGCGGTGCTGGCGCGCTCCGGCAAGGTCGATCGGGTGATCGTCGCCGCCACCGACGCCGACGCGCCGGGCTTCGACGTGCTCGCCGACGAGGAGGCCCTGCCCTTCGCCCCGGAGAGTCTCGATCTCGTGGTCTCGATGCTGTCGCTGCAGTTCGTCGACGATCTGCCCGGCACCCTGGTCCAGATCCGCCGCGCCCTGCGCCCCGACGGGCTGTTCCTCGCCGCACTGCTCGGCGGCCAGACGCTGCACGAGCTGCGCGACGTCATGGCCACCGCCGAGATCGAGGCGACCGGCGGCCTCGGCCCGCGGGTCGCGCCGTTCCTCGGCGTCTCCGACCTCGGCGGCCTCGTCGGCCGGGCCGGTTTCGCCCTGCCGGTGACCGACGTCGACCGGATCACCGTGCGCTACGATTCGATCCTCGATCTCGTAGCCGATCTGCGTGCCATGGGGGCGACCAACCCGCTCCTCGACCGTCCCCGCCGTCCGCTCGGCCGCGACGTCTTCCTGCGCGCCGCCGAACTCTACGCCGAACGCCACGCCGATCCCGACGGCCGGCTGCGCGCCACCTTCGAGATCGTCTCGGCCTCCGGCTGGGCGCCGCACGAGAGCCAGCAGAAGCCGCTGAAGCCGGGATCGGCGGAAGTGTCGCTCGCCGCCGTCCTCGGCCGGCGCACACCCTCGATCGACTGACCGGCCACGACCGAAACCCGCCGTCCCGGTCGGGGCGTCGGGCGCGAAGACGTGGGCGCGGCACGACCGCCGCGTGACCTCAGCGCAGTTGGGACAGGATCGAGTTGGCGAACGCGTTCCACTTGTCGGCGACACCGGTTCCGGTGGCCGACAGAGCGCCGATGATCGCGACCGAGATCAACGATCCGACCAACGCATATTCCATCGCGACGGACCCGGCACGGTCCTGTTTCACGGCACCGATCCGGCGGCGCCAGGAAGACCAGTATTCCCTCATCCGGTTCCGCTCCTCAGACGAGTTCGATCAGATGCGGGATCAGCGGTTCGTCCGCCGGCGGCATCGGATATTCCCGCAGTCGCTCCGGGCGAACCCATTTCAGGGTCTGTCCTTCGCGAGGCGTGACGATGCCTTCCCAGCGGCGACAGACATAGAGGAGCATCAAAAGGTGAAAATCGTCGTAACGGAAAGAAACGAATGTCAGCGGCGCCAGACAGGCCGGCCGCACCGTGATGCCGAGTTCTTCGGCGAGTTCGCGTATCAGCGCGTCTTCCGGGGTTTCGCCGGTCTCGATCTTGCCGCCGGGAAATTCCCAGAGGCCGGCGAGCGGCTTGCCCTCCGGCCGGCGGGCGATCAACACCCGCCGATCCGGATCGATCAGCGCCACCGCGGAGACCGGAACCGTCCGCATCCCGTCAGCTCCGATAATCGCCGTTGATCGCCACGTATTCCTTGGTGAGATCGCAGGTGTAGACGGTGTCGGAGGCGTCTCCGAGGCCGAGGTCGACCCGGATCCGCACGTGATCGCGCTTCATCTCGGCCGATGCGGCTTCCTCCGAATAGTCGGGATCGCGCTCGCCTTCGGCCGCCACCCGGACGTCGCCGAAGAAGATCGCCAGCCGGTCGCGGTCCGCCGGTTCGCCGGCCTTGCCGACCGCCATCACCACCCGGCCCCAGTTGGCGTCCTCGCCGGCGACCGCGGTCTTGACCAGCGGGCTGTCGGCGATCGACTTGGCGATCCGCCGGGCCGAGGCCTTCGACACGGCGCCGTCGACCCGCACCTCGATGAACTTGCGGGCACCCTCGCCGTCGCGCGCGACCAGCCGGGCGAGGTCCAGGGCCACCTCGGCGAGCGCCGCACGGAAGCCGACGAGCCGCGGATCGGCCGCGTCGGTGACCGGCGCCTGACCACGGCCGGCGGCGGCGCCGGTGGCGAAGATCATCAGCGTGTCGGAGGTCGAGGTGTCGCTGTCGATGGTCAGCGCGTTGAAACTGTCGGTGACCGCCTCGGCCATCATCGACTGCAGCACCGGTGCGGCGATCGCCGCGTCGGTGAAGACGAAGGAGAGCATCGTCGCCATGTTCGGCGCGATCATCCCTGCCCCCTTGGCGATCCCGGTCAGCACGACCGGAACCCCGCCGATCTCCACCGTCCGGGTGGCGACCTTCGGAAAGGTGTCGGTGGTCATGATCGCCCGGGCCGCGTCGAGCCACGGTCCATCGGCGACCCGGCCGACGGTGTCGGCGAGCGCCGGGGCGAACTTCTCGGCGTCGAAGGGTTCGCCGATCACCCCGGTCGAGGCGAGGAACACCTCCTCCGGCCGGCAGCCGACGACGTCCGCGGCGATCGCCGCGGTGCGCTCGACGATGGCGACGCCCTTGCGCCCGGTGAAGGCGTTGGCGTTGCCGGAATTGACCACCAGCGCCCGGGCGCTGCCGCCGGGAAGCTGCGCCCGGCACCAGTCGACCGGCGCCGACGGACACTTCGAGGTGGTGAAGACCCCGGCCACCGTTGTGCCGGGATCGAGGACGGCGAGCAGCACGTCGGTCCGGCCGGTGTAGCGGATCCCCGCCGCCGCGGTGGCGAAGCGGACGCCCGGCACCGCCGGGGCGATCGACTGATCCTTCGGAGCGAGCGGCGAGACGGCGTGCGACATGGCGGCGATCCTCGAACGGGCAAGCGGTGCCGTCGGTTTATCCGCCCCCCGCCTCAGGCTCAAGCGTTCTCGCGGCAGACCGCCCCTGCGGCGATCCATCCGCCGCCGAGCCTCTGGACCAATGGGATCACCCCGAAGACCATGCCAGAGACCATCGGCGGCACGATCACCAGCGTGCGCATCGCGATCGGCCAGCCCTCCATCAGGGGCGCGAGGCCGATCAGCAGCGTGGTGATGATCGGATAGGCGCCGAGCATCACCAGGAGCGCGAAGCGCATCCGCGAGGGGAGGCGGAAGAAGGGAAAGGACGAGTTCACGGGCGACACCTCTGGCGAACGTGGGGACGAAGACGACGAGTCCGCGGAACTCCGCGGCGCCGTAGCCGGATTTCGGATTGCGGATCTCGGATCTCGTGCCGGAGGCGGTCCGATCCGCCCCCGAAAAACGATACGATCCGTTTCGTATCGACATAAATAAAACGATCCGTTTCGTTTCGTCAAGAGGCGTGATAGACCGATCGTCACCGAGCCGCCGATGCGGCGACCGCCCGTCCGTCACGTGCGAAGAAAGGAAGTCTCATGGCCGCGCCGACCGAAGGCGAGACCGACGTCGCCGAGCCGACCGAGGTACGACCGTCGCGCCGCTCCCACGGTCCCCGCCGCAGCGACGAGACCCACGGCGCGATCCTCGACGCCGCCGAGGCGCTGCTCACCGAGAAGGGGCCGAACGGCGTCACCTTCGAGGCGGTCGCCCGCCGCGCCGGCGCCGGCAAGCCGACGCTCTACCGATGGTGGGCGAGCCGCGCCGCGTTGCTGTTCGAAGTCTACGAGCGGCTGAAGAGCACGGTGATGCCGTCACCCGACACCGGCAGTCTCGCCGGCGACCTCACCGCGGTGCTCGGCGACCTCTGGCGGTTCTGGCGCGACGGCCCGGCCGGCGCCGCCTATGCCGCGATCCTGTCCGACGCCCGGACCGATCCCGCCACCCGCGCCATCATCGTCGCCCAGATCACCGCCCCGGACTTCTCGCTGCGTCCGTTCTTCGCCCGGGCCGTCGCCCGCGGCGAGGTCGACGAGGCGGAAGCGACCGCACTCTGCGAATTCGTCGTCGCGATGAACTGGCTGCGGCTCCAGACCGACCGTCTCGATCCCGCCGACATCCCCGGCCTGATCGACGCGCTCGTCGGCCGGCGCGGCCCTCGCACCGCCTGATACTCGGCTCATGAAATTCGGACTCGTCCGAGTTTCATGAGCGGTACGGCCTGACCGGCCGACGCCCGTTCGGGCTCGCCTTCGCCGATGAAGTTTCGAAAAAGGTCGAAACTTCATCGGCTCGGTCTGAAACGGACGGAGCCCGGTCCCCTCCACGGGAACCGGGCTCCGTCGAACGCCGACCCGACCGCACGGACCGCGGTCCCGGATCGGCCGGTCTCGGATCACTTCGCCGGAGCGGGAGCCGGCGCGGCGGGGGCCTTCGGCGCCGGCGACACCGCCGCCTCGTCGATGTCGATCTTGGCGGCCTTCTTCATCGCCTCGAGCCGCTCGGTGAACACTTCGCCGACCAGCGCCTGCTTGATCTGGTCCTTGACCTGATCGAGGCTCGGCAGCGGCTGCTTGCGCTTCTCCTCGAGCTTGATCACGTGGAAGCCGAACTGGGTCTGCACCGGCTCCTTGGTCACTTCGCCGATCTTCAGCTCGGAGGCCGCCTTGTCGAACTCCGGCACCATGTCGCCGGGGCCGAAGAAGCCGAGGTCGCCGCCCTGCTTGGCCGAGCCCGGATCCTGGCTCTTCTCCGCGGCGATCTTGGCGAAGTCGCCGCCCTTGGCGAGATCGGCGATCACCGCCTGCGCCTCCTCCTTGGTCTTCACCAGGATGTGACGGGCCCGCATCTCCTCCGGCGGGGTGAACGAGGCGGCGTCCTTGTCGTAGCGCGCCTTGATCATCTCCGGGGTCACCGACGCCTCGACCTCGCCCTTGACGAACTCGCCGACCAGCAGCTGCTGGCGGATCTGCTCGAGCCGCGCCTTGAAGGCGTCGCCCTTGTCGAGCCCGCTCTTCTGGGCGGAGGCGACGATCAGGCGCAGGTCGATCAGCCGGTCGAGCACGGCGCGGCGCCGCATCTCCGCCGGAACCTGCTGCAGCTGCTGGGCGAGGTTGGTCGTCATCGCCTGCACGTCGCTTTCGGTGATCGGCTGGCCGTCGACCTTGGCGAGGACCTTGTCCTCCGCCGCAGCCGGCACGGCGACTGCAAGGACGGCGAGAGCGGCGAGCGAGGCGAGCTTCGGGAGGCGGATGGTCATGGTGGCTGAAATCCTCGGGAGGCGGGATGGGGGACGCATCGCGCGTCCCCGGGACCGGGGACGCCGGCCCCGTCGGCAGGAAGGCGGGCCGCGTTTCGGCCCCCTCGATCGTCGCGTTCGATGGCGAAGATATGACGGCCGATG
>CALFRR010000164.1 GCA_937919435.1 uncultured Alphaproteobacteria bacterium | reverse complement strand
CCTCGAGGAGGGCCGAGCTCGGGTCGCCGCGCCAGTCGGCGCCGACCTTGTCGACCTCGTCGAGCATGATCACCGGATTCATCGTCCCGGCGTCGCGCAGCGCGCGGACCAGCCGGCCCGGCAACGCGCCGATGTAGGTGCGGCGGTGGCCCCGGATCTCGGCCTCGTCGCGCACGCCGCCCAGCGACATCCGGACGAACTCCCGCCAGGTCGCCCGGGCGATGTCGAGGGCGGCCGGCACCAGCGTCGGGTCGGGCCGCATCAGAGTGATCCCGGCGCTCTCCATGGCGACGTCGGTGCCCGAGCCCATGGCGATGCCGACGTCGGCCGCCGCCAGCGCAGGCGCATCGTTGACCCCGTCGCCGACCATCGCCACCACCAGCCCGGTCGACTTCAGCCGGCCGACCTCGGCGAGCTTGCCGTCCGGGGTCACCTCGGCGGCGACCGCATCGAGGCCCAGCCCCCGGCCGACCGCTTCGCCCGCCTCGCGGTTGTCGCCGGTCAGGAGCCGGACCGCGACGTTCTCGCCGTGCAGCAGATCGACCGCCTCCGCGGCTTCCTCGCGGACCGGATCGGCGAGCGCGACGAGACCCAACGCCTCGCCGTCGCGCGCCACCGCCACCACGGTCCTGGCCTCGCCGACGAACCGCGCCACTTCCGCCGCGAAAAGTCTGAGATCGACGCCGAGGTCGGCCATCAGCGCCGGATTTCCGACCGCCACCTGGCGTCCGTCGACCCGGCCGACGATGCCACGGCCCACCCGGGCCCGGACGTCGGAAGCCGGGGACAGCCCGAGCCCGCGCGTCTTCGCCGCCTCGACGAAGGCGCGGGCGAGCGGGTGCTCGCTCGCCTGCTGGAGCGAGGCGGCGAGCCGGAGTGCCTCGTCGCTCTCGACCCCGAGGGTGAAGACGTCGGTGATCGCCGGACGTCCGACCGTCAGCGTGCCGGTCTTGTCGAACACCACGCAGTCGACCCGGTGCGCCCGCTCGAGCGCCTCGATGTCGCGGATCAGGATCCCTGCCCGCGCCGCCGCGCCGGTTCCCGCGACCAGCGCCGTCGGCGTGGCGAGCCCGAGGGCGCAGGGGCAGGCGATCACCAGCACCGCCACCGCCGGCACCAGTGCCGCTTCGAAGTCGGCCCCGGCCAGCCAGCGCGCCGCGAAGGTCAGGAGCGCGATCGCCACGATCGACGGCACGAACACCGAGGCCACCCTGTCGACCAGCCGCTGCACCGGCGCCTTGGCGATCTGAGCCTGTTCGACCAGACGGCCGATGCGGGCGATGGTGGTGTCCTCGCCGACCGCTCGGACCTCGACCGTCAGCGTGCCGATCCCGTTGACCGTCCCGGCGACCACGTTGCCGCCGACCCGTTTCTCGACCGGCCGGCTCTCGCCGGTGACCAGACTCTCGTCGACCTCGCTCTCGCCCTCGACCACGAGCCCGTCGGCGGCGACCTTTTCGCCCGGCCGGATCATCAGCAGGTCGCCGGCCACCAGCAGATCGATCGCCACCGTCTCCGGCCGCCCGTCGACGAGCCGCGTCGCGGTGTCCGGCCGCAGCGCCATCAGCCGGGTGACCGCGGCCGAGGCCGACCGCTTGGCCCGGGCTTCCAGCGCCTTGCCGAGCAGCACCAGCGTGAGGATCGTCGCCGATCCCTCGAAATAGAGATGCCCGTGGGCATGTTCGCCATGGAGCACGACCTGCGCGGCCGAGAAGGCCCAGGCGGCCGAGGTGCCGAGCGCCACCAGTACGTCCATGTTGGCCGCCCCGCCGCGCAGCGACTTCCAGGCGCCGCGGTAGAAGCGCGCCCCGGCCACCACCTGGACCGGCGTCGCCAGCGCGAACTGCACCCACGGCCCGAACCAGTCCGGATGGCTGCCGGCGAGCATCGGCACCATCGCCACCAGGAACGGCAGGGTGAACAGGATCGAGAAGACGAACAGGCCGAGCGTCCGGCGTTCTTCCGCCGCCCGTTCCTCGGCGATCCGGGCGAGCGCCGCGCGCCGCGCCTCTGCCGCCCGATCCCGCCGACGAGCCCCGAAACCTGCCCGTTCGATCGCCGCGACGATCGTCGCCGGCGTCACGCCGGGGGCGGCGATCTCGGCGGTCTCCAGCGCCAGATTGACCGTCGCCCGTTCGACGCCGGGCACCCGGCCGACGACCTTCTCGATCCGCGCGGCGCAGGCCGCACAGGTCATTCCGGTGACGTCGAAGAGGAGAGCGTCTTCGGGCGAGGGCCGCACGGAGGCGGCGGAGGTCGGTGCGTTCGCGGACATGGCGGGAATGTGGCGCGTCACGGTCGCCGGGTCGAGAGGGTCGAGCGCATTCTCGCGCCTCGCGTCGCTCACTTCCCTGCGACGAGGTCGAGCCGGCGGACCACCTTCATCGTCTCGAGATCGACCACCAGGATCGCCGCGCCGCGGGTGCTCTCCAGCGTCACCGTCATCCGGTTGCCGTCGATCCGGGTCGACGCGACCCGCCCGCCTTCCGGCATCGGCAGCTCGGCGATGATCGGATGATCGAAGGTCGGCACGGGCTTCACATCGACCCGCGTGACGCGATAGAAGATCGCCGCGAAGACGGCGACGAGCCCGAGCACCATCACGCCCGTCGACCAGAACAGCAGCCTTTTCAGCTTGGCCTGCAGGCGGAGCTGGGCGGCATCGAGCGGCTTGTCTTCGTCTTCTGGAAAATTCGGATTGGTCATGCGCGACGGGATCTCTGGATGAAGGCGGGAGCGAAGGCGAAGCGCGGGCGTGGACCGCGGGACACCCGGCCGGACGAGACGTCCGCCGCCGAGGCCCCCGGTCGGACCGACGTCGACCTCGACGATCTCGCGATCGACGAGACGAGCCCCGACGGCGCCGCCGGTCCGTCGGATCCGATCGCCGTCGAGATCGAGGCCGGCGCCTCGGCCGAACGGCTCGACGCCGCATTGGCCGCTCGGATCCCCGACCTCTCCCGGTCGCGCCTCAAGGCGTTGATCGCCGAGGGCCGGGTGAGCCTCGACGGGGCGACCGTAGTCGACCCCTCGCGGAAGATCAACGCGGGCGCGCGCCTTCTGGTCGCGGTGCCGCCGCCGGTACCCGCCCGCCCGGAGCCGGAGGACATTCCGCTCGCCATCCTCCACGAGGACGACGATCTGATCGTCCTCGACAAGCCCGCCGGTCTGGTCGTCCATCCCGGCGCCGGCAATCTCGGCGGCACTCTGGTCAACGCCCTGCTCCACCATTGCCGCGGCTCGCTCTCCGGCATCGGCGGGGTCGAGCGGCCCGGCATCGTCCATCGCCTCGACAAGGACACCTCGGGCGTGATGGTGGTCGCCAAGACCGACCGGGCCCATCGGGCGCTCGCCGAACAATTCGCCGATCATGGCCGCACCGGCCCGCTGGAGCGCGCCTATCTCGCCCTGGTGTGGGGGGCGCCCGTCGAGGCCGGCACCGTCGAGACCCGGATCGGCCGCGACCCGCGCGACCGTCAGGCGATGGCGGTCACCGCCTCGGGGCGCGAGGCGATCACCCATTTCGAGGTGCTGGAGCGTTTCCCGTCGGATCCCGCACCCCGCCCCGCCGCGCGCGGCGGTCGGGCGATGTCGGCCGACGCACCGATCGCCAGCCTCGTCGAATGCCGTCTGGAGACCGGACGGACCCATCAGATCCGCGTCCACATGGCCCATCTCGGCCATCCGCTGCTCGGCGACGAGACCTACGGCGCCGGCTTCCGCACCAAGATCGAGAAGCTCGCCCGCCGCTCCGACACGGCCGCCGCCGCGCTCTCCGATCTCCACCGTCAGGCGCTCCACGCCCGCCTGCTCGCCTTCGCCCACCCGGCGACCGGCAGGACCATGCGCTTCGAGAGTCCGTTGCCGGCCGACCTCGCCCGGCTGGTCGAGGCGTTGCGCTCGATCGCCTGAAACGGCGGTGCGACGACGAAAACCCCGGTCTCGCGGCGTCGTGACGCGCGCGTGAAACGGCTCGGCCGTGCTTTTGCCACGACATGCGGTATCATGGCTCTCGGCGTGCCGCTTCGCGGGCGCCGCTCGCACGAAGTGCCCGCTCGGAAAACGGGGGGCACCTCCGGATCGAGACCCGAGGATCCCGAACCGCACCGAAAGGGCGCTCCATGGCCCGTGCCGCATCCCTTCCCGCGATCGCCGCCCTCGACGGGGGCCTGTCGCGCTATCTCGACGAGATCCGGCGGTTCCCGATGTTGGAGCCGCAGGAGGAATACATGCTCGCCAAGCGCTGGCGCGAGCATCAGGACCCGACCGCCGCCGAACGGCTGGTGACTTCGCATCTGCGCCTCGTCGCCAAGATCGCGATGGGCTATCGCGGCTACGGCCTGCCGATCTCCGAGGTGATCTCGGAAGGCAACGTCGGCCTGATGCAGGCGGTCAAGCGCTTCGAGCCGGAGAAGGGCTTCCGGCTGGCGACCTATGCGATGTGGTGGATCAAGGCGGCGATCCAGGAGTACATCCTGCGCTCGTGGAGCCTCGTGAAGATGGGCACCACCGCCAATCAGAAGCGTCTGTTCTTCAACCTGCGCCGGGTCAAGAGCCAGATCCAGGCGCTCGACGAGGGCGATCTGCGCCCCGATCAGGTCAAGCACATCGCCACCAAGCTCGGCGTGACCGAAGAGGACGTCGTCTCGATGAACCGGCGGCTCGGCGGCGACGCCTCGCTGAATTCGCCGGTCAGGGCCGACGAAGAGGGGGCGGAGTGGCAGGACTGGCTGGTCGACGGTTCCGACGACCAGGAGACGGTGCTCGCCGAGAGCCAGGAGATGGACGGCCGCAAGAAGCTGCTCGCTTCGGCGCTCGGCGTCCTCAACGATCGCGAACGCCGTATCTTCGAAGCCCGCCGCCTCGCCGAGGATCCGGTGACGCTGGAGGAGCTGTCGACGGAGTTCGGCATCTCCCGCGAGCGGGTCCGCCAGATCGAGGTCCGCGCCTTCGAGAAGGTCCAGGACGCCGTCAAGAAGGGCGCCGCCGCCGCGCTGCTGCCGGCCGACTGAGGTCGGCGGAACGCCCGCCCGGCCGTCAGACGGCCGGTTTCGGTGTACCGGCGGCCGGCTTGCCGGCGAAGGCGAGCGACAGGCCGTGGTAGAGCGGTTCCGGCGCCACCCAGCGCGACACCGCGTAGCCGATGATCGACGCCAGCATCAGCGGCACCAGATTCGACTGGTTGTTGGTCATCTCCATGATGATGACGAAGGCGGTCATCGGCGACTGGACCGCGCCGGCGAAGTAGCTCGCCATGCCGAGGACCGCGGCGAGCCCCGCGGTGCCTCCGAGGAACCCACCGATCCAGTCGCCCAGTCCGGCCCCCACCGACAGCGACGGCGCGAAGATGCCGCCGGGGATGCCGGAGAGCGCGGTCACCAGGGTGGCGGCGAACTTGCCGATCCAGAAACCGTCGACCACCGGCTGGCCCTCGATCGCCGCCCGTGCCTGTTCGTAGCCGGTACCGAAGGTCGAGCCCTCGGCGAACACGCCGATCGCCGCGACCACCAGACCGCAGATCCCGGCGACCAGCAGGCGGCGCGGCAGAGGTGCCGCACGGCACCACTTGCCGATCGCCCGCGACCCTTCGAGCATCCCCCGGCCGAAGGCGCCGCCGGCCAGTCCGCCGATCACCCCGACCACCACCAGGGTCAACCAGTCGCGCGGACCGCCGACGGTGACGTGGGTGGTTCCGAAATAGGTGTAGTCGCCGACCAGCGACAGCGACGCGAGACCGGCGATGATCACCGCATAGAGGACGAGACCGTTGGTGCGGGCTTCGAACGACCGGCTCATCTCCTCGATGGCGAAGACCACCCCGGCGAGCGGCGTGTTGAAGGCACCGGCGATGCCGGCCGCCGAACCGGCGAGGATCAGTCCCTGTTCGCGCCGGATCCCGCCCCAGCGTCCGAAGAGCAGCATCAGCCCGGCGCCGATCTGCACCGTCGGCCCCTCGCGACCGACCGAGGCGCCGACCACCAGCCCGAGGGTGGTGATCGCGATCTTGGAGAGGAACACCTTCGGCCCGAGCAGCGCGGTGCGGGTGCGCGGCGACCGATAGGTCCGCGCCGCCATCGCCTGGGGAATGCCGCTGCCGCTGGCCGCCGGAGCGATGCTCTGGGTCAACCAGGCGCAGAGGAGGAAACCGAACGGCGTGACCACCAGCGGCAGCCACCAGGCGAGCGCGAACAGTTTCTGCGACAGGAACTGTGCCCGGTTGGACAGGTCGGCGAAGAGGATCGCGGCGAGACCGACCGCGAGCGCCCCGAGCCAGAAGACCACCCGGCGTTTCCACACCCGCGTCGACAGGATGCGGGCGGAGAAGCGCAGGATTCCCAAGTCCGGACGGTCCATGATCGAAGTCGCCTCCCTCGGCGCCCGAAAGAGCGACGTTCGAAACCTCCGCGAAGCGCGTGGTGAAGCCGTCAGTCTAGACGATCGGACCCGGAGCGACAGTCCGTGACGTGGGAGACTGCCGTGCGGCGCATGGGACGCCGGGACCCGGCGATCGACCGCCGCGGGCGTTCCCCGCCGACGCGAGAGAGTTGACACGCGCGCCCCCGGCCCGCATCTAGCGGACGCGCGCCGCCCGCAGGCGCGAGACCCGTCCCCGAGATCTCTGCCCATGTCCGCTCACATGCCGGCGCACGACGCCGCCTCCGATCCCGTCTCCCGCCGCCGCACCTTCGCGATCATCTCGCACCCGGACGCCGGCAAGACGACGCTGACCGAGAAGCTGCTGCTGTTCGGCGGCGCGATCCAGCTCGCCGGTCAGGTCCGCGCCAAGGGCGACCGTCGGCAGACCCGCTCCGACTGGATGGGCATCGAGCGCGAACGCGGCATCTCCGTCGTCACCTCGGTGATGACCTTCGAATACGGCGGCCACGTCTACAACCTGCTCGACACCCCCGGCCACGAGGACTTCTCCGAAGACACCTACCGGACGCTGACCGCGGTCGACGCCGCGGTGATGGTGCTCGACGCGGCCAAGGGCGTCGAGGCGCGGACCCTGAAGCTGGTCGAGGTCTGCCGCCTGCGCGACATCCCGATCGTCACCTTCGTCAACAAGATGGACCGGGAGACGATGGATCCGTTCGACCTTCTCGACGACGTCGAGAAGGCGCTGGCGCTCGACACCACCCCGAAGTGCTGGCCGATCGGCCGCGGCCGCGCCTTCGCCGGCACCTACGATCTCGACACGAACACCATCCGCCTGAAGGACGCCGAGGATTCGATCCCGGTCTCCGGCCCGTCCGATCCGAAGATCGAGGCGCTGCTCCTGCCCGGCGACTTCGCCCAGTTCGTCGAAGAGGTCGAACTGGCGCAGGGCGCCTCGCGGCCCTTCGTCCACCAGAGCTTTCTCGAGGGCCATCTGACCCCGGTCTATTTCGGCTCGGCGCTGAAGGACATGGGCGTCCAGGACCTGATCGACGCGCTCGGCCGTTTCGCCCCGCCACCCCGCGAGCAGCACGCCGCGACCCGGGTGGTGGAGGCGCGCGAGCCGAAGATGACCGGCTTCGTGTTCAAGATCCAGGCGAACATGGATCCCAACCACCGCGACCGCATCGCCTTCCTGCGGGTCTGCTCGGGCGTGCTCAGCCGCGGCATGCGGGCGAAGCTGGTGCGCACCGGCAAGACCATCGGCCTCACCGCGCCGCAGTTCTTCTTCGCCCAGGATCGCTCGATCGCCGACGAGGCGCACGCCGGCGACATCGTCGGCATCCCCAACCACGGCACGCTCCGGATCGGCGACACCCTGACCGAGGGCGAGGATCTCGCCTTCCGCGGCGTGCCGAGCTTCGCCCCGGAGATCCTGCGCCGGGTCCGGGTCGGCGACGCGATGAAGGCCAAGAAGCTCAAGGAAGCCCTCCAGCAGATGGCCGAAGAGGGCGTCGTCCAGGTGTTCCAGCCGCGTGACGGCTCGCAGCCGATCGTCGGCGTCGTCGGCTCGCTGCAGCTCGACGTGCTGAAGGAACGGATGGCCGCCGAATACGGGCTGGAGATCTCCTTCGAACAGACCCGTTTCTCGGTCGCCCGCTGGGTGACCACCGACGATCCGGCGAAGCTCGACGACTTCACCAGGCGCGACACCTCGGCGATGTGCTCCGACCTCGACGGCGATCCGGTCTATCTCGCCTCCTCGGTCTTCTCGCTGAAGTACGAGGAGGACCGCTGGACGATGCTGAAGTTCGTCGACGTCAAGGACTACCAGAAGGGCGCGCCGGCCTGAGCGGCGCCGCTCGCCCATCCCACCCCGCCCGACGCCGGCGGACGAGCCCGCCGGCCCCTACGAAGGTCCGTCGGGAACACTCCCGATCCGGTTGATCTCGCCTCCGCCGGGGGCCAAGCTCGTGACCGGACCCGTCAACGAGAGGACTTCCGATGCCGACCAGGAATGAAGAACGCCCCGTCGGACCGATCGTCGAGGGTTGGGCCGAATGTGCCCGCCCGGTGCGGTCGACCATCCAGGGCAACTGGGGTCGGCTCGAGCCGCTCGACACCGCCCGCCACGGCCACGACCTTTGGGCCGCCGTCGACGGCCACGAATCGGTCTGGACCTATCTCGGTTACGGCCCGTTCCCGAACGAAGCGGCGTTCCTGACCTGGCTGTCGGGCCGCGAGGCGCTGACCGATCCGCTCTACTATGCGGTCGTCGACACCGCCTCCGGCAAGGCGGTCGGCGTGCTCACCCTGATGGAGATCCGGCCGGCGGTCGGCGTCTGCGAGATCGGCCACGTCTTCTTCTCGCCGGTCCTCCAGCGCACCCGCGCCGCGACCGAGGCGATCTATCTCGCCATGCGCCACGTCTTCGCAGACCTCGGCTATCGCCGCTTCGAGTGGAAGTGCGACGCGCTGAACGCCCCGTCGCGGGCCGCCGCGATCCGGTTCGGTTTCGGCTTCGAGGGCATCTTCCGCCAGCATCTGGTGGTCAAGGGCCGCAACCGCGACACCGCCTGGTACGCCATCGTCGACAAGGAATGGCCAGCGATCCGGACCGGCTTCGAGGCCTGGCTGCGCCCCGAGAACTTCGACGCCGCCGGCCGCCAGAAGGCCAATCTCGCCTCGCTCCGCCCGGCCGCCAAACCGCACGCCCAGTGAGCAATCGCTTCTGATGAATACGAGAACGCCCCGACGACAGTCGGGGCGTTTTTGGTTGGGGACGCTCACCGGCGAGACCGCCCCCTCCGTGCGGTGGGCGGTGGAGGAGGAACGCTCTCCTCTCGGCCTCGACCATCGGCCCGAAGGCGCCCTCCTCCGGTCCTCTCCCCCCTTGTGGGGGAGAGACAGAGAGAGGGGTATTCTGCATTTCCGATGGTCTGGGAGCTCGAGGCAGGCGCCGCGTACCTCTCTCCCTGTCCCTCCCCCACGAGGGGGGAGGGGACGAGGTGGAGAGTCCCCAGAGAAAACCGGTCGCAGATCGGCCCCGTGACCGCCTTCAGTGCCCGGAGCCGTAGAGCACACCCGGCAGCCAGGTGGCGAGCGTCGGCCAGTACCAGAGCACCGCCAGCATGGCGAGCTGGATCAGCACGAACGGGATGATCCCGATGTAGATGTCGATCGTCTTGACTTCCTTCGGCGCCACTCCGCGCAGATAGAACAGCGCCACGCCGAACGGCGGATGCATGAACGAGGTCTGCAGGTTGACGCCCATCAGCACGGCCAGCCAGACCGGGCTCATCGGGCTTCCGTCGGGCATCGGCATCTTCAGCAGGACCGGCGCGGCGATCGGCACGACGATGTAGCAGATCTCGATGTAGTCGACGAAGAAGCCGAGCACGAACATCGCCACCATCAGCACCGCGGTGGCGCCCATCGCCCCGCCCGGCAGCGCCTCGAGGTAGCCCGCCACCAGCTCTTCGCCGCCGAGGCCGCGGAACACCAGGCTGAAGAAGGCCGCGCCGATCACGATGGTGAACACCATCGCCGAGATCTCGGTGGTCGCCCGCATCACCGGCACCAGCACGCCCCGCCGCCAGGTGATCCAGGTGGCGATCGCCACCGAGGCGGTCAGCACCGCCACCAGGACCGCCGCGGCGACGATCCCGATCTGCTGGAGTGTGGTCACGTCCGAACGGCCGAGCCGCATGTCGACGGTCGAGGCGAGCACCACCAGGCCGCCGATCGCCGCCCAGCCGGCGACGAAGATCCACGCCTTCGACGGCTCCTGCCGCTGGCCGGCGAGCAGCACCGTGCCGATCGCGCCGACCGAGGCGGCTTCCGACGGCGTCGCGATGCCGGCGAGGATCGAACCGAGCACGCACAGGATCAGCGCGATCGGCGGCACCAGCGCGCTCATCACCTCGGCGAAGGTCACCCGGCCGAGCTCGGCCGGCGCCGCCGGAGAGCTCTTCGGATCGACGATCGCGACGAAGATCTGGTAGACGATGTAGAGCCCCGACAGCACCAGACCGGGAAACAGCGCCCCGGCGAACAGATCCGGCACCGACACCGTGTCCGGGGCGAAGTTGCCGAGGTCGGTCTGCGCCTTCTGATAGGCGTTGGCCATCACGTCGCCGAGCACGACGAGGACGATCGCCGGCGGCAGGATCTGGCCGAGCGTGCCGGCGGCGGCGATCGATCCGGCGGCGAGGCGCGGGCTGTAGCCCCAGCGCAGCATCGGCGGCAGAGCGAGCAGCCCCATCATCACCACGGTGGCGCCGACCATCCCGGTCGAGGCGGCGAGCAGCGCCCCGACGATCGTCACCGAATAGCCGAGACCGCCGCGCAACCGTCCGAACAGCCGTCCCATCGTCTCGATCAGCAGAATCGCCACCTTCGACTTCTCGAGCATCACGCCCTTGAAGATGAACAGCGGGATCGCGATCAGGATGGTGTTGGTCATCGTGCCGAAGATCCGTTGGGGGATCGCGGCGAGGAAGGTCGGGTTGAAGGCGTCGAGCATCCAGCCGAGGCCGGCGAACAGGACGGAGACGCCGGCCAGCGTCAGCGCCACCGGATAGCCGCCGAGGATCAACAGGCAGGCGACCACGAACATCGCCACGTCGAGGATCTGGGAGAGCGAGTGCAGCATCTCAGTGGCCCACCCGCAGCGTCTCGTTGCCGGCGCCCACCGCCGGATCGTCGTGACCGACGAGGGTGCCGACCGAGCGGATCGCGATCGACAGGCCCTGCAGCGCCATCAACGCGCCGAAGGCGACGATCTCCGCCTTGAGCAGATAGAGCAGCGGAATGCCGCTGGTCTCCCGCGACCCCTCGCGGATCGCGAAGGCCCGCGCCACATAGGGCCAGCTCTCCCAGACGATCAGGAAGGTGACCGGCCACAGGAACACCAGGGTGCCCAGCAGATTGACGATCGCCTTGCCGCGCGGACCAGCCTCCCGGTACCAGATGTCGACGCGGACGTGCCCGTCGGTGAGCAGCGCGGACGCCGCACCGAGCATGAACAGCGAAGCGAAGACATAGGTGATCGACTCCTGGACCCACACCGACCCGATCCCGTAGACGTAACGGGCGATCACCATCGAGAACTGGAGGATCCCCATGACGATCGCCCCCCAGGCGATGGTCCGTCCGATCCATCCGTTCAACGCGTCGATTCCGTCGGCCAGCCGGTACATGTCGCAACTCGTTCGAGCGATCTTCGTGAAGGCCCTTTCATAGACGGCGGGGAAGCGCCGGGGAAGCGTCGCCGCGATGCCGATCGGCCCCGCGACGGCACCGCTCGTCATTCCGCCGCGATCGTGGCATATCTGCCGAAACGGTTTCCGAGACGACACGTCCTTTCCGAGGTCCCATGGTTTCCCGCCCGCTCGTTCTTCTCTCCAGCGACCAGAAGCGCATCGGAGACACCCTCTGGCACGCCACACCCTCGACCTATGTCGAGGCGCTGATCTTCGGCGCCGACGCGATGCCGGTGATGTTGCCGTCGATGGCCGGAGCGCTCGATCTCGACGCGATCCTCGACCGGGTCGACGGCGTGCTGCTGACCGGCGCCCGCTCCAACGTCCACCCCGAGCTCTACGACGAGCCGGAGACGCCTGAACACGCCCCCTTCGACGCCGCCCGCGACGCCACCACCCTGCCGCTGGCGCGGCGGGCGATCGAGCGCGGCCTGCCGCTGCTCGCCATCTGCCGCGGCTTCCAGGAACTCAACGTCGCCCTCGGCGGGTCGCTGCACGCCGAGATCCAGAACTTCGAGGGCCGGATGGACCACCGCGCGCCCGAGGCGCCGACCGACGACAGCCGCTACGTGATCCGCCACCCCGTCCGTCTCGCCCCGAACGGCTGCCTCGGCCGGATCGTCGGCGCCGACGAGATCGACGTGAACTCGCTGCACCATCAGGGTCTCGCCCGGCTCGCGCCCGGGCTGATCGTCGAGGCGACCGCCCCCGACGGCACCGTCGAAGCGGTTCGCGTCGAATGGGCGACCACCTTCGCCTACGGTGTCCAGTGGCATCCGGAATACTGGGTGCGGTCGGATGCGCCCTCCGCCCGGATCTTCGCCGCCTTCGGCGAAGCGGTCCGCGCCCACGCGGTCGCCCGCTGAGGCCGTGACCGAGGCGAGGCCGCCGGTTCAGCCGCCGGTCGCCACGCCGGTGAGTGCCGCGCCGGCGAACAGTACCCCGACCGCCAACACCACCAGCGCACCCGCGATCTCGGCACCGCGCAGGATCCGCATCTCCCACGGGCTCTCCGGACCGGCGAAGCGCAGAGCGAGACCGCGGGCCGCGACCGCCAGGGTGGCGAGCGCCGCCACCGTCGCGCCGGTGCCGACCGCCATCGCGAAGACGGCGAGCACCCCCGCTCCGGTCATTCCCTGTGCGAAGGCGAAGACCAGCACGATCAGGGCGCCGGTACAGGGACGGATGCCGACCGCGACCACCGCGGCGAGCGCCCGTTTCCAGTCGAAGGGACCGCCGAGGGTCGACGGATCGGCGATGTGGCTCTCGCCGCAGCCGCAGGGATCGGCGACGATCCGTAGTGCGGCGGCCGGTGCCGGCGCGGCCGTTGCCGCCGGTTCCGCAACGAAGGCCGCCGCGCTCCCAGATGCGGCGAAGCCGGAGACGCCGAAGCCGGGCGCGGTCGTGCCCGCCGACCGTGCCGCGCCGAGCCCGACCGGACGGGCCGGCGCCGCGATCCGCATCTCGGCGACCGGCGCCGGGGTGGCCACGACCGTCGGCACGCGACGGCGGCGCAGCAGCGGCCGGACGATCTTCTGCCAGGAGAGCCACAGGCCGAGCGCCAGGATCGCCGCGGCACTGGTCCGCTCCAGCACCAGCGTCGCATCGGTCATCGCCAGCGCCGTCCAGCGGAACACCCGGATCGACACCCCGACGAAGACGATCGCCACCAGTCCCTGGACGAAGGCCGAGACGAAGGCGAGGGCGATGCCGCGCTTCAGCGTCTCGCCGTCGGCCAGCACGTAGGAGGTGATCACCGCCTTGCCGTGACCGGGACCGGCGGCGTGGAAGATGCCGTAGGCGAAGGACAGGCCGACCAGCCACCAGGCGGCGTTCGGATCGGAGCGCATCGCCTTCAACCCGGCGGTGAGCCCGCGGTAGAAGGTGCTCTGCTGCGCGGCGATCCAGCCGAACACGCCGCCGCTCGCCACCCCGCCGCCGGCCTCGGGCGCGGCGACGCCGAACGGCCCGACCTGGGCGAAGACCGGTTCGACCGCGACGACCAGCGCCGCGGCGAGCAGCGCCAGGGCGAGGAACCGGTCGCGGCCGCTCACGGGCATCGGATGGTCACCCGGTTGGCGAGTTCGGAGGTGATCGCCCGGAGCGACGACGGGATCTCGCGCTCGCTCGCCGGGATCTGCCCGAGGATCGCCGCGGTCGCCGCGTCCGGATCGCCCTTGCGCTTCAGCTCGGCCTTGCAGCCGGCCGGAGCGGAAACCAGCGGATCCGGATCCTGCTCGACCATCTGATAGTCGACGAAATAGGAGGGGTCGTAGACGTCGACCGTCACCCCTTGCGGTCCCGGCTTCACCGGCTGCATCAGATCGAGGCGGTAGAACAGGGTCAGATAGCCGTCGTTCATCTGCAACCAGTATTCGGTCGGGATCTTGAATCCGATCCGTTTGCCGGCGACCCTGAAGAAGGTGAAATAGTCGAAATCCTTGAGAGAATCGACGTTGACCTTGGCCAGAGGCTTCAACTCCTCGACCGTCAGGATCCCGTCGCCGTCGGTGTCCAGCCCCTGGGTGGCGAAGGCGGAGAAGGCGTCGTCGAACCGCCAGACGTGGCGCAGCGCGACGATCCGACCCTGGTCGTCGAACAGGGTCTCGACCCGGGCGTCGACGAAGACGTGCGGATGGGCGAAGGCCGGCGCCGGCGCGAGGAAGGCGAGGAGCGCGAAGGCGGCGAGGCGAGGTCTCATCGGGTCACCCGGTCGGAATCGGTGGCCGCCATGTCGTTCGGCGATCGTGGCGGAATGAAGGGCGGAGCCCGCCGATCACGCGGTCGTGGCGGCTTCCGCGCGCCGGCGCCGATCGAACCAGACGACCAGGAAATCGACGAAGGCGCGCACCTTGCCGGACAGATGTCGGCGGTGCGGATAGACCGCGTTGACCGACAGCGACTTCGGTTCGTAGTCCTCGAGCACCACCTCGAGCAGCCCCGCCTCGATCGACCGGCGCACCGCGAACCACGGCACCCGGGCGATGCCGAGCCCCGCCTCCGCCGCCACCGCGGTGACCTGGGGCGAGTTGACGTTGATCCGCGAGGTGACGTTGACCGTCGTCCGTTCGCCCTCGACCACGAACGGCCAGTGGCTCCAGTTGCGGGCGTTGGTGTCGACGATCGCCGGCAGACCGGTGAGATCGGCCGGCGTGGTCGGCCGGCCGTGTTCGGCGAGCCAACCCGGAGAGGCGCAGCAGACCACCCGGAACGGTGCCAGCCGCCGGGCGATCAGGCTCGAATCGAGCGGCTCCGACACCCGGATGGCGACGTCGAAACCCTCTTCGACCAGATCGACGAAACGGTCGTCGAGCCGGAGGTCGACGGTGATGTCGGGATGCGAGGTCAGGAACTCGGTCACCGCACGCCCGAGTTCGGCATCGCCGAGCGAGCGCGGGCCGGAGACCCGGAGATGGCCGCGCGCCTCGCCGTGGGTGTTGGAGACCGACGCGGCGAGATCGTCGAGCCGCTGCAGAATGTCGACCGCCTCGCGGTGATAGGCGGCGCCGACCTCGGTCGGCGACAACTGGCGGGTCGTCCGGTTGAGCAGCCGCACACCGAGCTCGTCTTCGAGGTCGCGCACATATTTCGACAGCAGCGCCTTCGACTTGCCGGCCTTGCGCGCCGCCGCCGAGAAGCCGCCGGCATCGACCACCTGGACGAAGGCCTGCATCCGCGTGAACGTGTCCATGCCTTCCTCCACCCTCGATTCGCCCTCGCGTCGGCCGATTCACTCGCCCGACGCGGCGGACACGATGGTTCGCTTCCGTTTTGCGGCGCGTCAAGGCCGGGTTCGCGCCGGATCCGCCACGGAAAACCGCTCCGGAGCGGGCGAAACGCCGCGACCGAGGGCCGCGGCCCACCGAAAAACACGCCGGAGGGTGAAAAACCGCTTGTGTGGGGGGGGCAGGGGTCCTATTTAGCGCTTGCCCAATTTCGCACGTGCCTGTGGCCGCGTGCCGGTCGGTGGCCACTCCGAGACAAGAGGCTCGGATCCCACCGGGGCAACCGGCAGCCGGAGAACGAAACCGGCGCACCTCGTGTCTCGCACGGGGGACGTGGCTTGAAGCAACGACGTAGAGGGCTTTTTTGGTCTCTGCCGGCTCGTCCAAAGGCCGGGGTTACTGAAGAGGCAACTACATCCTTGCCGGCGTGCGGACGGGTTCTCCCATCCAAGCCATGGCAGCACATCCGAAGGTTCGCTCGACGCTGGTCGTTCGGAGTTTCGGAAGGGTCCGCGCACCTTTTCGCGCGGGTTCGGGCCGGCGCGTGACGCGACGGCTCATCGGGTGTCCGCACCTTCCGCCCGCATCGTCTCCACAGCGATGCGGTCCGGAAGCGAGGGCTCCCCGAACACTTCTGCGCCCCGGCAGGATCCGTCGGCGCGGAGGAAACGCCCGAAGACGACCGGTCCGCCGGTCCGACGCGGGGATGACCGAACGCCGGCCTTCCGTCCGGCACTGCTCGCCCGGGGAGACCCCACCCATGACCGCCCGTATCCGCGACTTCCTGCGTACCCGACGTCCCGAGGGCCCCTGCCTGGTGGTCGACCTCGACGTGGTGCGCGAGAAGTATCTCTCCTTCGCCCGCGTCATGCCCGACACCCGCATCTTCTATGCGGTGAAGGCCAATCCGGCGCCGGAGGTCCTCTCCCTGCTCGCCGAGCTCGGCTCGTGCTTCGACACCGCTTCGGTCGCCGAGATCGAGATGGCGCTCGCCGCCGGTGCCACGCCTGACCGGATCTCGTTCGGCAACACCATCAAGAAGGAGCGGGACATCGCCCGCGCCCACCAGCTCGGCGTGCGTCTCTACGCGGTCGACTGCGAGGCCGAGGTCGAGAAGATCGCCCGCGTCGCCGCCGGCTCGAAGGTGTTCTGCCGGATCCTGTCCGACGGTGCCGACGCCGAGTGGCCGCTCTCCCGCAAGTTCGGCTGCGATCCGGAGATGGCGCCGGGAGTGCTCGAGCATGCCCACCGTCTCGGCCTCGAGGCCTACGGCGTCTCCTTCCACGTCGGCTCCCAGCAGCGCAACACCCGCGCCTGGGACGCGGCGCTGGCCAGCGCCGCCGGCATCTTCCGCGAGATGGCCGAGCGCGGCATCCGCCTGAAGATGGTCAACCTCGGCGGCGGCTTCCCGACCAAGTACCTCAACGAGGTGCCGTCGGTTCAGGCCTACGGCCAGGCGATCACCGATTCGATCCTCGCCCACTTCGGCAACGATCTGCCGGAGACGATCATCGAGCCGGGTCGCGGCATGGTCGGCGACGCCGGCATCATCAAGGCGGAAGTCGTGCTCATCTCCAGGAAGAGCGCGAAGGACGAGGTGCGCTGGGTCTATCTCGACATCGGCAAGTTCGGCGGTCTCGCCGAGACGATGGACGAGGCGATCCGCTATCCGATCCTGACCGAGCGCGACGCCGACGAGACGGAGCCCTGCGTGATCGCCGGCCCGACCTGCGATTCCGTCGACGTGCTCTACGAGAAGACCCCGTACGCCCTGCCGATCAGTCTGGCGATCGGCGACGAGGTCCTGATCACCGGCACCGGCGCCTATACGACCACCTACTCGGCGGTCGCCTTCAACGGCTTCGAGCCTCTGAAGAGCTACGTGATCTGAACGATCGCGTCCGGTCCCGGGGTGACACCGCCCCGGGCCGCCTCCAGAACCGCTCCCGACCGGCCGGGTCCTCCCGGCACGAGGTTCGTCGTCCACTCGTCGACACGAGGGATCAGCGACCGATGGATCGCCCGCGTCCGCATCTGACCGCACTCGCCCCCACCTTCGCGATCCGCGCCGAACGTCCGAGCGACGTCGCCGCGCGTGAGCGTCTGCTCGACGCCGCCTTCGGCCCCGAGCGCTTCGCCAAGACCTGCGAACGTCTGCGCGAGGGTCGCCGCCCCGCCGACGGTCTGGCGCTGGTCGCCGAGGACCATGCGCGCCGTCTCGTCGCCACCGTCCGGCTGTGGCACGTCGAGGCCGGCTCCGCCGGGCCGGCGCTGATGCTCGGCCCGATCGCCGTCGACGCCGCGGCCCGCTCGCAGGGAATCGGCGCCGCGCTGATGGACGCCGCGATCGCCCATGCCCGCCGCCTCGGTCATCGGGCGATCGTGCTGGTCGGCGATGCTCCCTACTACGCCCGATTCGGTTTCCGGCCGGAGCCGACGCTCGGCCTCGACCTGCCCGGTCCGGTCGACCGGACCCGATTCCTCGGGCTCGAACTGGTGCCGGACGCGCTCCGCGGTGCGCTCGGCATGGTCGAAGCGACCGGCCGGCCGCTCACCGCCGCCAGGGCCGCCTGACTCGGCACAGTGCGACACACGCCACGAAGGAAGGCGATACGATAAATTGTATATTGTGAGAAGCGCACCCTTGGATAGCATTCCCTCCGTTCGTCACGAACAGGAGGTTGTCCATGCATCCGTCGACCGTGTTTCTCGCCGCCGCCTTCGCGCTCGCCACGACCGCGGCCCACGCCGAGTCGAAGTGCTACACGCCCGGCTTCGTCTCGCTCCTCAATCAGACCGTCACCGCCCACATGACGGCCGAATCCGGCAAGGCCTGCGGGATCCGGCTGGCGAGCACCGACGGCACCGTGACCGGGACCTCGATCGCCGCCGCACCGAAGTTCGGCCGCGCGTCGACCGCGAGCACCCGGGTGATCTACACGTCGAAGCCGGGCTATGTCGGCAGGGACGTCTTCACCTATCGCCGCGACCTGATCGACCGCTACGGCGCTCCGGCCCGCAAGCTGGTGATCGTCGAGGTCGACGTCGTGCGCTGATCCACCTCGCCCGCCCTGTCGCATATCGGGGACGGGAGCCTCTCCCGTCCCCGATGTCGTCCGTGCCGTCCCCCTCGACCACCCGCGCCGCGACGCGGTGGCCGGCGGGACATCCGTCGACCGGCGGGCGGACCACCACTTCCCGTCGGGCCGCCGCGCCCGACGCCTGTTGCAACCGACGGCGCTTCTTCTGCGCCCCCTCTCACGGGAGACGAGACGAATGACGACCTGGCCGATCTACGGCGAAATCACCGGCCCCATCGTGATGATCGGCTTCGGCTCGATCGGCCGCGGCACCCTGCCGCTGATCGAACGGCATTTCACCTTCGACAGGTCGCGTCTGACGGTGATCGACCCCTCCGACGCCGATCGCCGGCTGGTCGACGAGCGCGGCTACGCCTTCCTCCAGAAGGCGGTCACCCGCGACAACTACCGCGACCTGCTCGGCCCGCTCCTGGCGAAGGGCAGCGGCCAGCCGTTCATCGTCAACCTGTCGGTCGACACTTCGTCGCTCGATCTGATGAAATACGCCCGCGAGATCGGTGCGCTCTACATCGACACCGTGGTCGAGCCCTGGCTCGGCTTCTATTTCGACACCGCCGCGCCGACTTCGGCCCGCACCAACTACGCCCTGCGCGAGACCGTACGGACCGAGAAGCGGGCGAACCCCGGCGGCACCACCGCGGTCTCCTGCTGCGGCGCCAACCCCGGCATGGTCTCCTGGTTCGTCAAGGCGGCGCTCCTGAATCTGGCGCGCGACACCGGCGTCGCCGTCGAGAAGCCGGCGGATCGCGAGGGCTGGGCGAAGCTGATGCAGCGCCTCGGCGTGAAGGGCGTCCACATCGCCGAGCGCGACACCCAGCGTGCGAAGAATCCGAAGCCGCGCGGCGTCTTCGTCAACACCTGGTCGGTCGAGGGCTTCGTCTCCGAGGGCCTGCAGCCGGCCGAACTCGGCTGGGGCACCCACGAGACCTGGAAGCCGGCGAACGCCGGATCGCACGAGACCGGTTGCCGCGCCGGCATCTATCTGCTGCAGCCCGGCGCCGACACCCGGGTGCGCACCTGGTGCCCGACCCCCGGCGCCCAGTTCGGCTTCCTGGTCACCCACAACGAGTCGATCTCGATCGCCGACTACTACACCGTCGGTGATCCGGCGAAGCCGGAGTTCCGGCCGACCTGCCACTACGCCTATCATCCCGCCGACGACGCGGTGCTGTCGCTGCACGAGATGTTCGGCGCCGCCGGCCGTCGTCAGCCGGCGATCCACATCCTCGACGAGAACGAGATCGTCGACGGCATCGACGAACTCGGCGTGCTCCTCTACGGCCACGCCAGGAACGCCTACTGGTACGGTTCGCAGCTCTCGATCGAAGAGACCCGGGCGCTCTGCCCCTATCAGAACGCCACCGGGCTCCAGGTCTCCTCGGCCGTCCTCGCCGGCATGGTCTGGGCGCTCGAGAACCCGCGGGCCGGCATCGTCGAAGCCGACGAGATGGATCACGAGCGCTGCCTCGAGGTGCAGAGCCCCTATCTCGGTCCGGTGAAGGGCTACTACACCGACTGGACGCCGCTCGATGGTCGTCCCGGCCTGTTCCCGGAGGACATCGATCGGGACTCGCCCTGGTCCTTCCGCAACGTTTTGGTGCGTTGATCCGTCGCAGTCGGCGGCGATGTCCTCATCGCCGCCGGTTTCCCCCGGGGAATCGGCCGTGAATTCCGGGGTTTCCCCTCAGACATAGATTTTTTCTAAACCATTTCTTCACCGGATGACATCAGGTTCCTCGGGAGAACATGAGGAAATCCCGATGCGGTCCTGGTCCCTGTCTGCCAAGCTCACCAGCCTGTTCTCTGCCGCGATCCTCGCCTCTCTGCTCCTCGGCGCCTACACGATCTGGTCGGCGGGAGAACAACACCGCCTCGACGGCACCATGCGTTCGACCTTCGAGGGCCAGGCGACCGTCGAGCGGCTGAACGGGCTCGTCTATGCGGTGGTGATGGACAGCCGCGGCGTCTACATGTCGGCCGACCCGGTCGCGCTGAAGAAGTACGTCGCCGGAATGAAGACCTCGCTCGACACCATGGTGAAGGTCGTCGCCGACTGGGAGAAGAGCCTCACTCCCGGGCTCGAAAGCCAGTTCCAGACGCTGAAGAACCGTGTCGGCCAGTTCCGCGAGTTCCGCCTGGAGACCGCGCGCCTCGGCGTCGAGAAGGGCTACGAGGCCGCCCGCGTGCACGGCGACAACGACGCCAACCGGTCGGTGCGAACCGCCCTCAACAAGGACCTGGAGGCGCTCGCCGCCGGCCTCTCCGAAAAGGCGAAGACCGCCGGAGACGAACTCGACTCGTTGCTCGTCCGCAATCGGATGATCGTCGGCTTCCTCGCCGTGCTGGCGATCGGCGTCGGCATGCTCGGCATCTGGATCTCGCGCAGCCGCATCACCCGGCCGATCGTCTCGCTGGTCGACGCGATGACCGAAGTCACCTCCGGCCGCACCGCGATCGAGGTGCCGCATCGCGACCGCGCCGACGAGATCGGCCGCATCGCCCAGGCGGTCGAATCCTTCCGCTCCGCCGTCGCCCGTTCCGAGGAGATGAAGGCGGCGCTCTCCGACGAGAGCCGCGGCCGGGCCGAGCGCCAGCAGCGGATCGAAGAAGCGGTGCAGGCGTTCGACGCCGAGATCAGGGCCCTGACCTCCCATCTCGGGCAGTCGGTGGAGACCATCGAGAAGGCCGCGCGCGAACAGATCCGCGCCGCCGAGGACGCCTCCAACCGCACCCGTCAGGTGGCCGGAGCCTCCGATCAGGCGACCGGCAACGTCCAGACCGTCGCCGCAGCGGCCGAGGAACTGTCGGTCTCGGTCGGCGAGATCAACGCCCGGGTCGGCGACGCCACCCGCACCGCCCGCGAGGCGGTCGACACCGCCGAGACCTCGTCCGCCGCGATCCAGGGCCTGTCGGCCGCCGCTCAGCGGATCGGCGACGTCGTCGGCCTGATCCGTTCGATCGCCGAACAGACCAACCTGCTCGCCCTCAACGCCACCATCGAGGCGGCGCGGGCCGGCGACGCCGGCCGCGGCTTCGCCGTGGTGGCGAGCGAGGTCAAGGCGCTCGCCGAGCAGACCGCCAAGGCGACCGAGGAGATCTCCCGCCAGATCGTCGACATCCAGACCACCTCCCGGGCCTCGGTCGAGGCGATCGAGGCGATCCGGACCACCATCCGCACCATCGACGAGATCACCGTGACGGTCGCCGCGGCGGTCGAGGAACAGGGGACTTCGACCGGCGAGATCGCCCGCAACGTCGCCCATGCCGCTCGCGCCACGGCCGAGGTCGATGCCAACATCCGCGAGGTCGAGACCGTCGTCTCCGGGACCCTGTCGAGCGCCGAGAGCCTCGTCACCCTCTCCGAGACCCTCGGCCGACGCACCGGCGACCTCTCGGACCGGGTCGCCCACTTCATCGATCGTCTGCGCAGCGCCTGACGACGCTCCTTCCGGTTTCGCCGCCCTCTTCGCGAGTGGCGGAGAAACCGTCTCCCGCGTCAACCAAATCGACAGAACTGCACGTCAAACTCCGATTCTCGAAGAACCGAGGGGAAACGGGATGCGGGACGTGGTCGGCTATGTCGTGGCGGCGATCGCCGCCGCCCTGATCGCGACCGTCGCGATCGGCGTGAGCACCGGTACGCCCTTCCTGGTCAGAGCCCTCGCCTTCCCCGACGTGGTCGGAGCCCTGCTGCCCGACCTCGCGATCGCCGGCCGCCGGCTCGCCGGCGTGGTCGCCGGCCGCGGCTATCTGGTCTGCGCACCCGTCGTCGCGATCGGCGCCACCCTGTTCTTCCTTCTCGTCGATCTGGTCGGGCTGGCCCTCTTCCGGGCCGCCGATTCCGCCTGGACCGGCGAAGCCTTCTGGGAGAAGGGCAAGGCCGGCTTCGGCGCGGCGATCTTCGCCGTCACCGGGGCCGCGGTCTTCCTCGCCGAGGAGATGATCGGCGGCCCCTTCGCCTATCTGAAGCTCGACGTCGGGCCGGTGATGGTGTCGGCCGCGGTCGGCGGACTGGTCTTCGGCCTGTTGCAGCCGTCCACCCTGCGCGATCCCTGGGAGAGCCAGCGCATCGCCGCCGCCGACGTCGAATCGATCCGCAAGTCGCGCGGCAGTCTCGCCCGCTGATCCGGGGCGGAGCACCCCGGATCCTCCGGTGATTCCTCAGCGGATGTCGACGATGCCCGCGGCCCCGTCTTCGCAACCGAAGGCGAGGCGGACCCCCGCCCGGTCCCAGGCGAGCGCGCTGATCGGGCTCGATCCCGGCGGTCGCAGCAGCACTTCCGCCTGATCGGCGATCCGCACCGCGAGGATCATCCCGTCGTCGTAGCCGATCGCCAACACGTCCTCGCTGCGGTGGGCGGCGACCCGAGTGACCAGCCGGTCGCGCGGGCCGAGCTGCATCGGCGCCTTGCCCATCGGCCCGTCCTTGGCCATGAACGGCCACAGGATCGCCGCCGCCGCGCCGGAGGTGGCGAGGAACCGCCCCTTGGCGGTCCACGACATCGACTTCACCTTCACCGGATAGCCGGTCATCCGCATGTTCTGCTGGTCGTCGATCCGCCAGCCGTGCAGCGCCGGCTCCTGCATCGTCGTCACCAGGAAGCGGCCGTCCGGCGACACCGTGACCCCGAGATGGGCCCCCTTCCAGGCGAAGTCGACCGGGGCGCCCTTGGCGGTGATCCAGGAGAGCCGAGCCTTGTCGGTGGTCGCGGTGGCGAGCCGCATTCCCTTGGGCAGGAAGGCGACGCCGCCGACCGCCTTGTCGTGCGGAAGATCGACGATCGTCCCGTCGGCGAGCCGCACCCAGGCGGTGCGACCGCCGGCACAGGCGATCGCTCCCTGCGGCCCGACCGCCAACTGATCGATCCACTTGCCCGGCTTCTCGAACAGCACCCGGGTCGCGCCGTCCGCGTCGGTCGCCACCATCCTTCCGTCGTCGCCGGAGGAGAGGAGCGCCTTGCCGTCGGCGGAGAGCACGGCGGCGAGCAGACCGCCGGCATGCGCCTCGACGTCCTGCGCATGAGCGCCGTCGCGGATCGCCACCCGGCCTTCGCCGAGGGCGAAGACCGCACGATCGCCGAGGAAGGCGGTCTCGACCACGAAGCCGTCGAGGGTGAAGGGTTCGGTCGTCGGCATGGCGTCAGGCCCGGCAGGCTTCGAAGCCGGCCTTCAGCGCGGCGAAGTCGAGATCGCGGCCGATGAACACGAGACGGGTCTCGCGCGCCTCGTCCGGCTTCCATGCGCGCTGGTGGTCGCCCTCGACGATCATGTGGACGCCCTGCACCACGTAGCGGTCGGGGTCGTTCTCGAAGGCGATGATCCCCTTCATCCGGCGGATCTTCGGCCCCTGCTCCTGGGTCGCGGCGTTGATCCAGTCGAAGAACGCCGGCTGCTTCATGTCGCCGGCCCGGAGCGAGATCGACTTGACGTCCTCGTCGTGGTGGACGTGGCCGCCGGAGAGGAAGTCGGGCTCGACCTCCAGGATCCGGCCGAGGTCGAAGGCGCCGCGATCGAGCACCTTGTCGAGATCGACGCCGCAGCGCTCGGTCTCGATCACCTCCGCATAGGGGTTGATCGCCCGAATCTCGGCGCGGACCGCGGCGAGCTTCTCGGCGTCGACCAGATCGACCTTGTTGAGCAGGATCACGTCGGCGAAGGCGATCTGGTCTTCGACCTCCGGCGCGTCCTCGATCCGGGCGATGAGGTTCAGCGCATCGACCACGGTGACGATCGCGTCGAGCCGGGTCTTGGCGCGGACGTCGTCGTCCATGAAGAAGGTCTGGGCGACCGGCGCCGGATCGGCGAGCCCGGTGGTCTCGATCAGCACCGCGTCGAAGCGCCCCTTGCGCTTCATCAGCCCTTCGATGATCCGGATCAGATCGCCGCGCACCGTGCAGCAGATGCAGCCGTTGTTCATCTCGAAGATTTCTTCGTCGGTGTCGACGACCAGATCGTTGTCGATGCCGATCTCGCCGAATTCGTTGACGATCACCGCATATTTCTTGCCGTGCTGCTCGGTCAGGATACGGTTGAGGAGCGTCGTCTTACCGGCCCCGAGATAGCCGGTGAGGACCGTCACGGGGATCGGCGCGGGCAGAGATTCGGACATGGACGAAATCCTTCGCGAAACGGGACGACGAGGCCCGCCCGGGTCTCACCGGGCGAACCTCGTCGCAATTCGGCTCGGACGGCGGGGCCGGGTCAGGCCCCGATCATCGCCCGGGTCATGAGCCGCACGTTGTAGCGGACCATATCCACATATGTGGGGGCCGGTCCACCCTTCGGCGAGAGGGCGTCGGAGAACAGTTCGCCGCCCGGACGCACCCCGGTTTCCTTGGCGATGCGGTCGACCAGCCGGCCGTCGGTCATGTTCTCGATGAACACCGCACCGACCTTCTCCTTGCGGATCTGGGCGATCAGCCGGGCGACCTGCTTCGGCGTCGCCTCGGTCTCGGTCGACACGCCCTGCGCCGACAGGAAGGTGATGCCGTAGGCGGCGGCGAAGTAGCCGAAGGCGTCGTGGGTGGTGATCATCCGCCGGCGCTCGGCCGGTACCGCGGCGACCGCCGCCTTCACTTCCGCCTCGAGCGCATCGAGTTCGGCGACGTAGGCGCCGGCGTTCGCCTCGTAGACCGCCCTGCCCTCCGGATCGGCGGCGATCAGCGCGTCGCGGATGTTGCCGACGTAGACCCGGGCATTGGCGACCGACTGCCAGGCGTGCGGATCGAGCCCGCCGTGATCGTGACCGTGGCCGTGCGCCTCCTTGGCGTGGTCGTGGCCGGCCTTGCCGCCCTTGGCCGGAGCCTCGTCCTCGTCGTCGTCGACGAGCTCGCGGGCGGAGATGCCCTTGGAGGCGGTGACCACGGTCGCCTTGGTGCCGGAGGCGCCGACCAGACGTTCCATCCAGCCCTCGAAGCCGAGGCCGTTGACCACCACCAGCTTCGCCGCCTTGACCGCGCGGGCGTCGGCGGGCTTCGGCGAATAGACGTGGGCATCGCCGTTCGGGCCGACCAGAGTGGTGATCGCGACGCGATCGCCGCCCACCCGGGCGACGAAGTCGGCGAGGATCGAGAAGCTCGCCACCACCGGCAACTTCTCCGCGGCGTGGCCGAGCGTGGCGCCGGCGAAGGGCGCGAAGAGGCCGGCGGCGAGAAGCCCGACGGCGTGACGGCGAGTGAATCGGGACATGAGGGATCCTCCGGTTTTCACGGAACGGTTTCGAGACGCGATCGACGAGCGAGACCGGGTCAGGCCTCGAGATGGCGCCGCCCGAACCGGGCGGCGAGGAGCCCGCGCCGCCCGAAGGCCAGCGACAGGACGTAGAGAACGGCGGCGGCGAGCACGATCGCCGGCCCGGCCGGCAGGCTCAGGTGATAGGCGGCGATCAGACCGGAGACCGCGGCGACCGCCCCGATCGGAACCGCGAGGGCGAGCAGCGCGGTGAGGTCGTCGGTCCACAGCCGGGCGCTCGCCGCCGGCAGCATCATCATCCCGACCGACAGCAGCGTGCCCAGAGCCAGGAAGCCGCCGACCAGATTCATCACGACGAGCGCCATGAACGTCATGTGGACCGGTGCCCCGAACCCGCCGAGCGAGCGCAGGAACACCGGATCGACGGAATCGGTGACCAGCGGCCGGAAGATCGCGGCGAGCGTCACCAGGGTCAGCGTGGCGATGCCGCCGATCAGGGTCAGCGCCGCGTCGTCGAGCGCCAGCACCGAGCCGAACAGCACGTGCAGCAGATCGACGTTCGACCCCTCCATCGACACGATGACCACGCCGAGCGCCAGCGAGGTCAGATAGAAGGCGGCGAGGGTGGTGTCCTCGCGCAGCACCGAGGCCCGGGCCACCGCTCCGGCGGCCAGCGCCACCAGAACGCCGGCGGCCAACCCGCCGATGGTCATCGCCGGCAGCGACAGGCCGGCGACGAGGTAGCCGAGCGCCGCGCCCGGCAGGATCGCATGGGCCATCGCGTCGCCGGTCAGCGACATCCGGCGCAGCATCAGGAAGACGCCGATCGGCGCCCCGGCGAGCGCCAGCACCACCGAGCCGACCAGCGCCCGCCGCATGAACTCGAAGTCGGCGAAGGGGGCGATCAGGAGGTCGTGGAGGAGAGCGAACATCGCGGACGGATCTCCTCAGGCGGCCGAACGGGCACAGACGGGGGCGCCGAGATCGAAGGCTTCGATCATCCGCCGCGCCCGGGCGAGCACCTCGGTGGTCACCACCTCGGCGGTCGCCCCCCAGGCGACCGGCTCGCGGGCGATCACCAGGGTCTGCGGAAAGACACGGCGGACCAGCTCGAGATCGTGCAGCACCGCGATCACGGTGCGCCCCTCGCCGTGCCAGCGGCGCACCAGACCGAGCAGATCGTCGACGGTGCGCCCGTCGACCGCATTGAACGGCTCGTCGAGCAGGATCAGCGCGGCGTCCTGGAGGATCAGTCGGGCGAACAGGGTGCGCTGCATCTGCCCGCCGGACAGCGTGCCGATCGGCCGCGCCTCGAAGCCGTCGAGCCCGACCGCGGCGATCGCCTCGCCGACCCGGACGCGCTCGCTCCGGCCGAGACCGCCGAAGGCACCGATCCGCCGCCACAGGCCGAGCGCCACGAAATCGAACACGGTGATCGGGAACGAGCGGTCGATCTCCGCCGTCTGCGGCAGATGGGCGACGTCGCGGGTTTCGCAGTCGACCAGCCGGATCGACCCGCCGATCGGTCGCAACACCCCGGCGATGCCCTTGACCAGCGTCGACTTGCCGGCACCGTTGGGACCGACGATGGCGGTCAGCGACCCCTGCGGGATCGCTCCGTCGAGGTGATGGACCGCCGGATGGCGGTCGTAGCCGAGGGTGAGGTCACGGATTTCGACGGCGTTGGTCATCGTCGCGCCTCACGGAGCCGGGATCGGCGCGGTCGCCCAGACGATCGCCACCCAGACGGCGGCCGACAGGGCGAGCGCGATCGACAGACGAACCGCGAGCGAGGCCCGCAGCAGCGAAAACGGAATCGACGGTGCCCGCCGCAGCCGTGGAGTCGGGTCCGCCCCGTCGTGGACATGGAGATGCCCGTGCGAATGGCCGTGGCCGTGCGCCGCATGGTCGTGCGATGCCGCCGCTTCGCCGCCCTCGGACGGGTGGCCGTGGCCGCGGTGGACGATCGACGGGGGCGCGAGATCGGAAGTGGCGGAACCGGTGTTCATGGCGAATGTTATAACGTAACACTTTCGCGCCGACAACCCTGCCGTCGCCGCCGGGGAGCAGTGCCGCCATGGTCCGCCCCATCGGCGTGGAAGGGCGGATTTCCGCCCTCCTCCGACGGCTCGCCGTGGGCTCGGCCCCCTTCGCCGCGGCCGCCGCGCGCGATCACGTTTCCTTGCGATCCGATCGCCGGCCACCGACGTATGGAGAGAACTCCCGCCACCGGAAACCCCGCCCGATGACGAAATCTCCTTCCGCGCTCCCTTCCGACCATCCGAAGATCGCCTTCGGCCGGGTCGGCGTCCTGATCGTCAACCTCGGCACGCCCGAGGGCACCGACTATTGGTCGATGCGGCGCTATCTCGCCGAGTTCCTCTCCGACCGCCGGGTCGTCGACGTCAACCGGGCGATCTGGTGGCCGCTCCTGCACGGCGTCATCCTGACCACCCGCCCCTCGCGCAAGGGCCGCGACTACGACAAGATCTGGAACCGCGAGAAGAACGAAGGGCCGCTCAAGACCATCACCCGCTCGCAGAGCGAACGCCTCTCCGCCCGCCTCGCCGATCTCGGCGACGGTCTCCTCGTCGACTGGGCGATGCGTTACGGCAGGCCGTCGATCGCCGAGCGGCTCGGTGCGCTGGCCGAGGCGGGATGCGAGCGCATCCTGGTGGTGCCGCTCTATCCGCACTATGCGGCGGCGACCAGCGCCACGGTGGCCGACGCGACCTTCGACGCGCTGAAGGCGATGCGCCGCCAGCCGGCGATCCGCATCGCCCCGCCCTGGTACGACGATACCGTCTACGTCGACGCCCTCGCCGCGAGCCTGCGGACGGCGATCGCCGCCGCGCCCGCCGAGCCGGAAGTGGTGCTCGCCACCTACCACGGCATCCCGCGCCGCCAGTTCGAAGCCGGCGACCCCTACCACTGCCACTGCATGAAGACCTCGCGCCTGCTCGCCGCGGCGACCGGGCTCGGCGACCGGCTGAAGACCACCTTCCAGTCGCGCTTCGGCCGCGAGCCCTGGCTCGAGCCCTACACGATCGACACCGTCGAGGCGCTCGCCCGGTCCGGCGTCCGCCGGCTGATGGTGATCGCCCCCGGCTTCGTCGCCGACTGCCTGGAGACGCTCGAAGAGCTCGGCGAGGAGAACCGCGACGTCTTCCTGAAGCACGGCGGCGAGGATTTCCGCCTCGTCCCCTGCCTCAACGATTCCGACGGCGGCCTCGACGTGATCGAAACGGTGGCCCGGCGGGAACTGTCCGGCTGGATGTGACGAAATCTCGTCGCAGGCGAGGTTCGTCCGAGCATCGCGGTCGCGGTTCCGACATGATGGGCGGAGAGAGTCGCGCCCGGCCGTGCGGCTCCGAAGGTCGCCGGTGTTCGTGACCGAGCGGGAGGTCGAGATGAACGGGTTCTATCTCTCCGGATTCGACGTCGTCGTGATCGCCGTCGTGGCGATCGTCGTCATCACCTTCTTCGCCGGCGTCAAGACCGTGCCGCAGGGCCAGAACTGGACCGTCGAACGCTTCGGCCGCTACACCCGCACGCTCCGGCCCGGCCTCAACGTCATCATCCCGTTCGTCGAGGCGATCGGCGCGAAGATGTCGGTGATGGAGCAGGTGCTGGAGATCCCGACCCAGGACGTCATCACCAAGGACAACGCCACCGTCAAGGTCGACGCCATCGCCTTCTATCAGGTGCTCGACGTCGCCCGTGCCGCCTACGAGGTCCAGCACCTCGAGCTCGCCATCCTCAATCTGGCGATGACCAACATCCGTACGGTGATGGGCTCGATGGATCTCGATCAGCTCCTCAGCCACCGCGACACGATCAACACCAGCCTGCTCGCCGTGGTCGACGCGGCGACCGCCGCCTGGGGCATCAAGGCGACCCGCATAGAGATCAAGGACATCGTTCCGCCCGACGATCTGATCGCCTCGATGGGCCGCCAGATGAAGGCCGAGCGCGACAAGCGCGCCGCGATCCTCGAGTCCGAAGGCCACCGCCAGTCGGAGATCCTCAAGGCGGAAGGGTTGAAGCAGGCGTTGATCCTCGAGGCCGAGGGCCGCCGCGAAGCCGCCTTCCGCGACGCAGAGGCGCGCGAGCGTTCGGCCGAGGCCGAGGCCAAGGCGACCGAGATGGTGTCGAAGGCGATCGCCGCCGGCGACGTCCAGGCGATCAACTACTTCGTCGCCCAGAAATACGTCGAGGCGCTGAAGAGCATCGCCTCCGCCCCGAACCAGAAGGTGCTGATGCTGCCGGTCGACGCCGCCGCGGTGCTCGGGTCGCTCGCCGGGGTCGCCGAGATCGCCAAGGCGTCCTTCGGCCCGGAGACCACCACCACCGCCGGACGCCGCCCCGGCGTGCCCGACACCCGCGGCTGAGCCCCTCGCATGGTCCGGTGTCGCGACGCCGTGGCACCGACATCGGACCGGCGCCCGTGCCATGATCGCCGAACGCGGCGATCTCCGGCGCCCCACTCGTCGGCGCCCGCGGACCGGAGGAACCACCGATGTTCGAGACCCTGGCCGATCTCTTCACCCGTTGGGGAGCCTGGAGCTGGTGGCTGCTCGGTCTCCTCCTTCTCGCCCTGGAACTCGCCGCACCCGGCTTCGTCCTGGTCTGGTTCGGCGTCGCCGCGATCCTGGTCGGGCTGCTGGCGCTGGTCGTCGACTGGCCGATCCAGGGGATGGCCCTGCTGTGGTCGGCGCTGTCGATCGTGCTGCTGGTCGCCGGCCGCCTGTGGTTCCGCCGCAAATCGGCGGAGCCCGGCGATGACCCCTTCCTCAACGACCGCGCCGGACGGCTGATCGGCCGGATCTTCGTCCTTTCCGAACCGCTCGGCGAGAACGGCGGCCGGATCACCGTCGACGACGGCACCTGGCGGGTGACCGGGCCGGTGCTGCCGGCCGGCACCCGGGTCGTCGTCCGCGCCGTCGACGGCATCACCCTGGTGGTCGCCGCCGCCGACTGACGCCCGGCTCGCGACGTTCGAGCCCGTCCGAGGTCACGGGCGTCGCGGCCCGATCGGCCGACACCGGTTCGGGTTCGCCTTCGCCGACGAGGTTTCGAAGGAAGCGAGACGTCGCCGGCCGGTTGGGCCGCAATGCCTCAGGCGACGCCGGCCTTGAGCAGATCGTGGACATGGACGATTCCGATCGGCCGGCCCTGATCGGTGACGAACAGCGCGGTGATCGCCGAGACGTTGAGGGTCTCGATCACTCGGCCGAGCAGCATGTCGGCACGCGTCGTCTTCGGCGTCCGGGTCATCACCTCGTCGACCGGCCGGGTCAGCAGCCCGTCGGAGAGGTGGCGGCGCAGGTCGCCGTCGGTGACGATGCCGATCAACAGACCATCCGCCCCGATGACGCCGACGCAACCGAAGCCCTTCGACGACATCGCGACGATCGCCTCGCGCATCGTCGTCCCGGACGCCACCAGCGGCACCCGATCGCCGACGTGCATCACCTCGCGCACCGTCCGGAGCTTCGCACCGAGCTTGCCGCCGGGGTGGAAGACCCGGAAGTCCTGGGCGGTGAAGCCGCGCCCTTCGAGCAGAGCGATCGCCAGCGCGTCGCCGAGCGCCAGCTGCATCAGCGTCGAGGTGGTCGGAGCGAGCCCCAGCGGGCACGCCTCCTCCGCCGCCGGCAGCGCCATGCAGACGTCCGCCGCCCGGCCGAGCGCCGATTCGGCATCGGAGGTGACGGCGAGCAGCGGCACCCGGAAGCGCCCGGCATAGGCGATGATCGCCGCCAGTTCGACGCTCTCCCCCGACCACGAAGCGGCGAGGATGACGTCGTCGGTGGTGATCATGCCGAGGTCGCCGTGCCCGGCCTCCGCCGGATGGACGAAATAGGCGGGCGTCCCGGTCGACGCCAGAGTGGCGGCGATCTTGCGACAGATGTGGCCGCTCTTGCCCATGCCGGTGACGATCACCCGCGCCTTGGCGGCGAGCATCACCGCCGCGGCTTCCGCCACCTTCGCCCCGAGGTCGCCCGCGAGCGCTTCGGCGAGGGCACCGAGCCCGGCGATTTCGGTGTCGACCGCCCTGCGGACGGAGGCGAGGAGAGCTTCGGTCATCGTCTGTCGGTTCCTGCTTCGTGTCGGCCCCGGGTATCGCGCCGGAGCGGAGCGGTGTCGATACCACGTTTCGCCGGGGAGCCAACCGTCACTCGGTCGCATCTCTCCGGCGCCGACCGGGACGCCCGCGCCGTCCACTAAGGAAGCGTTAACCATGGGCATTTACCTTTCCGCAAGATTTCGACCGCGCACCCGTGCGTCGCCGGATCATCCAGAGGGGTCATGCCGCGCCGTCCGCCCGCCCGTTCGCCGATTCCGGAACCGTCGCGGCTCGCCGCGCGACGGGCGATCGGGCTCGTCGGCACGGTCTTCGGTGCGGGACTCGTCGGCGGCGTCCTGGTCGCGCCGGCCGCCGCCCAGACCGAGTACCTCGATCGCCCGCCCGCCTCCGGCGCACTGCGCGGCAATCTCGAGACCGCGCTTCCCGACGACACCCGCAGCCGCCCGCCGGCCCGCCGCGCCGCTCCCGTCGATTTCGGCCCCGACGAGCCCACCGACGCCCCGGCCCTCGAACGCACCGGCCCCGGCACCGCCGCG
>CALFRR010000163.1 GCA_937919435.1 uncultured Alphaproteobacteria bacterium | reverse complement strand
AAGCGCCGGTCCGGCGAGGTCGTCAAGATCGACGCGCGGCCGAGATCCGCTCCGCCCGGGGGGCGTCGGTCGGGCCGGATCAGTGCCGATCGGACTCGGGGAGCGGGGTGAGGCCGCCGAGGCTGCGGCGGTAGATCGCCCAGTAGACGAAACCGACGAAGCCGCCACCGCCGACGATGTTGCCGAGCGTCGCCGGGATCAGATTGTGGACGATGCCGGCGAGGGTGATCGCCGAGACGTCGAGCCCGGCGGGCACGTGGCCGGTCGCTGACAGCAGCCAGGCGTAGGGCAGGATGTACATGTTGGCGACGCAGTGCTCGAAGCCGGCGGCGACGAAGGCGGCGACCGGCAACAACAGGCCGGCCATCTTGTCGGCGACCGAGCGGCCGGCATAGGCCAGCCAGACGGCGAGACAGACCAGGATGTTGCAGAGGATTCCCTTGACGAAGATGGCGAGGAAGTCCGGGGTGATCTTGGAGACGGCGAGTTTCAGCACGGCGGCACCGATCAGTCCGCCGCCGAGATCGTGGTGATGGGCGAGGAAGACCAGCCCGACGAGGCCGAGGGCGCCGACCAGATTGCCGATCCAGACCGTGGCCCAGTTGGCCAGCACCTCGGAGGTGCGGATCTGGCGATTGGCCCAGGCCATGACGATCAGGCAGTTGCCGGTGAACAGCTCGGCGCCGCCGATCACCACCAGGGCGAGGCCGAGGGCGAAGACGAGGCCGCCGATCACCCGCTGGAAGGCGAAGGAGAGCGCCGGATCGGCGAGCACGATCAGGAAGAACATGGCGCCGAGTCCGATCGATCCGCCGGCGACGACCGACAGCATGAAGGAGGCGGAGAACGGCAGCCGCGCCTTCTTCACGCCGAGCTTCTCGACCTTGTCCTGGATTTCGGCGGGGGAATAGGCGTCGAGGCCGAGGAGGCCGGGGGTCTTCGAGGCGTCGTTCGCGGCCATGCGCGGGTCACTCCGATGGTCTTGGACGGGGCGGCGACGCATTGGCCGAGCCGTCCGATCGGTCGGCGGCCGGCGGCGTCACCGCGAGTCCATCTCCATGCCCGATCCTGCGCTCGACGCATAGCCCGTGGCGTGCCTTCGCGACTCCGCACGGTGCTTCTCTGCGAAAAAGGAAGGGCCGAACCGCCGGCCTCCGCGCGCACTCCCGGCGAGGCAGGGCAGGGCAGCGAAGATCGATCGGACACGCCGGCCGGTCGTCGGGGCCGCGTCTCGTCCGCTGTCCGGGCGCTCCTCGGGCGCTCCGGCGTCGGCGCGGCGCGCGGGGACCATCGACCCGGGGCGGGGGAAGCGATCCGGGCGACGCGGATCAGACCTCCAGGTCGGGCACGTCGCCGAACTGCGAGAGGACGATCGGGGCGTTCATCTGGCCGGTCTCCTCGTCGACGTCGACCGTGTAGGCCGCGACCCCGTCGCAGCGGCTCGCCATGGACGCCGCGATGCGCCGGGCGCTCTCGGCACTCGATGCCGGTCGCATCGGCTCGGCGACCGGGCCGCGTTTCGTCCGCCGATAGGGAACGACGATGTGTTTCTCGACCAGGGACATGGGACCCTCCTCTCTGTATGTTCTCATTATGTTCCGTTTCGGGGCGAGAGTCGAGGCCGATTCGTCGATTCGAAGATCGGGATCGGGGATTCCGAGGAGGCGCGGGGAGGGGATGTCCACGGGTCGCCCGTGGGCGGGAACGGTCGGTCGCACGGCAGTGCCCACGGCCCTTCGGCGAACGCACGTCTTTTCCGGCAGAACCGTCGAGAATTCCCGTCGGGATCGGGAAATGCTGGTCGGAGTGGCAGGATTTGAACCTGCGACCCCCTCGTCCCGAACGAGGTGCGCTACCAGACTGCGCTACACTCCGTGACCGGCGAGGGGTGTATAACGACCTCGTCGGCGCCCCGCAAGCCCCTTGCGCATCCGATCGGTCGGCTGTGGACGACGGTGGTGGAGAGAGCGGTGGTGAAGCGCCCCGCGCCGGTTGCCGGTCGACGACGAAATCGTTATAGGAACGGGCGTCCGCCGTTCGCCCGCCCGGGCTTCCGCGCGATCGCTGGGGCGTCGCCAAGTGGTAAGGCAGGGGATTTTGATTCCCCCATCCGCAGGTTCGAATCCTGCCGCCCCATCCAGTTTCGTCCACCGTCGTTTCGTCGCCTCTCGCGCCGTCCGGCGCGGCCGTTCAGCCGCGGTCGGCGAGGCGTGCGGCGATCGGGGCGGGTGAGACGCTGTAACCCGCAATATCACTTGGCACAGGCGGGAATATCCGGGATCAGGCGGGCAGAGGCTGGAACGGCGGCGGAAAACCGGGCGGAAACGGGGCTCCGCGGGCGAAAAAACGGCGAACCGACGCGCAAGATCAAGTGGCACCGGAGGGGCGCTCGACGAGGCTGCGGCGCCAGTCGCCGGAGAAGCCGAAGAGAGGCGCGGGGCAGGGCTCGGCGAACCAGAAATCGGTGAAGGCGGCGACGTCGGGTGCGCAAAACCAGTGCGCCTCCCCATTGGCGTCGACCGCCCACCAGCGAGCACCACGAGGTGCGCGAGCCCAATCGATCCCAGGGTGTGACGAAGCCTTCTCCATCAGTTCGGGCGCTCCATGGTGATTGGTCGCTCGTCGACGGAAGGATGAGATGCGGTTGCTTTGTTCCGGATTGCGGTACGTAAATCCGCGCCGACAATGGCAATAGTGGAAACTATCGAAACAAAACCCCAGCCGATAACCAGATAGAACCCGGAGATCGAGTTCGAAAATAGAGGAAAAGCGGAAAGAACCATCTCAATTACAATGAACAACCCGACAGCGCCATATCCCGCACGGAATGCCCGAGTGACAGGCAGGAGCAATACTATCAATCCAATGATGCCGACGCCTATAGATATTACGATAAAGTCGCCGCTCGATTGCATGATCTACGCTCCTCACCATCTGCCGAATTGCCCCTAGAGACATACGGTCGCGAGACACATTTCCAGATTGTACGCTTCGGCGAGCAGTTCGAGACTTACGACTGCCGCGACCAAGAGCCTCAAGCCTCGCGTTTGAGATTGGCCGGATCAACCGCGGCAGCGCGAATCGCCTTGCGGACGCGGGTATCCATCACCTCAAGAAACCCGGCCCACTCATCCGGATCTTCGGCGAGTAGCGCGATTTCGTCATACTTTTCAGCGGCTAAACGACCCAGATCGACATCTGGGAGACGCAAGCCTTCTTCCCGATAGACCTTGGAAATCCGATCGACCACTCGACCGAGAAGCTCCGGGTCGAGTGAGCCGCTGCGACGAGTGCCAGAAGATTCTTGCTCCATCGGGTCGGTCGTGTCGTCGGTCTCGGCTGGGTATATCGGACCCTCTCCGGTCGCGAGCCATCGGATATTCACCCCCAACGAGCTGGCGATCATGACCAATGTATCGAGCGTTGGGGAGCGTCCTGTGGTCAATGCCTGGTACGTGCTCGGCTTCAGTCCGGCTGCTTTTGCAAACGCCCTGCCCGTCAAGCGACGCTCGATGCGAAGCGTCTGAAGCCTCTCGCTAAAGCTGTCTTCCTTCATCGCTTCATCGCCCTAACTCTGACGCGCGGTCAGAGTTTCTGAGTTTGGCAAAAAGATCACCAACACTTTGAAATCACGTCAGAAATTTGGAGTGGCCATTTCGTTGGTCATTGGTGAACACTGACGCGGCCATTTCCCTTGACGATGACCAATGAATCGGTCACTCTTGCCATGACATCCGTGACGTAACACCCCACGAGAGAGCGACCGGCCAGGGTCGATCTCCGAAGGAACGAGAGCGATGACGAAGACGTGGGACAACCCGGGCATCAAGGCCGAGGTGGAGAGGCGTGGTCACACCCTCACCTCCCTCGCCCGAAGCCGCGGGCTGAGCGAGAACGCCTGCCGACGAGCCCTTAGCTCGTCGTGCCTGCCCGGTGCCCAGGCCATCGCGGAACTGTTGGAGGTGCGGGTCGAGGAACTCTTCCCCGGCCGCTATCTCCGCCAGCGCCGTCACACTGCCACGCAGGCCGGCCCGACGGCGAGTCCGAAATGCATCGGCCGCTCCGACACGGGAGTGGCCGCATGACCCGTTCTTCGACCGCAGCCACGACATCGCCGGACAGCGCGCCGCGTCCCCTGAACGAGGGCGCAGAGCCCCGGGCGGCGCGCACTGCGGGGGAGGCGGTCCACCCCGTCTCCCCCCTCACCATCTTCGCCGACGTCACGCGTGCCGCCCTGGAGGCGGCCGCGCTCGTCTCGTTCATCGCCGCGGTCCTGATCTGGGCCGAAGTGATCGTAGGGAGGGTGTGATGGAAATTCCTCGCCTGATCGAGATCTCACCCCAAGAGCAACGCGAGTTTCTCAAGGGCCTTCTGGTTGCCTCTGATCAGTTCTTCAGCCTGCCTTCCGCGCTCCGCGGCCTGTTTGACGATCTCGAAAGCGCGGACCGTAACATCCTCCATTTCATCGCGGATCAGCTCGGGCGGGACGGCGCCAAGCGCATCTTCTTCACGTTCCTTCTCGCCTACCCGGATGTCCTCCTCGAGGCTCTGAACGATGACGCTGTCGGCTCGCCTCGAACCAGCGAGCCGCACTCGGCTGACGAGAGGTTTCTCTCGGCCTGTCTACTCGTCGCCAAGAGGCATTCGAGCTCGGGGTGTGTGAGCGACGCTGCCGCGATGCTCCCAGGATTTCCGGATGCATCGGCTGAAGCGCGAGATCTGGGGCGCTCGATGCTCTCAGGAAAGACCAACCCGCAGTCGTAGTTCGGCAAGGGTAGCCTCGAACATGCCCGGACCCTCGGGAAAATACTCGCGCCAGCTATCCGAAACCATCGAGATCGAGAACACGATCTCGCGTAGCGCTTCCGGTGGCACGGCCCCAGCCTTCAGGAGAGCAAGAAGTGTTTCCGACTGCACTTTCAATCCGATGAACAGGATCTGTCCTGCGTCTCTCGAAGACGGTGGCTCTTTCATCCCCATTCCTCCGACTCGTTTGGTTGCACATCCAGTCTGAGGACACGCGCCACCTGCGGCAAGTGGTGGGGTGGGAGCCTCCCGTTTCCTCCCAGACTTCCCCGGGCGGATCTCCCGCCCGGGGCCTCTTCGAAACCTCTTCGAGCAGGTCAGAAATGAGCTTCAAGTCCATCGAAATCGCCAAGATCGACGTCGGCGACCGCCTGCGTCAGATCCACCCCGGGTGGGTGCAGGCCTTTGCCGACGAAATCTCCCAGGGCGCCACGCTGTCGCCGATCGAGGTGGTGGAGACCGGCGAGCGTTTCCGCCTGATCACCGGGGGCCACCGCCTGCAGGCGACGGTCTCTCTCGGCCGAGCCGAGATCGAGGCCAAGGTGTGGCCGGCCGATGCCTTCCCGAACGAAGGGGCGATGCGGCTGAAGGAGATCCAGGACAACGTCCTGAGGTTCGAGCCGACGGTGCTCGATCGGTCGGTGGCCATCCTCGCCTGGAAGGAGATCTTCGAGGAGACGATGCCGAAGCCGAAGCGCGGGCGGCCCTCGGCCGAAATTGCCGCAGACTCTGCGCGAATTTTCGCCGAGCGGTTTTCCGCCGCCGCCGCGCGGGCGATGGGCATCTCGGAACGCTCGATCCAGGTGGCGGTGCAGATCGCCACCGGCCTGTCCAGCGGGACTCGGCGAGCGATCGCCTTCGCCGAGATCGCCGACAACGCCTCGGAGCTGTTGCAGCTCGCCCACCAGGATCCCGGCCGGCAGGCGAAGATCGTCGATCTCCTGCTCTCGGAGCCTCCCCAGGCGGGCAGCGTCGCCGAGGCGATCGCGGTGCTCGATCGCACGCCGGCACCGGCGCCGCTCGCCGGCTGGGAGAGGGTTTCAGACCGGTTCTCGCGGCTGCCGGCCTCCCAGCAGACCCGGTTCTTCGAAGCTCACGCCGACGCCATCGATCGGTGGCTCGCATCGCGAGGACGTAGGGCGGCATGAAACGCGACGGTTCCACGCTCGACCTCTTCAAGGACTTCCAGCCGAAGCCGGCCGTGGCCCGCTTCCGGGAAGACGAAGTGCGTGCGTGGAACCGTCCCCGTCGGCTCGCCAAGGCGATCGCCCGGACACTCGCAGACGACGATCGGTCGCGCGACGAGATCGCCGAGGCGATCTCCGACTACCTCGAGGAGCCGGTCTCCCGGGCGATGCTCGACAACTACGCCTCTCAGGAAAAGGAGCACGCGATCAGCGCGGTGCGTCTCGCGGCTCTGGTCGCCGTCACCGGCGACGCCCGGGCGCTCAACACGCTCCTCGCCGAGGTCGGGCTGATCGTCGTCGAGGCGAAATACGAGGCGCTGATCCGCCGCGAGATGGCTCGCGAGGCTCGGGAGCGCGCCGAACGAGAAGAACAGGCGGCAGACGCCGAGTGGAGGGCCAAGCGGTGAAGGAGTGGCTGACCTGTCGCGAGTTGGCGGCCGAGGCTCTGCCGGACATGCCGGCGACCGAGAGCGCGATGATCCGCTACGCGGCGCGCCTGCGTTGGGCTGACAGCATGGCCTATGCCCGCTCGCGCACCGGCCGCGGCGGCGGCGTCGAATTTCATGTCGCGCTCCTGCCACCGGCCGCCCGTCTGGAGTACGAGCGCCGCCACCGTCAGATCGAGGTGGTGCCTCCGCCGGTACCGGCGCCGATGGTGCTGGGATCCGATCTCTCGGACCGCGCCGCGCGGGAACGTGACGCCCGGCTCGCGATCGTCGCCGCCTTCGACGAGTTCTCGACCGCGCTGCGCCTCTCCGATGCCTCCTGCGTCCAGATCTTCGTCGACCGCTACAACATGGGTACCCAGGTGGTGCCCAAGTGGATCCGGGACACCATCAAGCACATCTCGAAGCGCAGCCTCGCCCGGTGGCGGGCCGCGCGCTTCGTCGGGCGGGTCGACCGACTGGCGGTCGACCGGTCGGCCGCGCGCAAGGGCAAGGGGCTGATCGAGACCGCCAATGGCGGGCAGGTGCGGACCTTCGTGCTCGCGCTGATCGCCCACCAGCCGCTGCTGACCGCGGCACAGATTCGGACGCAGGTGATCGCCGAGTTCGGCGACGATCTGGTCGGCATGGACGGGCAACTGCTCGCGGTACCGCCGGTCAGGACGTTTCAACATGCGTTGAAGGCCCTGAAAGCGGCCGAGAAGGTGCTGCTCACCCGGCTTTCGGACCCGGACAGGTATCGGTCGACGATGGCGCCGGCGGGTGTCGGAACCTACGCCTGGGTGCGCACTCCGAACACGCTCTGGATGATCGACGCCAGTCCGGTCGACGCGCTCTGTGTCGACGGCCGCTGGTCGGTCTATGCCTGCATCGACATCGCGACCCGACTGACGATCTGGTACGTGAGCCGCACCCCGCGGGCCGAAGCGGTGGCGATGCTGATCCGCAAGGCCATTCTCGAATGGGGCGTTCCGGAAAAGATCAAGACCGACAACGGAACGGACTTCAAGGCGGTTTCCACACAGCGTCTGCTCGCGTCTCTCGGGATCGAGGTCGAATACTCGGATCCCTACTCGCCCCAACAAAAGGGGCACGTCGAACGAGCGATCTCCACCTTCCAACACGACTGCGCCGCGCTCTTGCCCGGCTTCGTCGGCCACAACGTGGCGGATCGCAAGCGGATCGAAGACAGACGCGGCTTCGCCACTCGGCTCGGTCAGGACACGGCCGAAGCGTTCGGCGTCAGCCTGACGGGAGCGCAGTTGCAAGGCTACGTCGACCGGTGGTCCGACGAGATCTACGCCCGGCGTGAGCATTCCGGTCTCGACGGACTTTCGCCGGCCGTCGCCGCTGCGAGGTCGACGGCGCCGATCCGGCGGATCGACGAACGCGCCCTCGACGTCCTGTTGATGCCGGCAACGGGGAAGGACGGTCTGCGCACCGTCACCAAGTTCGGGATCCGGATCGACGGCTACCACTACGTGATCCACGAGGCACTCCCCGGCGCCGCGGTACTCGTCCGCATGGATCCGATGGACGCCGGCCGAGTCCTCGCTTTCGAGGCCGACAGCGGCCGCTATGTCGGTGAGGGGATCTGCCCCGCCCTCCGAGGCGTCTCCGCCGCGACCCTGCTCGCCGCCAAGCGTGAAATCACCTCGGAGAAGCTCGCCGACGCCAGTCGGGATGTTCGGCGCGAGATCAAGCGCCTCACCACGGGGCCGAACCTGCTCGAGCGGGCGCTCTCGGTCGCAGCGCGTGACATCCCGAACGTCGTCTCGCTGCCGAAGCGGGAAGAGAACCACACCACCCCGGCGATCGCCGCGGCGCTCGACGTCGGCCGACCGGCCGATCGGCGCCGGCTCTCCGACGACGAAGCGGCCGAACTGGCCGCGCTCCAGGCCGAGTTCGTCGGCGGTCCGGCACCGTCCCGCCAGACCACCGCCGAGATCCGCGCCTTCCCCGAGAGTCCGAAGGCGCGCTTCCGGCGCGCGATCGACCTCGACGCCAGACTTTCCGCCGGCCTCGCCATCGCCGAGCCGGACGCCGCATGGCTCCGGACCTATCGGACGAGCGCCGAATACCTCTCCCACGCCGACCTTCTCCGGGATTTCGGAGAGGACTGGCTGAGCGCGTGACGCCGCGTACCCGGCAAAGAAAAAGGCCCGGGAAACCCGGGCCGTGAAAGTGATCAGGAGACCAACATGACGACGGAATTCGCGGACGTCAAGCGACCGGCACCCCTGAAGAACGTGGTCGCGTTCAACGGGCTCGTCAAACGGGTGGTGAACCGGGCGCCGGCACTGCCCGGGATGGCCTGCTTCTTCGGGCGCTCGGGCCTCGGCAAGACGAAATCGGCCATCTACGGCGCCTCGACCGCCCGGGCGACCTATGTCGAGGTCGGTCAGTTCACCACGGCGAAGAGCCTCCTGAAGTCGATCCTGCTCGAGCTGGGCGTGGCGAAGCCCCGCGGCTCGATCGCCGAGATGGTCGAGGAGGCGATCCTCCGCCTCTCCGCCGATCCGTCCCGTCCGCTGATCGTCGACGAAGCGCACTGGATCGCGGCGAAGCGGTTCGTGGACCTGTTGCGCGAGCTGCACGACAAGAGCCTCGCGCCGGTCATCCTGATCGGCGAGGAGACCCTTCCTGCGGCCCTGGAGACGTTCGAGCGGGTCCACAACCGGATCCTCGAATGGGTCGGCGCCGAGCCTTGCGATCTCGACGACGCACGCACGCTCGCCCGGGCCTACTGCCCCACACTCAAGATCGGCGAGGACCTCCTCGCCGTCATCGTCGACCGCACCACGGGCAATCATCGGAGGATCGTGGTCAACCTCGCTCGCGTCCTCGAGGAAGCGAAGAAGGCCGGCATCGGCGCGATCACCCTCGCCGACTACGACGTCGGCCTGATCTCGACCCACAAGGCGCCGGCGCCGCGGAGGGCCGCGTGATGGCGAAGCGCCAACTCCTCGAGCACATCGCCCTGTCGATCCGCGTGCCGCGGGGCCAGGACGGCTATTGGGCGATCATCACCGACCTCGCCGACGGCGGCAGAACGTTCTTCACGCTGGCGGACATCGACGGCCGGTCGAACGTCGGCCGGTCGGTGGTCGCCGAGTACGTCGGGCGGTTGGTCAAGGCGGGCTATCTCGAGATCGTCTCGACGGAACGGCTGTCGCGGGTCGGCGTCCGCCACACCTACCGGCTCGCCCGCACCTCCCGCGAGGCGCCGCGCCTGCGGCGTGACGGCAGCGCGTATCCCGAGACCGCTCGCGACCGCATGTGGCGAGCGATGAAGATGCTCGACCGTTGGACCTGGGTCGACATCGCCATGGCGACCGAGACCGAGACGCTCCTGCCGGTGCTCAGCTTCACGGTGAAGACCTACATCCAACGGCTCGCCGCCGCGGGCGTCGTCCAGATGCTCGACAAGGGCGGCCCCGGTCGGCCGGCGACCTATCGGCTCCTGCGCAACATCGGCGCCCAGGCCCCGCGGATCCTCAGGACCCACCTCGTCTTCGACCCGAACTCCAACACGCTCCTCGGCGCTCCCGAAGCGGAGGACTTGGCATGAGAGGCCCACAGAAGAAGGACTTCGTCGAGGTCGTCCGATCCGGCTGGGGCGCCGATGCGCCACGTTGGGTGATGGTGCTCGCCGAGCGCTGCACCGAAGACCGGCAGTCGACCGTCGCCAAGCGGCTCGGGGTCTCCGCGTCGATGATCTCGGCGGTGCTCGCCGGGACCTATGCCGCCAAGGGCGGCAACACCGGCAATCTCGAGGCCCGGGTGCGGGGCGCCTACCTGGGCGAGACCCACCTCTGCCCGGTCCTCGGCGAGATCGGCGCCGACCGCTGCCGCGACGAGCAGGGCCAGCCGTTCCGCGCGACCTCGGCCCTCAGAGCCCAGCTCTTTCACGCCTGCCGCACCTGCCCCCACAACCCCGACAACGGAGAGTGAAATGTCGGCCCCTGACGACATTCGCCCGGCGACCGTCCTCGGAGCCATCCGCTCCGGACTTCTCGCCGAAATCACGACGACGCCCGTCGAGCGGGACATCGTCATGCAACGCCACATCATGTGGATGCTGATCTCCTCGCTCGGCGAAGTGATCGACCAGATCGAGGCGCTCGAAGAAGGCGCCGCAGCCGCCGACCGACTGACCGAGGAACTGGCGATCGTCCGCGCGGATCGCGAGCGGTGGCGCCTCTTGTCGGAGACCGATCGCGCGGCCTGGGGGAAGGAGGTCGATTATCGACGCTCGCCCTACAGCCCGATGGAAAAGGGGCGCCTCGAGCGCCTTCACCGACGCGGCGTGGTCGTCGATCTCTCGGAAGTTTTCCGTCGCGAGCGCGCGTCGCAGCCGGGGCCGGCCCCGGAAGGCGGTGCGGCATGAAGATCACCGACACGCGCCGACGCGCCCTCGCCTCTGCCCGCGCCGGCCGCCTCCTCAAGGTCCACCATCGCTGGCGGCGGCGCGGTGTGACCGTCGTCGGCTACGAGGATCGCACCGTCGCCCCGATGGTGCGCGCCGGCCTCCTCGCCGAGGTCTGCGGCACCCTGGAGATCACCGAGGCGGGTCGCGCCCTCCTCGCCAGTCTGGAGGGGCGCTGATGAAACCGGTCACCACGCTCCCGGCGATCGTCGAGGCGGTCTGCGCGCGCTACGAGCTGCGCCGCGAGGAGCTGCTCGGCCACCGTCAGACGAGCGAGATCGTCCGAGCCCGACACGTCGCGATGTGGCTCGCCCGCCGTGCGACGGGCCTCACGCTCGCCGAGATCGGCCTCAGGCTCGGCGGTCGAGTGCACGCGGCAGTCATCTACGGGTGTCGGACGATCGACGAGGCGCTCGGATCGGACGGCGAGCTGCGCCACGACCTGGAGACCATCACGGCCTGCCTCCAGGCGGTCGGATCCGCCGATGCGATCGACGTCCGGCTCTGCCTCGACGCCGATCCGCTGCAGCTCGCGCTCCTCATCTGCGCCAACCCGCGCGCCGTCCACAGCGTCTCGCTCGACGACATCCGCTCGCTCGCCCGTTGCCTCGTCGGCATGGCGATCGATGCCGGCGCATTCACCCCGGACGGATCGGCCGCCGCCGACCCGACCGATCGCACTCTCGCGGCCACGGAGGCCTGACATGCACAAGATCACCGGCCACGCCACCCCGATCGAAGTGATCGGCGACAACAGCTACATGCGCGATGCCCGCGGCGCCCTGATTCCGATCGAGACGATCGGTACTCAGGATCTGCTCTCCGACGAGCTGATCGGCAAGGTCTTCGTCTACGCGTCGGAACTGTCGGCCCAGATCGCCCGGTTCAAGCGGCACACGTTCGACGACCTGACCGCCTTCCAGGACCTCTTGGCGCAGGAGTACGGGGTCGCCCGGTCGGAGAAGTGGAAGGGCAACTACACGCTGACGTCAGTCAACGGCTGCAAGAAGGTGGTCGTCGCGATCGCGGAACGCATCGACTTCGGCCCCGAACTGCAGGTCGCGAAACTGCTGGTCGACGAGTGCCTGATCGAGTGGTCGGCGGACAGCAGCGCCAACCTCAGGACGATCGTCAATAGAGCGTTCGCGGTCGACCAGCAGGGCAAGATCAACAAGGCCGAGTTGTTCAGCATCCTGCGGCTCGAGATCGACGACGAGCGCTGGAAGCGCGCGATGGGCGCGATCCGGGACTCGATCAGGGTCACCGGCACGAAGGAGTACGTCCGCTTCTACGAACGCCCGACGGCCGAAGCGCCGTGGGTGCCGGTCGTCCTCGACATCGCCGCGCTGTGAGGGAGGGGAGCATGGCCAAGCTGACCATCTGCTTCGACGATACGAAGGTCACCGCGGAGTTGGGGGGTGGACTCACCTCCGATCACTTGGCAAACGCCGCCCATCTGTTGCTCCGTCTGGCGATCAAGATGAGCTGCTCCTGCGCCGGCTGTGCTGCGGCTCGGCCGCATCTCGAAGCGGCATCCGTTGCGATCGACATGGGCTTCACCGCCTCCGCTGCAGCTTTGGGTTCCCCCGTTCCGACGACAACCGCAGTCGGGAGGGCCTGACCATGTGGTTCTGGATCGCCAGCGTGGTCTTCGCCGCGTCGTTCGGCGCCGTCGTCGGCTTCATCACGGCCGCACTGGCTCGCGCGGGAAAGGGCAACTGAGATGGGCGAGAATACCGGGATCGCCTACGCGACGCACACCTTCAACCCGTGGATCGGTTGCACGAAGGTGTCTCCGGGTTGCTTCAACTGCTACGCCCGGGCTTGGGACGCTCGATTCGATCCGGCCCACGTTGCGCCCCACTGGGGTCCCGGCGCCCCGCGCCGTCGGACGCGCCCTCAGAACTGGTCGAAGGTCCGTCGGTGGCAACGAGACCAGCGAGCCGCGATCGACCGCGGCGAGAACCCCGAGCCGGTTCGCGTGTTCTGCGCGTCGCTCGCCGACGTGTTCGACAACGAAGTCGATCCTGTGTGGCGGGCCGATCTCTGGCAGCTCATGGGCGAATGCCCCGACCTCGACTGGATCCTCGTCACCAAGCGCGTCGGCAACGTCGCGATGATGGCTCCGGATTTAGGATTCGGGTCGAACGTCATCATCATGGCGACGATCGTCAACCATCAGGAAGCCTGTCGCGATCTCTATAAACTTCTCGCGCTCAAGAACATCGGATGGATCGAGAAGATTGGTGTCAGCTATGAGCCCGCGCTTGGGCCCGTCGATTGGTCACCGTGGCTGACCGCTCTCGACTGGCTGATTGTCGGCGGCGAGAGCGGGCAGGACGGAGCCACAGCGCGAGCGTTCAACGTCGAATGGGCTCGCTCCGCAGTGGCGCAGTGTCTTGCGGGCGGCGTTCCGGTCTTCGTCAAACAGCTCGGGTCTACGCTCGTCGCGCTCGATTGGCCCGCGATGCCGTTCCCGCGCGACGGCGCCGGCGCTGTTCCGGACGAATGGCCGTGTGAGCTCCGCATCCGCCAATATCCGCACTTCAGGAGAAGCTGATGGTCGAGGTCACCAGGCTCGGTCGACCGGCGACCACAGAGACGCGCACGATCGCGATCGTCGTGTCCGAGACCGTGTTCGAACGCCTCGTCCAGAAGGCGCGGGCCGGCGGCTATACGCCGAGTCTCTACGCCCGCCTGCTGTTCGAAGCGGCCTGGGCGGCGCGTTGCGGCAAGGCGACCGACGATCCGGTTCTCGCCGCCTGCGTCGAAGCGGCGCTCGGTGGGACCGCAGCGCCGGCGGCGATCGAGCCTCGGCACAAGATCCGGCGGCCAAGCCCGCCGGCCGAAGCCGTGGCGGCGCCGATCACGGTACCGGCCGAGACCGCCGCACCGATCGATTCCGCCGAACCGGTCGAAAAAATCGACATGCCGATCGCCGCGCCGGTCGCTTCCGTCGAGCCGCTGCCCGCGTCGTTGCCGGCGCCCGGTTTCGCGGCCGGACTGATCCGCACGGTGAAATCCTTCGCCGCGGCGGGGCAGAAGCCCGCCGATATCGCGCGGAGCCTCGGCGTCCCGGTGGCCGTCGTCCGCGACATCCAGAAGGGGAAGATCGCATGAACTGGATCACCCGCTCGCTTCCGCCCGAGGCGGAGGACCCGCCTCCCGAGCCGCCCGGGGAGATCGCCCGGCTCGAAGCCGAGCGGGTGCAGCTCTCCGCCGAGGTCCGTCGCGGCATCCGCTCCCGGCGACAGGAGCGGATCCTCCGGCGGATCGCCGAGATCACCCGAGAGATCCTCAACCGAGGGAGATGACCATGAAGTCCACGTCCATCGTGCTTGGTCGACCGGTGCCGCGACCGTGCACCTTCATTCGCCGTTGCCGCTCTTGTGCCGGATGGGACGGCGGTTCCGAGGCGGCCGGTCAGTGCCTCATCCAGGATCGTGTCACGCGCCGAGATGCGATGGCTTGTGACGCCTACATGGACGAACCTCGGGAGTCCGTGAGATGACCGGTGGTCTCCTCGCCAAGGTGCAGATCGCCCGGCGCCAGTTGGCGCTCGCCGATGACGACTATCGCGCCATCCTGGAGCGCGTGACCGGCCGGACGTCGTCGAAGGGCCTGCCCGACGGCGCGCTCGAGGCGGTGCTCGCAGAGTTCCGCCGTCTGGGATGGACGCCGAAGGCCGGCAAGGCCGGCGGCGGCTACGGCAAGCCGCACGTCCGCAAGATGTACGCACTGTGGCGCGAAGCCGGAATCGTCGGCGCGATCGAGAACGCTTCGAAGGAGGCACTGCGCGCCTTCGTCGAGCGGCAGGCCAAGCGGTCGGCGCCCGAGTTCTGCTCGCCGGCCGAGGCCAACAAGGTCTCCGAAGCGCTCAAGGCGATGATCCGGAGGGCCGAGGCGCGATGAACGTTTGGGGCCGCGAGGCCGACAAATTCGCAGGAGCAGGGGCATGAGCAAGCGACGCAGGATCGAGGTCTCGGATCATGCCGTCCTCCGCTTCCTGGAGCGAGCGGCCCGCTTCGACATCGACGCTCTCAAGGCATCGATCGCCGGATGCGCGGCCGTCGGTCGCGATCTCGGCAGCCGGATCGTCGTCGTCCAGGGGGTGAAGTTGATCCTGTCCTCCGACTGCTCCCGGGTGGTGACGGTGCTCCACCGGGATCAGGAGCACCACGAGTGGGTCGCGCCGATCGAGGTCGACGCGCACATCGACGTCACCCGCCGGCCGAAGCGGAGGCGTCGGAGATGAGCGAGGAGCTGCGCCACCTCCCGATCCTGCTCGCCGAACTGGCGGCCGTCGCCGGTATCGGCCGCGCGCTCCAGTTCGCGGCAGATTTCGGCGGGCGACGCATCAAGGTTCCGTTCCACATGGGCGACGACCACCCGATCGTCGTGTCGCTCGGTCGCGTCGGTGCCGATCGGCTCGCCGAGCTGCACGCCGGCGATCATGTCGTCGTCCCCAAGGGGCCGGCCGGGACGATGGCCGAGGCTCGGCGGCGGCTGGCGCGAGCGCTCGTCGACGGTGCGTCGATCAACGGCGCGGCGACGGCCTCCGGGCTCCACCGGCGCACGGCCGAGCGCATGCGGCGGCGGATCAAGGATTTTGGTCAAGGCTCGCTCTTCTGACCCTCTCGACGACGGGATCCGACCGTCGTAGCGTGGCCGAACTTCATCCGTCCTGGACGACAGTTGCCGCCCCCAGATCCGGGGGGGCGACCGGTGTCGTCCACGCCGTTCATGCCTCGAAGAGGCATGGTCGACCCACGAATTCCGGGATTTCCGGTTCGTTGGGATCGACGAGGCCCTGATGTACGCTCCGCTCCCCGCCCGGTACGGCTGGCTCGCCCGCGAGGAGGCCCCGCGCGTCCTCGTCACCCTGCTCGGCCTGCACGGGCTGAAGGAGGGGCGCGACGACGCGATGATCGTGCGGATGGCGCGGGAGATCGGCGTCTCCGATTACCGGTCGAGCGCGATCCCCTGGTGTGGCGTCGGGCTCGGCTATGCCGTTCGCCTCGCCGGCTATGCGCTCCCGTCGATCCCGGAGCGGGCGTCGTCGTGGACCACCTGGGGTGAGGCCGTCGACGAGCCGATGCTCGGCGACGTGCTCGTCTTCCGCCGCGTCGGCGGCGGCCACGTCGGCATGTACGTGGGCGAGGACGCGGAGAGCTATCACGTGCTCGGCTGCAATCAGGGCGACGAGTGCTCGATCTCGAGGTATGGCCGCGCGCCCTGGCGACAGAACGGCGGATTCGGCGTCATCGCCGCCCGCCGCTCGCCCTGGCGCATCGCCCAGCCCACCAACGTCCGCAAGATTTTCCTCGACGCCGCCGGGCCGACCGGCGCGTCGGTCGTGTGAGGCACGCCATGTCCAGGTTCGACATCCTCTGCATACTCCTCGGCGCCATCCTCTTTCTGGGGGGCTTGGCCATGGGCGCGATGGGGCTGGTGCTCCTCGGCGTCCTGGTGGCCTCCATCGTCCTGCCGGACCGGCGATCGGTGCCCTGGATCGGCCGCTTCGGGATCCTCGCGCTCGTCGCGGTGATCGTCCTGTCCGCCGGATCCGCCGCGTGGGCCGGCGACGGCACGGTGACGATCCCCTGGGGCGACTGGATCGCCGACGGGGTGCAGACGCTGGCGTCGCTCTGTCTGGCGGCGTTGTCGTGGGTGCTCGCCCGTTGGGCGCCGCAGTGGGTCCGGATGCAGCTCACCGAGCAGCTCCTGTCCCGGGCGGTCGACTACGGGATCGCCGTCGTCGCCGGCGCGGCACGGGGCAAGGTGCTCGAGATCCCGGTCGCCAACGAGGTGATTCGCGAAGCCGCCGCCTACGCCGTCGCCAATGCGCCGGCGACCGCGAAATGGCTCGGTTCGACCCTGGAGCCCAAGCTCCTCGCTCGGCTCGGGGCGGCCGGTCATCTGCCGGAGAATGCCGTCCGAGTGCCGACGTCGTGAGCTGGCGGATCTGGATCGGCCTCGCCTTCAGAGCGGCGGTCGATTGGCTTCTCGGCCGGCAGCGCGAGGCGCGGGCCGAGGAGATCGTGAGGGAGGCGGGCGTCGCGACGGCCGCCGCGGAGACGGGATCGGTGGTGGCCGAGGTGGCGGATGATCAGGCACGTGCTGCTGCGGCTCCTCCCGATCCTGCCGATCATCTGGCTGCCGAGTTGCGCGCTCGAGCAGCGCGCCTCGCCGGCGCCGGTCGTCCGCCTCGTTGAGGCCGGCCCGAACGACGCGGATCGCCGCGCCGAGATCCTCCGACACCTACGGGCGATCTGCCCGCAACCGATGACGGCGGCCGAGCTGACCCGGGCCGCCGACCATCTCGACACCCATCCCGACGCGCTGTGGTTGATCCAGCGCCTCGATCTGGCGGACCGTCAGGCGCGGATCTGCCGAGGAGAGCCGACATGACGCGATTTCGCACCGCCGCCCTCCGGGC
>CALFRR010000162.1 GCA_937919435.1 uncultured Alphaproteobacteria bacterium | reverse complement strand
CGATGGCGATCTCGCCCTCGCGGGACAGCAGCTCGACCGAACCCATCTCGCGCAGATACATGCGGACCGGATCGTCGGTCCGGTCGGCCGGTTCGCGCGTCGTGGTGGTGCGGGTCGGCAGCTGCGACGAGGTCTCGACGAGGTCGGTGCTCTCCGGCTCGTCCTCGGCCGCCGCGGCGCCCTCTTCCTGCTCCTCGGCCTCTTCGGTCTCGACGACGTTGATGCCCATCTCGTTGAGCATCGCGAGGATGTCCTCGATCTGCTCGGAAGCCACCTGTTCGGACGGCAGGACGTCGTTCAGTTCGTCGTAGGTGACGAAGCCGCGCTTCTTGGCGAGCTTGATCATCCGCTTGACGGCGGCGTCCGACAGATCGAGGAGCGGCCCGTCCTGGGTCTCCGGCACGACCACTTCCGTCTCTTCCTGCTCGCCCGACTTCGTCGCCATGGAAAAGATCTCCTCGTGGAAAGGTGCCCCCGATCGGGGATCTCCGTCGCCGTGCGCCTCGGATGTGGCGCGCCGCGGGAAGACCTCACACGACTGGGGGCCCGAAGGTTCGATGTACGGCGCTTGTCCTAAGCTCCGATTAACTCTGTCGCGCCCCTCGGCGACCGCGGGCCGCGAGGAGATCGGGACGACGGATCCTCGTCATCGATGCGCGTCGTCTGGACGCCGGCCCGGTGGCCTCCGATCGCGCGAACTGTTTCGGCGCCGATGCGGTGAAGGTTCCGGAGCGTGGTTATTTAACGAGCGAATCGGATTGCGCAAGGGTGATTCGTCACATGATTCGCGCTCGAGCGCGAATCCGCCGCAGGCACCCGCGTGCGGAGGTCTCAGGAGTGGCGCGCCGTCGACCCGGCCTCGCTCGCCATCGGCTCCCGACCGGAGCGGAACACCTTCGCCTCTTCGGCCAGTTCCTGCTCGCGCCGGGCGAATTCCTCCTTGCGCCGCGAGATGTCGCGGGTCAACTCCAGCACCCGCGCCCAGGTCCGCTCGTCGACTTCGGCCCCGACGTGATCGCGGTCGGCGGCCAGCTCCTTTTCCATCTGCCGCAGCTCCATCCGGTCGAGGAAGTGCATGAAGCAGGCCTCCACCCAGGTCTGCGGCGGATGGAAGCGCATCACCTGGAAACGCTCGCGCAGCCGGTCGCCGCGATGCTCGACGATCCGACCCTCGGCGTCGGTGACCTCGGCCCCGTGCAACTCCTCGATCAGGAAGAAGAAGCGCGGATCGATCCCCTCGTAGAAGGAGGAGACCGACAGATCGGTGGTCTCGGTCGCCATCCGATAGAGCTCGCGCTTGAACGCCTCGTGCTGCTCGAGTGCGAAGTCGAGTTTGACGATCCGCTCCGCCACCACTTCGAACAGGTCCGGGTACTCGATGCACAGGCCGAGCACCACCCGCTCGAGCCCGACCATGTCGCCGCCCGGCAGCGGCGGCATCCGGTTGGCGGAGATGCCGTCGGCCGGCCGCGCCTGTTGGGCCCCGCCCCGCCCGGCCTGCCGGCCGGCGTCGCGCGCACCGCGCTCCGAGCTCCAGAACAGGTTCGACAGGCGCAGCCGGAAGCGCAGCTGATAGGCGCGCTGGACCCGGGGCTCGCGGATCTCGTGGACCAGCTCCTCCATCCGCTTCTCGAGCGCCGCCTTGCGCTCCGGCGTGTCGATCGGCGCGGCCCGGGTCTCGCGGTCCCACAGCACGTCGGCGAGCGGCACCGCCCGGCCGAGCTCCTGCTCGAACGCCGCCCGCCCCCCGTCGCGGATCAGTTCGTCGGGATCCTTGCCGTCCGGCAGGAAGACGAAGTTGAACGAATGGCCCGACTTCAGATGCGGCAGGATCCGGTCGATCGCCCGATGCGCCGCCCGGATGCCGGCGTTGTCGCCGTCGAAGCAGACGATCGGTTCGGCCGAGAACCGCCACATCCGCTGGATCTGCTCTTCGGTGAAGGCGGTGCCGAGGGTAGCCACCACGCCCGGCAGGCCGGCCTGCCACACCGCGATCGCGTCGAGATAGCCCTCGACCACCACCACCGCGCCGGCCTCGTGCGCCGCCGCCCGGGCGCGGTGGCCGTTGAACAGCATGAACCCCTTGTGGAAGAGCTCGGTCTCCGGCGAGTTCAGGTATTTCGGATTGTCGTCCGGCGACATCGCCCGGCCGCCGAAGGCGACCACCCGGCCGCGTTCGTCCTGGATCGGGATCATCAGGCGGTTGCGGAATCGGTCGTAGGCGGGCCGCCCGTCGTCCGGCTGGATGATCAGGCCGGCGGCCAGCATCGCCGCCTCGTCGACCCCGTGGCCGATCAGATGACGCTTCAGGGCGTCGCGTTCGGCCGGCGCCGCACCGATCCGGAACTCCCGGACGGTGCGCGGCTCGAGCCGGCGCTTCTCGACGTAGGCGCGGTGCTCGGCGCCCGGAGAGAGCCGCAGCGTGTCCTCGAAGAAGCGCGCCGCCATCTCGACGACGTCGGAGAGGCTCGCCCGCTCGCGCTCGCGCGCCTCCTCGCGGTGGTCCGGCCTGGGCAGAGCGACCCCGACTTCCGCCGCCAGCCGCTCGACCGCCTCGGGAAACGAGAGCCCCTCGGTCTCCATCAGGAAGCGGAACTGGTCGCCGTGCTTTCCGGACGAGAAGCAGTGATAGAAGCCCTTCTGGTCGTTGACGAAGAACGACGGGGTCTTTTCCGGATTGAACGGCGAGAGGCCGGCGAACTCGCGCCCCTGACGGCGCAACTTCACCTTGCGTCCGACCACTTCGGACACCGGCAGCCGGGCGCGGATCTCGTCGAGGATGTGCGGAGGGAATTTCATGGGGGGATTATAGGGGAGGATGCGACGGGAAGCGACGCGGGAGCGACGACCGTCCACCTTGATCAGAGAGATACGATCGTATATACATACTGTCTCCGACGAACCTCGCCGACGCTTTCATCGCTTTCATCGCTTTCATCGCTCAAGAAGGAGGCCAGCCAATGATTTGCGAAACAGAGCGGAGCAATAGCTAGTATGTTATTGCGCCCCGCGAGGAGATCGCATGAGCGCCAAAGACGACGCCCAATTCGAAGCCACCGGCTTCGAGTGGGACCCGAACAAGAGGCTGAAGAACATCGAGAAGCACGGCGTCGATTTCGAGGACGTCGTCGACATGTTCTTCGAGCCGCATCTGGACGAAGCGCTGAACTATCCGCACGAACCCCGCCGCAAGGCTCTCGGGCCGGTGGGTGGACGTCTCGTCGCCGTCATCTGGACATGGCGCGGCACGATGATCCGGATCATTTCGGCGCGTCGAGCGAGAGACAATGAGCAACGAGCCTATCACGCGCTATACGATCGAGGAGATCCGTGACCGGCACGCCCGGGCCGAACGGAAGAGCGACACCGACTGGACGAAGGTCGACGCCCTCTCCGATGCCGAGATCGGCGAGGCGATGCGGTCCGATCCCGACTGGCGGGACGATCCCGACCCCGACTGGGCCGACGCCACTCTGGTGATCCCGCCCTCGAAGACGCCGATCTCGATCCGCCTCGACGACGACGTGCTCGCCTTCTTCAAGGAAGGCGGACCCGGCTATCAGAAGCGGATCAACGCGGTGCTGCGCACCTACATGGGCGCCACCCTGAAGCGCCGCGCCCGACGCAGGTCCGACGCCGCCGAGTGACCCTCCGGCTCTCCCGAGCCGGGCTCGCGCCCGCCGGCACGGCCATGCCGCGTCTCACCCCTCGTCGGAGATCGCCGCCATCGTCTCGAGATCGAGGTCCGCCGCCGGCGCCGCCCGAGCGAACAGGTACCCCTGGACCTCGTCGACGCCGAGCGCCCGCACGAAGGCGAACTGTTCGGGCCGCTCGATCCCTTCGACCAGCACCCGCTTGCCGAGCCCACGGCCGAGCCGGACGATCGCCTCGATCACCTCCGCCTCGGCCCGGTCGGTCAGCATCCGCCGGACGAACGAGCCGTCGACCTTGATCCGATCGACCGGCAACCGGTTGAGCAGACCGAAGTTGCAGTAACCCGTGCCGAAATCGTCGAAGGAGATGCCGACCCCGAGCGACCGGATCCGCCCGAGCATGCGGACCACCTCGTCGAGATCGTCGATCAGCAGACTTTCGGTGATCTCGATCGTCAGGCGGTGCGGATCGAGGCCACCATCCCGGCAGGCCCGTTCGATGTCGGCGAAGAACCGGGGATCGCGGAACTGGGCCGGCGACACGTTGACCGCGACGCCGATCGCGGCCGGCCATCCCGCCGCCGTCCGACAGGCCTCTTCGAGGATCCAGCGGCCGATCTCGACGACCAGCCCGGTCTCCTCGGCCACGTCGATGAAGTCGGCCGGCGGCACCAGACCGCGCTTGGGCGAACGCCACCGCACCAGCGCCTCGCAGGAGACCACCCGACCCGACCGCACGTCGAGGATCGGCTGGAAGTGGAGGACCAGTTCCCCCGCCCCCACCGCTTCGGCGAGATCGTCTTCGAGATCGGCGCGGCCGCGCATCGCCTCGTCCATCGCCGCGTCGAAGATCTCCCAACTGTTGCCCGCCCGGGTCTTGGCGACATAGAGGGCGACGTCCGCCCGCCGCAGCAGTTCGTGGGCATCGGCCCCCGCGACGATCCGGCAGACTCCGACGCTGACCCCGACCCGGATCTCCGCGTCACCGACGTGGAGCGGCCGGCCGAACAGCGCGGCGATCCGCGACGCCGCCTCCCCACCGTCCTCGGATCCGGGAACCACCACCGCGAACTCGTCGCCGCCGAGCCGGTGCACCACCCAACCGCTCGGCGAGAAGGACCGATGCAGCGCGCTCGCCACCGCCCTCAGCAACTCGTCGCCGACCGCATGGCCGAGCGTGTCGTTGACCCGCTTGAACTTGTCGAGATCGAACAGCAGCAGCACGCCGCCGACCCCGCCGACCCCGTCGAGCAGGGCGAACAGATGGGCGCGATTCGAAAGGCCGGTCAGATCGTCGTGGAAGGCGCGATGTCGCATCTCGGCCTCGGCCGCCCGTCGATGCGCCAACTCGCGCTCCAGCGACGCCCGCGACCGCCCGACCAACCAGAACGACACGCCCTGCACCAGAGGCGACGACCCGATGATCCACAACAACGGATCGGCGGCGAAGGCCCGCCCGTCGAACGCCGCTTCGAGCGGCAGTCCACGGCCCAGGAGACTGATGGCCAGGCCGAGAACGACGAAAGTCGAACCGAAGAGGCACCCGAAGAGCAGGTGCGACCGCGAAGTCCCGAGCCGTGCGGCGCCGTCTCGAAGAGAAGAAGACCGATGCGTCATGCGGCGACGATTCTTTCCCCTGTCGTTCCCTGCCGCCGAGGTGCCCCCGCCTCGGAAAGCGGCAACGACCCCGGCCTCCGTTCGACGAGCCTCGACGATGGAAGCAATCCGACGCAGAAAGCCAGAATCAGAGACGATTCCGCCAGAGGAAAATGTGTCACTCCGCAATTCTACTCGATTTTCTGAACAATGCCGACCACGATCACCGCGGTAAACGTTCGATATATACGTTTTTCGAGGCACATGAATTGACGAAGCGAATGCATAGACGCGCTTGCATGCATGATTTACAAATGCTGATGGGATGTATTCGAGACATCACGCAAAATCTAAGCAAAATTCTGTAACGGATCCCAGAAAGGCCTGCCCGACGACGTCGCGTCAGCTCTCCGGCGGACGACTACGCCGGTAGTACGAACACTGTCCGGATACCATCGAACCGAAAGCGACCGCAGGGCGCGGCGTCTCGACCCCGCCTCGCGACGGCGTGTGTTGACCGCTCCCGAGGGTTCCCGCTATATCCCGGCCGATGAGCGGACGACGGCCTCGAGCGGGGCGGACGTCGTGTGCCCGGATCCGCCCGGGCGAGCCGCCGGGTGCGCTGGTCGCGCCCGCCCGAGATCCCGCCGGGACGAACGACATGACCGACACGACCGGAGCCCCGGCTCCCGCGACCTCCGACGCCTGGGCCGAACCGAAGCCGACCGCTCTCCTGGTGCTCGCCGACGGCACGGTGATCGAGGGCTTCGGCCTCGGCGCCGTCGGATCGGCGGTCGGCGAGGTCTGCTTCAACACCGCGATGACCGGCTACCAGGAGATCCTCACCGATCCCTCCTACGCCGGCCAGATCATCACCTTCACCTTCCCGCACATCGGCAACATCGGCGTCAACGACGAGGACGTCGAGAGCGTCAACGCGGCGAGCTCCGGAGCGCGCGGCGTCGTTCTCAAGGCGTCGATCACCGATCCGTCGAACTGGCGCGCCGCCCGGCATCTCGACCAGTGGCTGAAGGCCCGCGGCATCGTCGGCCTCGCCGGCATCGACACCCGGGCGCTGACCGCCCTGATCCGCACCGGCGGCATGCCCAACGCGGTGATCGCCCACGCCCCCGACGGCGTCTTCGACGTCGACGCACTGAAGGCCGAGGCCGCCGCCTGGCCGGGTCTGGTCGGCATGGATCTGGTGCCGATGGTCACCTCGTCGCAGCGCTACGACTGGGACGAGACCGCCTGGACCTGGCCGGAGGGCTACGGCCGGCGCGAGAACGACTGGGCCCACGTCGTCGCCATCGACTTCGGCATCAAGCGCAACATCCTGCGGCTGCTCGCCGACGCCGGGGCGAAGGTCACCGTGCTGCCGGCGACCGCCACCGCCGAGGACGTGCTGGCGCTGAAGCCGGACGGCGTCTTCCTGTCGAACGGCCCCGGCGATCCGGCCGAGACCGGCAGATACGCGGTTCCGACCATCAGGGCGGTGATCGACGCGGGTCTGCCGACCTTCGGCATCTGCCTCGGCCACCAGATGCTCGGTCTGGCGCTCGGCGGCACCACGATGAAGATGCATCAGGGCCACCACGGCGCCAACCATCCGGTCAAGGACTTCACCACCGGCAAGGTCGAGATCACCTCGATGAACCACGGTTTCGCGGTCGACCGCGACAGCCTGCCGAAGGGTGTGGTCGAGACCCACGTGTCGCTGTTCGACGGCTCCAACTGCGGCATCGCGGTCGAAGGCAAGCCGGTGTTCTCGGTCCAATACCACCCGGAGGCCTCGCCCGGCCCGCGCGACAGCCACTACCTCTTCACTCGGTTCATGAACCTGATCCGCGAGAAGAAGGGATTGGAGAAGGTCCCCGAGCGGGCCTGACGCCACGGACGGTTCGTCGACGGCCACGAACCGTCGACGATCGCCGACGATCACGCCACTTCGAGGTTTCTGACGAAGGCGGCGACCTCCTCCTGCAGCTTGCCCGCCCGGGCGGACAGGCTGTTGGAGAGTTCCATCAACTGGGTCGAAGCGGCGCCGGTCATCTCCGCCGCCTGTCCGACGCCGGCGATGTTGGTGGTGACCATGTCGGTGCCCTGCGCGGCGCGCCGGGTGTTGTCGGCGATGCCGTTCGATGCCGAGCCCTGAGCCTCGACCGCGACCGCCACGAGGCCGGAGATCTCGCGGATCTGCTCGACCGTCGCCGAGATCGTCCCGATCGATTCGACGGTCCGCTGGGTCGCCAGCTGGATCTCGCCGATCTTGCCGCCGATCACGTCGGTCGCCTTGGTGGTCTGGTTGGCCAGTTGCTTCACCTCCGCCGCGACCACCGCGAACCCCTTGCCGGCCTCGCCGGCCCGGGCCGCCTCGATCGTCGCGTTGAGCGCCAGCAGATTGGTCTGCGCGGCGATCGAGTTGATCAACTCGACGACCTGACCGATCGCTTCGGCCGACATCGACAGTTCCCGAATGTTGGTCTGGGTCGCCCCGGCCTCCTCCGCCGCCTGATTGGCGATCCGCGCGGCCTGACCGACCTTGGTCGAGATGTCGGCCACCGCGGCGTTCATGTCGGTGGCCGCCGAGGCCACCGTCTGCACGTTGGACGAGGCCTCCTCCGCCGCACCGGCGACCGTCTGGGTCTGACGCGCCGTCTCCTCGGCGGTCGCCGCGAGGCTCTGCGCGGCGACCTGCACCTCGTTCGAGGACCCGACGAAGGCGTTCGAGATCTCCGACATCCGGAGAGCGAAGCGCTGTGCGGCTTCGCTGCGCAGATGCAGCCGGGCCGCTTCCTCGGTACGGGCCCGCTCCTGATCGCCGCGCATCTGCTCGGCCGCCTGCAGCGCCAGCCGGAGCTTCTCCAGCGACCGCGCCATCTCGCCGATTTCGTCGCGCCGCCCGTGCGAGGCGATCGGCGTGCCGTGACGACCCTCGGCGAGCTGGAGCATCGCCTCGTTGAGCGCGCGGATCGGGGCACCGAGGTTCCTGGCCAGCATCAGGGCCGTCGCCCCGCCGATGATCACCACCCCGGCCAGGACGGCGAGCAGGGTGTGGACCGCCGCGTCGCGCGCCGCGACGAAGACCGAAGCGTCCATCGCGATCTCGATCGTGCCGATCGCCGTGCCCGAATAGTTCTTGAGCGGGCCGGCGATCACCGCCACCGGATGACCGTCGAGTTCGGACATCGTCAGCCGCGACACCTCGGTCATCGCCGCGGTGTGCACGCCGATGTCGAGCAGGGTCTTGCCGGCGAAGGTCGACGCGATCGTCTGGACCTTGCCGGGGGTGATCACATGGACCGCCAGGTCGACGTGGTTGGTCTGCTTCAGATCGGCCAGGGTGCCGGCATCGAAGGACAGACCGATGTCGGTGACGCCGACCAGACGGCCTTCGGCGACCACCGGAACCGAGGCGAAGATGCTGAGATTGTCGAGCCCGGGTTCGATCCCGACCTGCGGTCGGCCGTCGTCGATGACGTTGCGGACCATCCGCCGGCGGACGGTGACGTCGTCACCGAAGGTGGCCGGCGCATGGGTCCGGGCGAAATTGGTGCCGTCGACGTTCTGGAAGCTCATCAGACCGGCGCGCAGCCGATCGCGCGAGACACCGAAGACACCCTTCATCGCATCGATCAGACCCACCCGGTCCTTGTTCACGAAGGCCTTCGCCACCCGGGGATCGTTGGCCAGGAACAGGCTGGCGGCGAGCGCCCGCGTCCCGCGTTCGCCGATCGTCGCGACCACCGCCTCGTAGCGCTGGGTCAGCGCGGACTCGATCGCCGTCTCGCTGAGAGTCTTCTGTTGCAGGTAGCCGGCCAGCCCCAGCGCCGCAGCGGTCAGCAGCGAAACGGCGACGACCGATGCCAACAGCTTCCAACGGATGCTCGCCAACCTCACGTTACGTAAAATGTTCAACGGCCCGACTCCCGAAGATTTGAACTTCGGATTCGACCATCGGACACAAATGGAAAAGTTTCCGTTACCTTGTCTGACAGGTAAGGACTCTCCCGGGGAGCCGCTGCACTCGACCCGCCGATCGCACGACGATGCGTGATCTGCCGTCCGCGCCCTCTTCCGAAGTCCCACCACCGACGATCCGCTCGCCTCTCATTTCACCGCCGGGGCCGTCGTTCGGGCCAGAAAGTCCCAGATCCGCCGATGGCCGGAATGGGCGACGTTGAAGCGCAGGTGGCGGCCGGCCGACTGCGACGGCGAGAAGACGTTGCCGGGGGCGAAGACGATGCCTTCGGCCGCCCCGGCCCGCGCCAGTTCGACCGCGTCGAACCCGTCCGGCAGTTCCGCCCACAGAAAGAGCCCCGCTTCGCCCTCGACCAGCGGCGTCAGCCCGACCGCCACGAGTTCGCGCGCCACCCGGTCCCGCGCCTCGGCGAGGCGTCGCCGCAGCCCCTCGACGTGCTTGCGATAGCTGCCGTCGGCGAGCATCCGGTGGACCAGTTGGGCGGAGAGGTCGTCGTTGACGAAGGTGGTGGCGAGCTTCAGGTCGACCAGCCGGTCGACCCGGTCGGCCCGTGCCATCAGATAGCCGCAGCGGGTCGCCGACGACAGCGTCTTGGAGAAGCTGCCGAGCAGGATCACCCGTTCGAGCCGATCGAGCGCCGCCATCCGCGGCGCCGGCCGGCTCTCGAAATCGCCGAACACGTCGTCTTCGATCACCGAGACGTCGTGCGCCGCGGCGATCGACAGCAGCCGATGGGCGTTGGCCGCCGAGATCCGCCAGCCCGTCGGATTGTGCGGGCCGGAGTTGGTGACCCAGGCGACCGGCCGGTGCCGCGCCGCCTCCGCCGCGAAGATCTCCGGATCCGGCCCGTCGATCCGGAACGGGATGCCGATCACCCGGGCGCCGTAGAGCGCGAGCTTGGCCCGGAAGTTGTAGTAGCAGGGGTCGTCGACGAACACCGTGTCGCCCGGCGCGACCAGGAGGCGGATCGCCAGATCGATCGCCGCCGAACCGGAATCGGTCAGCACGATCCGATGCGGCTCGACCTCGATCCCCCGCTCCGCCGCCCGGAGCGCCAGCAGCCGGCGCAGCGGCGGAAAGCCGAGCGGATGGGCGTAGTCGAAGAGCCGCGCGGCCGGATCGCGGGCCAGCGCCCGGAGCGCCCGCCTGAGCCCCGACCCTTCCAGCCAGGCTTCAGCACCTCGTCGGGCAGTTCGAGCACGCTGCGCATCACCCATCTCGGATCGATGTCGCGCTCCAGCATCGGCCCCGGATCGACCGCCTCGACCCGCCGCCGCTCGGCGACGTAGAACCCGGCCCCCGGCTTCGAGACGATCCGCCCCGCCGCCACCAGCCGATCGTAGGCCTCGACCACCGTCGACTTGGACACCCCTTCCTCGTCGGCCAGCCGGCGGATCGACGGCAACCGCGCGCCCGCAGAGAGCCGTCGATCGCCGATCGCCCGCTCGATCGCCGCCACCAGCGCCTCGGCGAGCGTCGCGGACCCCGCTCGGTCGATCCCGATCGCCATCGACCGTCCTCCTCGTCGTACCGGTACGGTATGGTCGTCCGTCGGCAAACCGTACCTCGATCCGTACTGCTCGTCACGCCATTCTCGGAACCGAAGCAACGACCTCGGAGACGCGGCGATGGACAGGCGGACGCTGGGTGCGATCGACGGGCTGATCGGAGTGGTGATCTTCTCCGGTTCGATCGTCGGGACGCGGCTCACGGTGATCGATCTCGAACCGATGTTCTCCGCCCATGCCCGGGCGGTCGGTGCGGCGGCGATCGGCATCCTCGCTCTGGCCGTCACCCGGGCACCGCTCCCCGGCCGGCGCGACCTGCCGTCGCTCGCCGCCGTCGCCGCCGCCGTGGTGATCGGCTTCCCGGTGCTCGCCGCCTTCGCGCTGAGGGAGATCTCGGCGGCACGGGCGACCCTCTACATGGGGCTGATCCCGCTCACGACCGCGGTCTTCGGCACCCTGCGGATCGGCGGGATCCGACCGCGCCCGGTGTTCTGGCTGTTCGCCGTACTCGGCAGCGCGGTCGTCGCCGGATACGCCTGGGACGCCCGGGCGTCCGGTTCGGCGCTCGGCGACGGGCTGATCCTCGCCTCGGTGGTCTGCTCCGGCGTCGGTTACGCGGAAGGGGCGCGGCTCACCCCGCGGCTCGGCGGCTGGCAGGTGATCTCCTGGGCGCTGGTGCTGGCGTTGCCGATCACCCTGCCGATGACGGTGATCGACTGGCCGGACTGGAGCCGGGTCGGCTGGGGCTCGATCGGCGGCCTCGTCTACATCGCCGCCTTCAGCATGTGGCTCGGCTTCCTGTTCTGGTACCGCGGCCTCGCCCGCGGCGGCATCGCCGCGGTGAGCCAGCTGCAGCTGTTGCAGCCCTTCCTCGGGCTCGGTTTGGCGGCGCTGATCCTCGGCGAGAGCGTCGGTCCGAGGCTCCTCGCCGCCACCGTCCTGGTGGTCCTCTGCATCGTCGGCGCCCGCGCCGCCACCCGACGGACCGTGGCGCCGCCGCTCAGAGCCGCGGCGCCCTGAGGGTGTCGCAGGCCTTCAGCCGTCCGGTCTCGAAGCCGACCCTGAACCAGCGCACCCGCTGCTCCGACGAGCCGTGGGTGAAGCTGTCGGGCACGACATAGCCGCGCGAAGCCTTCTGGATGGCGTCGTCGCCGATCCGCGACGCGGCGTTGATCGCCTCCTCGATGTCGCCGGGCTCGATGAAGTCGCGCTCCTTCTGCGCCTCGTGCGCCCACACCCCGGCGAAACAGTCGGCCTGCAGCTCGACCTTGACCGAGGCGCGGTTGGCCTCGCGCTCGCTCATCTTGGCCCGCGCCTTGTCGAACGCCGGCAGGATGCCGAGCAGATCCTGCACCCGGTGACCGATCTCGTGGGCGATCACATAGGCCTGGGCGAAGTCGCCGGGCGCCCGGAACCGCGTCTTCAGTTCGTCGTAGAAGGCGAGGTCGATGTAGACCTTGCCGTCGCCCGGGCAATAGAACGGCCCCGACGCCGTCTCCGCCTGACCGCAGCCGGAGCGGGTCCGACCGGAGAACAGGACCAGGGTCGGCTCCTTGTACTTCAGTCCGGCGAGCCGCGGATCGAGATCGCCGGCCTGGGCGGGCAGGATCTCCTTCCAGCGGTCCTCGGTGTCGGCGAGCACCACCGCGACGAAACGCGACAGCTGATCGTTGCGCTGGGCCGAGCGCGGCACCGGCCGGGGCTGCTGAGTGGCGATGCGCGGTTCGCCGGGGCCGACCGGCATGCCGGAGAGCAGGGTGAGCGGGTTGATGCCGAGCACCCAGGCGATGATCAGCACGATCACGATCGTGCCGATGCCGCCGCCGCCGAGATTCAGCGGCAGCCCGCCGAACCCGCCGAAGCCGCCGGAGGACGACCCGTAGTCGCCACCGTCGCCGTCGCCGCGGCGATCCTCGATGTTGTCGCTCTCCCGATGGTCGTCCCACCGCATGGGTGCCGCCTCCCGAGCCGTCCGCCCCTCCCGCATCGCGGGAGACCCGCGACACGACGTCGCCGGATCCTATCCCGCCGCCCCGATCGGCGGAAGACGGCAGCGGCGTGCGGCCGCGCGCACGGTCGGGCGACGCGACGACGGGAGCGGCTTCGGCACGAGGAGATTCGGTTCGTCGGCGGAGGCGAGGGGCGAGAGACGGGCCGCCGAGCGGCGAGCCTGCTTCGCGG
>CALFRR010000161.1 GCA_937919435.1 uncultured Alphaproteobacteria bacterium | reverse complement strand
GCTCCGCCGCCGTCCTCCCAGGCGAGCGCGAACGGCCGGCCGTGGACGGCGGCGGCCTCCGCGGCTCCGCCACCGATCGTCATCGCCGGCGGGACGTGCTGGAAGCCGAGGCGGCCACCGGACGGCTCCTCCTCGTGCCCCGCCCGAGATCCCGGCGGTTCGAACCCCTCCGGCATCGACGGGCCGGTGCGCCCCCAACTCGGCGGCGGAGCGCTCCGGTTCGCCCGCGCGGCGGCCCCGAACGCCTCGCCCTCGGCCGGCGACGGCGCATCGATCGCGCCGACCGCGAGGCCGGTCGCCGCTCCGGCGCCGTGTACCACGCCGACATGGGCGGGCCAGGCGGTGATGCCGACCGCCCCGCCCGGCGCGAACCGGTCGAGCGCCGCGATCGCTCCGATCACGTCGCCGCCGTGCGCCGGACCGCCACCGGCCCGGCCACCCGACAGGATCGCCGCATGAGCGGAACCGCGTTGCGACCGGGCGAGATCGACGAAGCGCGCCGCCGCCTTCGGGCCGGAGCGGGCGAGCTCGTCGATCCAGCCGAAGACCAGCGTGCGGTGCATCTCGTCGACGTCGGCGACGAACTCTCGCGGCAGCGCCGCCTCGGCATCGCCCCGGTCGTCCTCCCAGAAGAACAACACCGGCCGGACCGGAATCCTCTGCCCGGCGACCCGGCCCTTGCCCAGCGGCGCGTCGTATCGCGCCAGCGTCACGGCACTGGCCACCGTCCGAAAGAACCGTTGCACGAGATCGAGGTCGTAACAGATGACCGGATGACGATCGTCCGACACGTTCGCCTCCTCGAGTCGAGAGGCGCCCCCTACGAAAGTCGACGGATCGAAACGACCGCTCCCGGGGACCGCTTCTCGTGACCATCTTCGAATGAAGCGATTGTATCCATTGGATTCGAGGAGGATCTGCGTCCGATCCGCGCACCCCGACTTCCCTGGCGTTCCGCGCATACTGCCATACATGAATACATCGACGACCGTATGACAGGTCTCGTGTCTACTGAATCGAGCGAAGAATTCCGTCACCATTTTGCGCGACGTCAACATATGGACGCATTTTTTGCAGTAGTATGCGAATCGCACGAAAACAAGAAGAAGGGAGGCGAACCATGGCACGGATGAAGATCGCCAGTGGTACGTGGATCCTCGTCGGGGACGGCCGCAAGGCCCTGTTCCTCCGCAACGAAGGCATGCCCGAACTGCCGGATCTGCACTGCATCGCGATGCGCGAGCAGACCAATCCGACGACCCGCGAACTCGGTCGGGATGCGCCCGGCCGCTCCTTCGGCGTCGATGGACGCCGCGGTGCCGGCGAACCGGCGGACGGCCACGATCGGGCCGAGGAACGTTTCGCCACTCGTCTCGCCGCGGACCTGAACGCCGCCGCGCACGACGGCCGCTACGATCACCTGATCGTCGTCGCCCCGCCGAAGATTCTCGCAACCCTGCGGGATCAGCTCTCTCGGGAAGCCAAGGCCTGCCTGCAGGCCGAGATCGACAAGGATCTCACCCGGCACACGCTCGCCGACATCGAGACGATCCTGATGGCCGCCGGCTGAGGCGGCCACGCGCCCCGATGGCGTCCGGAGCCGACCGGCACCGGACGCCGATCGCATCGCCGGATCCTGCGACCGATCGGCCGGGGTGTGTTTTCGAGTTCCCGGAGTCCGGACGCCTTCGATCGCCGCGATCTCGCCCGCGGCGGTGGATCGGTGTCGTCTTTTCGTTGCCTCCGCCGCGCCGGACGCTACACTCCCCCCATGTTCCAGAATTTCGACACCGTCGCCGACCCTTCGCTCGGCGCTCCCCGTCTCGCGCGTCTTCGCGCCGAGGCGGCTCGCCTCGGCCTCGCCGGTTTCATCGTCCCCCGCGCCGACGAATTCCAGGGTGAATACGTCCCGCCGAGCGCCGAGCGGCTGCGCTGGCTGACCGGCTTCTCCGGCTCCGCCGGTGCCGCCGTGGTGCTCGCCGACGAGGCCGCGCTGTTCGTCGACGGCCGCTACACCATCCAGGCCTCGATCGAAGCCGACACGGACGCCTTCGCGATCGTCGATCTCGTCGCCCTGCCGCCGCACGTCTGGTTGACGCCCCGCCTGAAGGCCGGCGACCGCTTCGGCTTCGATCCCTGGCTCCACACCCGCGCCCAGGTCCGCCGGCTCGCCGAAGCGGTGAGCGCCGCCGGCGCCGAGCTGGTCGCCGTCGAGGAGAATCTGGTCGACCGCTTGTGGACCGACCGCCCCGCCGCTCCGGAAGGCATCGTGACGCCGCAGCCGGCGATCCACGCCGGCCGCTCGGCCGCCGAGAAGCTCGCCGACGTTGCCGCTCATCTCGCCGGCCGCGGCGCCGATGCCCTGCTGGTGGTCAAGCCCGACTCGCTCTGCTGGCTGTTCAACGTGCGCGGCCGCGACATCGCCCACGATCCGGTCGCCCTCGCCCACGCGATCGTCCGCCGGGAGGGGCGTCCCTCGCTGTTCGTCTCGCCGAAGAAGCTGGTGGGCGACGTCGCCGGGATCCTCGCCGCCGACACCGACATCGCCCGTCCCGAGGCGTTGCTTCCCGCCCTCGACGCGCTCGGCGCCGAAGGCGCGCGCGTGTTGATCGATCCGGTGTGGACGCCGGAACGCCTCGCCCGCCGGCTGGAGGCCGCCGGTGCGACCCTGGTCGAAGGCGACGATCCCCTGATGCTGCCCAAGGCCCGAAAGAACGGCGCCGAGATCTCCGGCGCCCGGGCCGCCCACCTGCGCGACGGCGCCGCCCTCGCCCGTTTCCTCGCCTGGTTCGATGCCGAGGGCCGGTTCACCGACGAGATCGCCTGCGCCGAGAAGCTCGAAGACTTCCGCGCCGCCGGCGGCCTGCTGCTCGACCTGTCCTTCGACACGATCGCCGCCGCCGGCCCACATGCCGCTCTGCCGCACTACCATCCCGTCCGAGCGAGCAACCGCCGGATCGACGCCGACGGTCTGTTCCTGCTCGATTCCGGCGGCCAGTACCGCGACGGCACCACCGACGTCACCCGGACGATCGCCGTCGGCACCCCGACGGCCGAGATGCGGCGCGCCTTCACGCTGGTGCTGAAGGGCCACATCGCCATCGCCACCGCCCGCTTCCCCGCCGGCACCACCGGCGCGGCGCTCGACACCCTGGCCCGCATCGCCCTGTGGAAGGCCGGTTTCGACTTCGACCACGGCACCGGCCACGGCGTCGGCTCCTACCTGTCGGTCCACGAGGGTCCGCAGCGCATCGCCAAGACCGGCGTGACGGCCCTGGAACCGGGGATGATCGTCTCCAACGAGCCCGGCTGGTACCGCGAGGGCGCCTTCGGCATCCGCATCGAGAACCTCGAACTGGTCACCCCGGCCGCGCCGATCGACGGCGGCGACCGCCCGATGCTCGGCTTCGAGGCGCTGACCCTGGTCCCGATCGACCGCCGGATGATCGAGCCCACCCTGCTCGCACCGGAGGAGGTCGCGTGGCTCGACCGCTACCATGCCCGGGTCCGCGCCGCGATCGGTCCGCTGCTCGACGAGGCGACCCGCGCCTGGCTCGAGCAGGCGACCGCACCGCTCCTTCCCTGACGCCGACGAGGTGATCCCGATGCCCGACTACGTGCTCCACTGCTTCGGCGAGAGCGGCAATTCCTACAAGGCGGCGCTGATGCTCGAGCTGTGCGGGCTCGACTGGGCGCCCGCCTTCGTGCCGTTCTTCGAAGGCGCCACCCGCAAGGAGGAATGGCGGGACAGCCTCAACCAGATGGGCGAGGCGCCGGTCCTGGTGGTCACCGGCGGCCCCACCCTCTCCCAGTCGGGCGTCATCCTCGACTATCTCGCCGAAGTGACCGGAAGGTTCGCCGCCGAGACGCCGGCCGAACGGCGCGAGATCCTGCGCTGGATCCTGTTCGACAACCACAAGTTCACCAGCTACTTCGCGACCCTGCGGTTTCTCGTCGGGATCAAGAAGTTCCCGGAGAGCCCGGTCACCGAGTTCCTGCGCGCCCGCGTCCTCGACGCCCACAGGATCGTCGAGAAGCACCTGGAGACGAACGACTTCCTGGTCGCCGGCCGGCCGACGATCGCCGACTTCTCGCTGGCCGGCTACTGCTTCTACGACGAGGAGGTCGGCTTCGACCGTTGGGCGACCTTCCCGGCGATCCACGCCTGGACCCGGCGGATCGCCGCGCTGCCCGGCTGGAAGGGCCCCTGGGAGCTGATGCCCTCCGCCCCCGTCGGCCCCGTCGGCTGAAGCCGCGGCACCACTCGTCCGGCCCGCGAACACGACGAGGCCCGCGCTCCCGAAGGAGCGCGGGCCTCGTCGCATGTCGGAAGGCGGAGCGCCCTCAGAGCGGCGGCAGGGTGCGCGGCCGGCGGTCGTCGCCGATCGCGACGAAGGTGAACACCGCCTGGGTGACCTTGACGGTGACGTCGTCCTCCCGGCGCCGGCGCCAGGCTTCGATCAGGATCTTGATCGAGGTGCGGCCGGTGGCGACGATCTCGCCGTAGAAGCTGACCTCGTCACCGACCACCACCGGCGACAGGAACGCCATGCCCTCGACCGCCACGGTGGCGGCCCGGCCGCGTGCCCGACGGGTGGCGACCGATCCGGCGGCGAGGTCCATGTGGGCCATCAGCCAACCGCCGAAGATGTCGCCGGCCGGGTTGGTGTCGGCGGGCATCGCGATGGTGCGGACGACGGGCGGTCTGTCGGGAGGCGAATCGGTCATCGGCGGTCTCCGGTCGGGTGATCGACTGTCGCCCGTCCGCCGCCGCCGTCGAGGGGCGGTGCAGCGTCCGAACGTCACAACCCGCCCGCCGCCTCGGGTGAGGCGACGGGCGGGTCGAAAGACGTGGCTGTCGGGTCGGCCTCGCGGGCGCCCCGATCAGATGTAGGCCGAGCCGCCGAGGAAGAAGCGGCGATCGCTGCGCATGCGATCGTATTCGCGCATCTTCATCTCGAGGTCGATCCGGTCGGTGGCGTCGGCGAGATACTCTTCCTCGCTGACGATGGTGGAGCGCTGCATGGCGTTGCGGAACAGAGCGCCGGCGCGGGCGAAGAAATCGTTCATGGTGGCCTCCTGCGGCGTGAAACGAACAGGTGCCCCGGCTTGGCATTCATCCCGAGAGCGGCCGGTTCGAACCCCGGCCTGTCCTTTTGCGTTGCGAAGGAAGATGCCGTCGAAATACGGCTTTTTCGTGTCGTCTATGAAATTAATGCCGATTACAGGACAGAAATTGCAATTGATGCCACAAAAATGCATGACTGATCGCACAGAAAGGGGATACTACCTAATCCTTAAGTTTTATCCTGCGCCTTTCGTCATATTGCATCGCAGCATTGTCCGCAAGCCCACCGGAACCGCGCGTCCCCCCGCCCGCCCACGCCGCCGCGGACGACTGCGGGAGCGCGAGGGACGTCTCGGGCGGCGGCGTCGGACATCGAGCGGAGAGCGGGGTCGTCCCCGCTCCTCACCCGGCCTGGACCAGCGCCAGCCACTCGTCTTCGCTGAGCACCTCGACGCCGAGCTCGCGCGCCTTGGCGAGCTTCGAGCCCGCCCCCGGCCCGGCGACCACCAGATGGGTCTTCGCCGAGACCGAGCCGGCGACCTTGGCGCCGAGCCGTTCGGCCATCGCCTTGGCCTCGTCGCGGGTCATCTTCTCGAGGCTCCCGGTGAACACCACCGTCTTGCCGGCGACCGCCGTGTCGGTCTTCGGCTTCTCCGCGTCGAGCGGCGTCACCTCGGCGGTCAGCCGCTCGACCACGCCGCGGTTGTGCGGCTCCCGGAAATAGGCGGCGACGGAGTCGATCACCGTCTCGCCGATCTGGTCGATCGCGTCCATCTCCTCGCGCGCCGCGGCGTCGCCCTCCGATATCCGGTCGGCGGCGGCACGGAAGGCGGCCCACGAACCGTAGGCGCGGGCGAGCTGCCGCGCCGTGGTCTCGCCGACGTTGCGGATGCCGAGCGCGAACAGGAAGCGCTCGAGCCCGATCGTCCGCCGCTCCTCGATCGCCTGGAACAGCTTGCGGGCGCTCGCCGCCCCGAAGCCCTCCTTGTCGCGGAGCTTCTTCAGGCTCGCCCGGTCGCGCGCCGCCAGCCCGAAGATGTCCGCCGGTTCCTTCACCGGGAAGTCCGGATCCGCGAAGAAGAACTCGATCTGCTTCTCGCCCAGCCCCTCGATGTCGAAGGCGCGGCGCGACACGAAGTGCCTCAGATGCTCGAGCCGCTGGTAGGGGCAGGCGAACTCGCCGGTGCAGCGGCGGATCTTGCCCTCCTCGCCGGTCGAGGTCGCCTCGCGCACCAGCGGCGTCTTCAACTCGCACAGGCAGAGATGCGGGAAGGCGAAGGGCGCGCGGCCCTCGTGCGCCGCGTCCTTCACCACTTCGACGATCTGCGGGATCACGTCGCCGGCCCGCTGGACCACCACCGTGTCGCCGATCCGCGCGTCGAGCCGCTCGATCTCGTCGGCGTTGTGCAGCGTCGCGTTGGTGACCACGACGCCGCCGACGGTGACCGGCGCCAGCCGCGCCACCGGCGTGTGAGCTCCCGTCCGCCCGACCTGGATGTCGATGCCGTCGAGCACCGTCGTCGCCCGCTCCGCCGGGAACTTGTGGGCGATCGCCCAGCGGGGAGAGCGCGACACGAAGCCCAGCCGCTCCTGCAGATCGATCCGGTCGACCTTGTAGACGACGCCGTCGATGTCGTAGCCGAGGCCCGCCCGATCGCGCTCGAGCCCGCGGTAGATCTCGAGCAGTTCCTCGGCAGAGGCGCAGCGCGCCATCCGCGGATTGATCGGGAAGCCCCAGCGGCCGAGATCCTCGACCCGTCCGGACTGGGTGTCGGTCGCCCACGCGGAGACCTCGCCCCAGGCATAGGCGAAGAAGGCGAGCGGCCGCGCCGCGGTGATCTTCGGGTCGAGCTGGCGCAGCGAACCGGCGGCGGCGTTGCGCGGATTGGCGAACACCTTGCCGCCGAAGGTCTCCGCCTTGGCGTTCAGCGCGGCGAAGGCGGCGTGGCTCATGTAGACCTCGCCGCGCACCTCGAGCACGTCCGGCACGCCCGCCGGCAGCACCTGCGGGATGCAGGCGATGGTGCGGACGTTGGCGGTGACGTTCTCGCCCTCGGCGCCGTCGCCGCGGGTGGCGGCCGAGACCAGCCGTCCCGCCTCGTAGCGCAGCGACAGCGACAATCCGTCGATCTTCGGCTCGGCGGTGAAGCCGACCCGCTGGCCATGGGTGGCGAGGAACTTGTGGACGCGGCCCACGAAGTCGGTGACGTCCTCGTCGGAGAAGGCGTTGTCGAGGCTGAGCATCGGCACCACGTGGCGGATCTTCTCGAACCGCTCCGACGGGCCGGCGCCGACCGTGACGGTCGGGCTGTCCGCTGCCTTCAGCTCGGGAAACCGCTCCTCCAGCACCACCAACCGCCGCCGGGCGGCGTCGTAGTCGGCGTCGGTCAGGGTCGGTGCATCGTCCTGGTAATAGGCGCGATCGGCGGCGCGGATCAGCTCGGAGAGCCGGGCGACCTCGGCCGCGGCTTCCGGAGCCGTGAGCGTGTCGGTGGCCGGTTCGATCGACGACATGGGGTACCTCCGAGGCGATGGCCGGACCCGCGGCGCGCGGGCACACACGAGGATTTCTAGAGCGGCATCGCGGCGGAAGAAACGGCCGGCCGAGGATTTTCCGGGGGAGCGGAGAGGAGCGAGCCGACGGCGCTTCGCCGAGAGGGTGGGTCCGCCCCCTCATCCGCCCTTCGGCCACCTTCTCCCGCGAGGGGGCCTTTGCACAATTCGATGGAGTCGCCAACGACCTACGAAATTGCCCCGGCAGCAACCCCATACTCTCCCGTCATCCCCGGCCGGAGCGAAGCGGAGGGGAAGGGGATCCAGTAGGTATTCCTATCCGTTGCGGCGCAGACTGGGTCCCCTTCCCCGGCGCTGACGCGCAGCCGGGGACGACGGGAGAGGGTGTGGCGATGCCGTCGTTCGAGCCGTGGCCGGGATTACGCAAAGGTTCCCTCGCGGGACAAGGTGCCCCGCAGGGGCGTATGAGGGGGTCTTCGCCGCGTCACGGAAGCCCGGCAGCGGCGAACCGCCCCTACCCCCCCGCCATCAGGCTCGCCGCCGCGGCGCGCGCCTCGTCGGTGATCGCCTCACCGGACAGCATCCGCGCGATCTCCTCGCGCCGCGCGTCAGGTTCCAGCGTCGCCACACGGGTCGCCACCCGCTCGCCCGCCGCGCCGTCGGGCCCGCGCACCGGCTCCTTGGAGATCAGGAGATGGGTGTCGGCCCGCGCCGCCACCTGCGGCGCATGGGTGACGCTCATCACCTGGACCCGCTCGGCGAGCCGCGCCAGCCGCTGGCCGATCGCCCCGGCCACCGCACCACCGACCCCGGTGTCGATCTCGTCGAAGATCAGCGTCGGTGCCGAACCGCGATCGGCGAGGCTGACCTTCAAGGCCAGCAGGAACCGCGACAGCTCGCCGCCCGAGGCGACCTTCATCATCGGCCCCGGCCGCGTCCCCGGGTTGGTCTGGACGTGGAACTCGATCCGATCGATGCCCTCCGGCCCGGCCGCCTCGTCCCGCGCCTCCTGGGCGACGATGAACCGCGCCCGCTCCAGCCGGAGCGCCGGCAGTTCCACCTCGACCCGGCCCTCGAGTTCGCGCGCCGCCGCGGCCCGCGCCGCCGACAGGTCGCGCGCCAGCCGCCGATAGGTGGCCTCGGACGCCACCACCGCGGTCTCCAGCGCCGCCAGCTTCTCCTCGCCGTGATCGAGGTCGGAGAGATCGCTCGCCATCCGCTGCCGCAGCCCGGGCAGCGCATCGACCGTGCAGGCGTGCTTGCGCGCCGCCGCCCGGAGTGCGAACAGCCGCTCTTCGGTGCGCTCCAGTTCGCGCGGATCGAATTCCGCCGCCCGCAGCAGCCCCTCGAGCGCGCCGCGCCCCTCCTCGACCCGGTCGAGCGCCTCGCCGAGCGGCTTCAACACCGTCTCCGCGAGTCCCGGCGACAGCGCCGCCTTGCGCTCCAGCGCCCGCATCACCGCGGCGATCGTCGGGATCGGCGAATGCGGCCCGTCGAGCGTCTCCAACGCCTCCGAGAGATCGCCGGCGACCTTCTCCGCCTGCATCATCCGATGCCGCGCCGCCGCCAGCTCGGTCTCCTCGCCGACCGCCGGAGCCAATCGATCGAGCTCCTCGAGCGACGATCTCAGATAGTCCGCCTCGCGCCGCGCCTCGTCGATCCGGGCGAGCAGCCGATCGCGCGCCTCCACCGCCCGCCGCCAGCCGCGCCACGCCTCGCCGACCCCCGCGACCGCCGCGTCGAGCCCACCGAAGGCGTCGATCAGCCGCCGGTGCTCACGCTCGTCGACCAGCGCCCGGTCGTCGTGCTGGCCGTGGATCTCGACCAGCGCCTCGCCGACCTCGCGCAGCAGGCCGGCCGAGACCGGCGCGTCGTTGAGGAAGGCGCGGGTCCGCCCGTCGGCGGTCTGGATCCGGCGCAGGATCAGCTCACCCGCCGCCTCGATCTCGTTGTCGGCGATCAGCCGGCGCACCGGATGGTCGGCGGCGACGTCGAACACCGCCGTCACCTGCCCCTGGGGGGCGCCTTCCCGCACCAGGCCCGCGTCGCCGCGGCCGCCCAGCGCCAGAGAGAGACTGTCGAGCAGGATCGACTTGCCCGCGCCGGTCTCGCCGGTCAGCACCGTCAGGCCGCGCGCGAAGTCGATGTCGAGCCGCTCGATCAGGACGATGTCTCGGATCGACAGGGCGGCGAGCATGGGCGGACACGAATCTCCGATTTCGACGACCGCGACGATAGCCGCCACGAGAACGAATCGGAACCCCCGCGGCGAACGTCGCTCAGAAGAGCTTCACGTTGACGAAGGCCTTGGAGATCCAGCTGCCCTTGTCCTCGCTCGGCTCGTAGCCGCCCTTGGCGAGCAGCGCGTAGCTGTCCTTGTACCACTGACTTTCCGGGAAGTTGTGGCCGAGCACCGCCGCGGCGGTCTTCGCTTCCGGGATCACGCCGAGCGCATAGTAGCACTCGACCAGTCGGGCCAGCGCCTCTTCGACGTGGCGGGTGGTCTGGTACTCGGACAGGACCAGCTTGAAGCGGTTGATCGCCGCCAGATACTGCCGGCGCTGCAGATAGAAGCGGCCGACGTCCATCTCCTTGCCGGCGAGCTGGTCCTTGACCTGCAACAGCTTCTTCTTGCCGTCCTCGGCATAGGGCGAAGTCGGGTACTTCTCGATCAGTTCCTTGTAGGCTTCGACCGCGCTGCCGGTGCGCTGCTGGTCGCGGCTGACCTCCGGCATCTGCCGATAGTAGCTCTCGGCGATCAGATACTGCGCATAGGCGGCGTCCGGGCTGGTCGGATAGAGCGTGATGAAGCGCTGCGCCGCCTGGATCGCGTCGGTGTAGGACATCCGCTCGAACTGGGCATAGGCCTGCATCAGAATGGCCTTCTTGCCGTAGGTCGAATAGGGATGCAGCCGGTCGACGTCCTCGAACTTCTTCGCCGCGTCGGCCCGCTTGCCGGCCTCGAGGTTGACCAGACCCTCGTTGTAGAGCTGATCGGCCGGGGTCGATTCCAGCACCTCGTCCTTCGACGAACAGCCGGCGAGGAGAGCCGCGGCCATCGCCGCTGCGATCGCGATCCGTCCGGCCCGGGCGAGCGCCCTTCCGGTGGTCATATGCGTCCCGATCTCGACCTGCACGTCGCTCACCCCGCGTAGACTCGTCCCGTCGTCCCCGGAAGGGACCCGACCTGCGAATGCACTCCGGCACGTTCTAGCGTGCCCCGACGAGCGCGTCATCTTCGTCGGCGGCGTTTGGTCCGAATTTGTGGCGGAGCCGCCGCCTTTCCTGCGCCCGAGGGTCGCTGCCGCGAAGACGCCGCCCCGTGACACGAACGCCCGAGGCATGCCCCGGGCGTCTCCGATCGTCGCGATACGGCGGTTTCAGGCGACTTCCGCGCCATAGGCGGGCGCAACCATGCCGGTGCCGAGTTCGGCCACCGGCGAGGCGCCGCGGGCCGGACGATCGACGAAGGTCCAGGCGGTCGGATCGTCGAGGAGAGCCTTGAGGGTCAGGTAGTTGAGCTTGTGGCCGCCGCGATACGAACGGTAGCGGGCGATCATCGGCGCGCCCGACAGGGCGAGGTCGCCGATCGCGTCGAGCAGCTTGTGGCGGACGAACTCGTCGACCCAGCGCAGGCCTTCCGGATTGAGTACCCGGCCGTCCTGGATGGCGACGGAATTCTCGAGGCTCGACCCGCGGCACAGGCCCATCGGCAGGAGCTTCTCGAGATCGCGGACGAAACCGAAGGTGCGGGCCCGCGAGATCTGGGTGCGGAACAGGTCCGGGGTCAGGTCGACGCCGATCTCCTGGCGGCCGATCACCTCTTCGGCGAAATCGATGGTCACTTCGTAGCGCGACCCGGCGTAGGGGGTCAGCTCGGCCCAGGCCTTGCCGTTCTCGACCCGGATCGGCTTCAGCACCTTGATGTAGCGGCGGCGGGCGTTCTGAGTGACGATGCCGACCTGATCGATCGCTTCGACGAAGGCGTCGGAAGACCCGTCCATCACCGGAACTTCGGCACCGTCGATCTCGACCACCACGTTGTCGATCGACAGGCCGCGCAGCGCCGCCATCAGATGCTCGATCGTGGCGACCGAAGCATCGCGCGGATCGCCGACCATCGTGCACAGGTCGGTCGCGGAGACGTATTTCCAGGAAGCGGGGATTTCGACGTCGCGGCCACGCGGCAGTTCTGTACGGACGAAGACGATGCCGGTGTCGGCGTCGGCGGGATGGAGAGCGAGGGAGACGCGTTCGCCGCTGTGAACTCCGATTCCCACGACCCTCACGGTCTCGGCGATCGTGGTCTGGTGGTTCGCCACATTGCGCGTCATGTCGTCTTCACTCGCCTGCCTCGGGAGACCCCATGGGATCGCCGGAGGTGATGGTCTCTCATCCCGAAGGATGCCCCCTGCCGAGTTCGCCCCCGTTTTCGCCCCGGGTGGCACCGCGAACGGTACCCTGCGATCTCCGCGATCCTGAAGTTAGCGACGGTCGCATTTAAAACGAAATCACTCTTGGTTACACAATGTTACCGCTCGATGGAGATTGATAAACCTTAAAAATCAATTAATTGGAACGATTGTGTCGAAATGGTGCGGGGCCCGTCGCATGCGACGGGCCCCGCTTTCACGACATCGATTCCGGATCGGTCAGTTGGCCTGGCGACGCAGGAAGGCCGGAATCTCCAGCTGATCGTCGTCGGCGACGCGCTGCGCCGGCTGCCGGCCCATCGGATCGAGCGATCCGGCGGCCGGGCGGTGACCGACTTCCGGCGCGGTCCGCGGGGCGGCGCGCTTGGCGTAGTCCTCGTGGGTCGGGGCCCGATGCTGGACCGGCTCACGGAAGCTCGGCTCGCGCGCCGGGGCGGCGTGCTGGGCCTCTTCCGCCTCCTCGCGACGGCCGAGGCCGTGGGCGAGGCGCTTCAGCAGGCTCATCGGCCGACGCTCGTCGTCGACGTGCTCCTCGGGAGCCGCCATCTGGCGCTGGGCGATCGGCGGGAACTCGTCGACCCGCGGCATCCGCTGCTGGCCGGTCGGCCGCACGGCGGTCGGCGGGATGTAGGGCCGGCGATCGACCTGCGGCTCGGGCCGGGCCATCGGCTGCTCGAGCTCCTGGATCGGATCCTTGTGGACGAACGGCGCCGGCTGGGTCTCGTAGCGCTGCAGCGCCACCGCCGGGTCGTGGGCGGCGTAGGTGACCGGCGCGGTCGGCTCGGCGACCACCGGCTGGGCGGCCGGCGACGGCTGAGCGGCGACCGGCGCGGCTGGCATGGTCTCGGCCTTGATCTCGGCCTCGATCCGGGCGGCGACCATGTCGCGCAGCATCTCGTCGGTCGACAC